>CAIPKT010000140.1 GCA_903865705.1 uncultured Chlorobiaceae bacterium
GCTCTGATGTCTGCAATGAAGGCAAGAAAGAAAAAGTCCGCTGAAAAATCAATAGTATAAAAATCTATCGCATAACAATGAGATCATTATTAGTTCTTCTCTTTCTTGCGTTTACCGTTGCCGGGTGCTCATCGCACACCGGCAACGGCATTGATAGCCGCGTCGCTGCGACGGTCAATGGCGTAGAGATTACACAGCGTGAAGTCAATTTTTTGTATCAGCGTTCAGCCCCTCCTGGTGGCGATGCCACCGTAGCGCGCAATCAGCGCCGAACCATTCTGGCCGGTCTGGTCCGTGGTGAACTCCTTGCCCAACAAGCAACAAAAATGAAGCTCGACAAATCGCCCGACTTCCTTCTTGCCATGCACGATGCCCGTCGCAGGGTGCTTGCCGGCTTTGCCGAACAGGAGATTGCCTCAACCGCCAAAACAGTTTCGCCCGAAATTGTCCAACAAGTTATTACAAATAATCCCAACCTCTTTGCACAAAGAAAGCTTCTGGTGTACGACGAGGTTCTTATGCAAAGCGTTAATGTGCCGTTTCTCCAGTCATTGAATGCTTCCGCTGCCAGTGGCGCTTCCTTATCGGCATTGCTTGATCTGGTTAAAGCACAGAAAGTTCCGTTTCGACAGGCAACGCGAACCCTCACGACCGATCAGATGGAACCTGCCATTTTTACGGTTTTGAGCAATTCAAAAGCAAATAGAGCGGTTGTTGCACGAGTGGCAGACAAGTTTTCGATGATCTTGGTGCTGCACAGCATTGTGCCTGTTCCGCTGGAAGGCCAAGCGGCAATGCAGACTGCGGCCAATCAGATCAATAACCAACAGCGATCCGTCGCATTCTCAAACAAAATGAGAACAGTGGTTGATGCATCCAAAATCACCTATTTTGGCGAATACAAGCCCGATGCACCGGGAAATAAAGGCCAACAGGCGGTTGCATTGCCTATGGCTGATCCAACAAGAGTACAAAGCCAAATTCGTCATCAAATTGCCGGGTCTGGATCGGTCGCTGTCTCATTTACGGCCGCCATACTTCTGCTCTTTGCGTCGAAGTCGTTCCTTTCGGGGACGCTCTGGCTTCCAAAACTTTGGCCGGCTCGTAAAAAGAAGGCATCTGCCGACAATGCCGGAGCCTATAAGTACCATGAGCACAAAGTGCCGATTCTCATTAAACTGCCTCTTTTCCTTGTTGCCGGATTGGGTGTGGTGGTAATTGCCTATGATCTGCTCCTGCTTCGTGATCTGCTTGCTTTATGGATGATCGGCGGCTCAATTATAGCCGGACTTCTTATCGGCACAGGAACAAGCCGCCTCTATGTCCGCACAGGTTTACACCGCCTGACAGAAAAGATGCGCAAGTTTCGCTGGGTGCCGGTCATGCTTTTTGCCGTCCTGTTATTATCTGCAGGCCTGGTTGTAACTATGCGAATTGTTAACTCATGAGTATTCGACCACACGCCTCATGGTTTCCGTGGCTGCTGTTTGCCCTGATCACCCTGCATGCAGCAGCACGCTATACCATCCTGGACCCCTCGTTTGGCAACAACGATTCATCATTGTTGTTTGTTATTATTGCTCTGGTCTTATGGATCGAACGCAACAGCATCATTTCCTCCCTTCGCGGGGAGGGAACAGGTGACCTGCTGACCGGTTCAGCTTTTTTGATTGCCGGGTGGATGCTCTATATCACAGGCCGTCTTTACCCGGTGATGATTCTTGAAATCTGGGGCCTGTTTTTCATGGCTGCCGGTCTAGTTGCGGCACTCGCTCCCCGTGAATACCGGAAATCAGCGTTTTTTATGGTGGTTGCCGGAACCGTTATAGTCGTTATCGGCTGGGTCGCCCCTGACCTGTTCTCCTCTCAATTGGCGCTGGCCATTGCGGCAACATCAGCAAAAGTAATCAGCGCGACGCTCTTTCCGGTTATCTCTGACGGCGTTATCCTCTATTTTGGTCCCTACAGCGCCGAAGTAACCAAAGCCTGTTCCGGCATGAACTCGATTTTTTCATTGACCGCGCTCTCAGTCCTCTATCTGCGTCAAGGCGTCAAGCGCGAACCCTGGCATATCGCCGTGCTGGTTGCCTGCGTTCTGCCTGTAGCCCTGCTCACCAACCTGTTCCGGGTAATCACACTGGTACTGGCAACGCAATATGTTGGCGACGCCTTTTCACAAGGGCTCTTCCATAATGCGACAGGTATCTTTGTCTTCATTGTCGCACTCGCCGCCCTTGCCCTGATCGATTATCTTTTATTCAATGCCTATTCAGGCAAAAAGCAAACAGAAATTATTGCACATGCGCCTAACCAAGTATAACGCTCTCGCCATTATAATAGGGCTCCTGCTTGGCTCAGCACTGCTCTTGGTCGAAGTAAGGGAAAATCAGAGCGCTAAAGTATCGCAACCCGATCTTCAAAGGTTAGTCAACGTGCATCCAGAAGGCTGGACGCCAATAGAAACTAATTTTGTCGATCCCCGTTGGAAAGAATCAATGAAAGGAGACTACGATCTTGTTGCAGCACAAGGTTTTCAGCGTGGTGATGGAAAAAATGTAGTAGTGGTGATGACCTGGAGCCGTGACGGTGTCCGTCGTGCCGGTCATTCACAGCAAATGTGCTATGAGGCGGGAGGGGCTACCGTAACGCCACCAGAGTTTGCAACAATCGCAACTAAGGCAGGAAAACAGGATATGATTACTTTTACGGCGAATCACGGTAACCAGATCGAAGATGTGATGTACTGGAGGATAACAGGAGGGAAAACTGATATTTCTACGGGGCAGTCAAGGCTTGTCGCATTACGTTTCGACAGGTTAAATCGTTTGGCACAACATATCCTGGGTGACATGCCCGACAATCTGATGGTCAGGGTATCCAGTCAGCGCTCAGCTCCAGACCAGCCGGCAACAGCGCAGATTGACTTCATCAAGGGATTTATCGAGACGGTTTCCCCAAGCGACCGCAAGCTTGTTATGGGGACGAAGTAGTCAACTACTCTCGGCACTTATTGCACCCGATTCTATGCATTATTTGCTCCGGATCACGCACACGGGCAATTTCAGCCCCATTCCATATCTCAGCAAAAGAATGATGTGAAAGACTGCCTATATGCATATCATGATGATATATCTTATAACATAACCGAACCTCATTCTTCGCTGTAACAAAAAACAGGATATAAGGGAGCACACAATTTCGCTTCCTTGTTGCATCATCATTATCCTGACACTTTCGAGGTTGAGTAGCTTCCGCAATAATTCTAAAATTATTGCACCCAAACTCATAAGCCTTTTTTTCAGCCGCATTTTGCTCTGAACGATTCCACTCAAAATCAACCATCTGCCATTCTATAAATATCTTTGATTTCGTTGATTTTTTGAGCTCAAGAATTTTCTTGAGATTAAAGATCACAAGATCAAATTTACCATTCCGCCGATATTCATTGTATGTCTTAGAGGTAATCCCATCAATAGCCACAATCAAGACATCCAAACCTGATGTTACCAGTTCATCCCAAAACGCATCATTTTTATTGATTGACAATGACGTTGAAATAACCGTTCCCATCTTATTCGTATGAGCATATCGAATACACTCAATTACATCAGGATGATGCAAGGGCTCCCCAATATCATACAAAGACACCAAAAACACATAGTCTTTGAATTGATCAATCAGTTTCTTGTAATCTTGCAATGGGTACATAATTTTTGCCTTATCGACAAAACAGAACTTACAATTCACATCACAAAAACGAGATATCTCAATCTTAAGAAATGAAGGCAGAGAAGATATTTTTGCCTTGCCCTTCAAATAGAAATAATATGATTTTATGAAGTTTATATACTTACGAAACGTCCCATATCGGATAATACTATGTACATGACGTTGCCAGTAGCTAACACGTTTAAACATAGGGTATTATCAAATTTTTTTAAAATACCTTAGTCTTTAAACAACAAATCAACCGGCAATCCTTAACAAAACATGCCAGTCTTTGGCTGGCAGTTATTTCCTGTCTGGAGCTTTATACTACTGTACGACGTTATCAATCAGGGTTATGATGACCTATTTTTCAAAATAAACATTTTAAAGTGAAATACTTGTAGTTCAGGGCGCGGTAACCTATAAAAATACAGCATTTTGACTGTTCTGGAGTGTTGACTTCGCTTTCTGCAGCATTGAGAAGCACTTTGCTTCAAGCATGCACCCGCTACAAATAAAAAAAGCTGCGTGACACATTCACGCAGCTTTTTTTTACCCGTTCATAAAACAAGGTCATTCGATGAGGTTTCTTATCGTTTAATCGCTTTTCATAAACAAGCCAATTCACTGCGAACAACCTCTTTCATTACCTCTTGAAGAACCTTGCAGGTTTTCTTGATATGCTCTTCCTCAAGCGTAGGATGCACAAGAAACATCAAAGCTGTCTCGCCAAGCTCTCTGGCTACAGGCAACCGTTCGGCAGGTCGCCATCCGGAATTGTCAAATGCCTTTTCGAGATAGATCTCCGGGCAGACCCCGCTGTAACAAGGAACTCCCCTACCCGTGATGGCGCCCATGATTTTATTCCGGTTCCAACCACATTTCAGCGCAGCCGGGTCAACAAAAACGTAACATTTATAGGCCGCATGTTCCGCCCAATCCTGAATCTCCGGAACCCGTAATCCCTGAATTGAGCGCGCAGCATTCCAGATGGCGGTAGCGTTCGCCCGGCGCTTGGCCGTCCACTCCTCCATCCGCTGCAACTGTATCCGCCCGATAACTCCCTGCATCTCCGTCATCCGACAATTTGTGCCAAAAGAATCGTGGAGCCAACGGAACCCCGGCTGGTGCTCACGCTCATAGACCGCCTTCCAGCTTTTGCCATGATCTTTATATGACCACATGCTCGACCACAAGGCCGAATCATTGGTAGTGACCATGCCACCCTCTCCGCCCGTCGTCATGATCTTGTCCTGCGCAAAGCTCCATGCGCCAATATGCCCTATCGAACCCACTGATCGTCCTTTATACCGTGCACCATGAGCCTGCGCACAATCCTCAATAACCTTTAAATTATGCTTCTCAGCCAGCTCCATAATAGGATCCATATCGCAAGGATAGCCAACCAGGTGAACCGCAATAACACCTTTCGTTCTTGATGTCAACCTGGCAGCTATGCTTTCCGCCGTCAGTGTCATAGAATTAGCATCCACATCCGCCATCACCGGAACAGCTCCCCTCATCACAACCGCACTGGCAGAAGCAATAAAGGTATAGCTTGGAACAATAACCTCATCACCATACCCAATACCAAGAGCCTCCAGCGCCAATTCAAGCGCCACTGTTCCGTTCGCCAACGCTATAGCATATCGGCACCCTGCCCAAGCAGCAAACTCATGTTCAAATTCACGACACTCCTGCCCAGTCCAGTAATTAACTTTGTTTGACAAAAGAACACGAGAGACAGCATCAGCCTCATCCTGGGTGTACGAAGGCCAAGGGGGAAATGGGGGCTTATGCATTAATACAAAATAAATGATGTTATCAAACAAAACTACAGATATACTTTATTTCTTTGTTTTTACCGATTAGTTCCTATCGGTTCCTCTAAAAATTTCCGTTCCAATTCCAATAAATTCTTGGATCGAGCCTTGATTCGTTTCGCAGGAATGCCAAAATAAACCCCCCATTCCTTCAGCGAAATATTAACCAAAGAAAGGGCTCCAACCGATGAACCAATACCAATTTGAACTCCCGGCAAAATCACACAGCCTGACCCAATGAGAACATGCTTTCCAAAAAATACCGGTGCTATTTTAACATTCTTGAATTTTTCCGGAACGGTAGCATTCGTTAATGAAAAGCCTGTATAATCATCCGTAGCAGAATATATCCTGACACCTTGCGATAAGCCGCAAAAATCCGAGAGCGTTATTCCACCTGCACAACTCAAATGGCTTCCTCCCCCAATATGAACGTAATCTCCCACATTCAGTGGGCCAACATTAGCCGCTATAAAAACGTTCTCATCAATTTGAATATTGTTGCCTAACGAAATCTTGTCAAGCCCAACAATTGTGCAATTTTTGGCGATTTTTACATTTTCGCCAACCGATTTGAAACCCATTCCCAGCAGTTCTTCACTCTTAAAATACCCTTTATAAAAGGGGTTGGCAGTTTTTTGCTTTTGATCAGGCAAAATAATTATTTTATCAGGCGGAACATCCTGCATCCACCGTAATGGTTGTTCCTGTTACACTCGAAGATTTTTCACTTAAAAGATAACTTACGGCAAAGGCAGCGTCCTCAACTTTAGCTAAATACCCTAAAGGAGAGCGACGCTTGATGGATTCGAACTTATCTCCCTGAAGAGCTGATGTCATGCCGGTTTCCATAAACCCGGGTGCCAGAGTATTAACGGTAATGCCGGCTTTACCGACTTCACGAGCCAGTGATTTCGTGAACCCGGCCAAGGCCGCTTTTGTAGCAGCATAAACCGACAGACCATTGAATCCAGTCGTTGCTATAATAGAAGAGACATTGATAATCCGGCCACCCCTGTTAATAAGCATGGAACGCAAAATATACTTGGTCAATAAAATAGGTGCTTCGATATTTATTTTTATCAAGTCAGCAATATCTCGCTCATGCAACGTAGCGAGCACTCCATCACGGCCAATAGCCGCATTATTCACCAAACCCCACGGACGCCCATATTTTTTCGTGATCTGTGTAGCAAACAAGTGAATGCCTGCCGTATCAGAAAAATCATATCGCTCAAAGAAGATGCACTCAGGATTTTGCTGCATTAAAAGGGCCAGCTCTTCTGACATGGTGCGGCCAACAGCAACGACTTTAAACCCGTCCGAAATACATTGACGAGCAACAGCAAGCCCCAAGCCACGAGTTGCGCCAGTTACAACTACTATTTTCATCAAGTCAGCCGTTCAAGTTTTCCTGCCGAGTTTTCCTTAAGCTCATCAACGAAAGTAATGATGCCTGGAATTTGCCAGCTCTCCATGTTTAATTTGCAATAATGAAGAATTTCACTCCGCAACCGTTTCGCCTCCAATCCTTGATAAGGCACAATTTCGGCCGCAACAATCTGCCCGATCATGCTACTTTTCTTCCCAAAAACACGGACATCATGCACTCCATTGACTTCACGAATACAGCCTTCAATATACTCAGGAGTAACCTTGTTGCCGCCAACATTTATTGCACCCGAAGCACGACCAAGAAAAATAACCCGATCGCCCTCAACACGTACCATATCCTCCGTGTCCAGATAGCCATCTGAATCAAGCCGTTGCACTATTTCATGGCCTTCAGGAAGTAACAAGGGCCTGACCAGCAAATGCCCATCATCACGAATACGCAACGGAAGCGGTGCGCTTATGTTTTGAATCCAGATAGCTGGAAATCCAGCTCTACCATCATAAACAGAAAATGCCGTTCCTGCTTCTGTAGAAGCGTAAATGTGAACAATTCTTGCCCCATTGAACTGGCGTTTTAAACCATCCAGAATATGCTGATCTGCAATTTCGCCGCCAAGAGTAATCTGTTGTAATCGGCATACCTTAATTCTGCCATCCATTAACAATTTCCGCCACAGTGAAGGCGTTGCAGACAATGCGTTAACTTTATTCTGCAGTAACCCCTCTATCTGCGATTCAAAATCAACCGACTCCGAAACAAGCAGCAGCGAGCCTGACAATAGAGCTTGAAGAACAACCTGAATACCGGCAAAACGGCTTGGGTCATACAGTAATCCCCAAACAAAACAGCGCCCTTTTTCAAGATCTCTTTTAACCGAACGGGACAAAGAGGCCAACGTATGCCCTATCAACTTCGGCCTGCCAGTTGTTCCTGATGTCGCGAGCAACCATTGCGTTGCTTCTGATTCTGATTCTACTTTTGCTTCTGAAAAGCGGCACTCTTCCTGCTCTCTTGAAACTTCGACTATGTTTTCAGCATCCATATAATGCGTACAACCGGCAGACTCAACCAACCGTAAGGTCGCGGCCTCATCCAGAGATACCGGAAGAAGCAGCATCGCCTCAACCTTACCATCAAACGCCACAAGAGACGTTATAAAATCAATAGCAGGCAAACCATAGAGAGCTATCCGACTCCTGGAGGTAGCCGATGATCTTCTGTACAAATCTTCTGCATCTTTAAGCAGTTGATTAACAGAAAGTATTCCTGACAGAGTTAATAAAACCTGGTGATCACCCGAAAACCTCCTCAATATCTCTGCTAAGGCCTCACCTCTCATGAGGAATAGCGTTCATATATCCTGACAAATTCTCCCAACGTCCTCGGATAAACAGGCTCATCCATCATCGAAAAGGGGTCATACAGCAACTCCTCTTCTAAACGGGCCACAAGAATAGCAAATCCCAACGAATCCAACCCACTCTCAAGCAAAACCGTATCGTCATTGAGGTTGGCAACAATTTCCCAGCCTGAATCTGATGCAATTTCAGTGATAATGTCGATAATTTTTTCTCTCATCATCTAATTTTGGATTTATAAACATCAACATCCACTGGCCCGGTAAAAAACGGCATGCTCTCCGTTGCATTGTGGTTTATACCTTTACGCAAAAAGACATGCTGGACGGTCATCGCAAGTATTTGGACATCAAGCCACAAAGACTGATGATTAACATACCACGCATCCAGCCTGAATTTCTCCTCCCAACTTATAGCATTGCGTCCATTTACCTGAGCCCAACCGGTCATACCAGGCTTTACCTCATGACGCCGATTCTGCTCCGGAGAGTAGAGCGGCAAATACTCCATCAAGAGGGGGCGCGGACCCACTAAACTCATATCGCCCTTGAGGACATTCAAAAGCGAAGGAAATTCATCAAGACTGGTAGAGCGAAGAAATCTTCCAAAAGAGGTAAGTCGTTCATTGTCCGGCAAAAGATTTCCATCAGCATCCCGTGCATTAGTCATCGACCTGAACTTCAACATACGAAAAGGGGTGGCATTCAAACCCGGGCGGAATTGAGCGAACAAAACCGGACTACCATGAAATAATCTGACCAAAAGAGAGAGAAACAGTAAAAATGGCAGGATCAAAAGAAAACCGGGAATGGTAAGAACAAGATCAAAAAATCGTTTTGCCATAATGTCTAAGCCGATAACTCTTTATTTGACAAGCTTTTTAAATATTTCAGCAAAACGACTCACCCCAACTTTTAATGACAAATGCGATTGATAGTATTTCCGGCCACTCATAGCCATTACATCTCTTTCCGAAGCACTCATTGTATATAATTTAAGCGCCGCGTCAGCGATAGCCTCAGGATTTCCCGATTCAGCAAGAACACCACAACCGGCAACATTGACAAGCTCACCCGCATCTCCATCAACGGCCATCAAGATTGGTTTTCCTGCAGCCATATAGGCCTGGGTTTTGGAAGGAATCGTGATCATAAACAATGGATCTTTTCTCAGATGAACCAAAAGAGCATCTGCCTTATGGAGAACACCTCCTATTTTGGCCATGGGTACTGCCTGAAGAAATTCCACATTTTTTAACCTCATCTCTTTAGCCAAACTTTTCAGCCGATCTACCTCAACACCCCCACCGATAAATACAAAGCAGATCCGGTCCATTTTGTTCTGAACAATTTTTGCAGCATCAAGAACAGCATCCAATGCTTGGGCTTTCCCCATATTACCGGCAAAAACAATAGTAAACCTTTCTGAACCGGGAAAATCCTCCGGTAATTCACCGTGTTGATGAACCATTGATGCTTCATCGCACCAGTTATAAATCACATCCATCTTTCGCTCAGGTACATCTCGATCAATAAGCAACTGCTTAAAGCCTGGAGAAAGTACCACGATGTGATCAACAGCACGATAGACTGCATTACAGACTTTACTGACAATGCTAATTACACAGGAATTTGATATTATTTTCGTAGCGCGCAGTGAGTCAGGCCACATATCCTGAATGTCGTATACCACAGGGACTCGACGAAACAGGCGAAGAAGAGAAGCTGCTATACCAACAGTAATGGGGGGATGGTAGGCATAGATAACATCAGGTCTTTTAGCACCGAACAATCCATAGGCAAGTGCGGCTCCTGCGAAACTGATATAATTCATCACCCTGCCAACACCACTCTGGCTATGGCTTGGATAGAGAGGAACCCGCGTTACCCGCACACCATCAATATTCTCACGCTGAATCAGCCTGATTTTATAACCGGGATAAAGCTTACCACCTGGGTAGTTTGGAAAACCCGTAACGACCTCTACTTCAAAACCCTGCCGGACAAGTTCCCGAGCAAAAACCAATCCCTTAAATGTCGGTTCAGGATCAAACCACTGGGTCAATAATAAAACACGCAAATGCTATCTTTTATACTTTTTTCACGCAAACAAAAGTCAAGATAACAAGATCTAATGGGAAACCCCATCACCCTTTGCCGCTTTGAAAAGAGTTTGAAATATTATTTTAAGATCGAACAAGAATGATTGATTCATGAGATAGTATTCATCAAATTCAACTTTGACAGGGATAGGCAACTCATCACGGCCATTGATCTGGGCGGAGCCTGTCAAACCTGGAGTCAATACATGCACGCCCTTTTTTGTCCTTAATGCTATCAAATCATCTTGATTGAACAGTGCCGGGCGAGGTCCGACGATGCTCATATCCCCCTTCAGAATACTCCAGAGCTGGGGCAGCTCATCGATGCTCACCCTGCGCAAAAACTTGCCTATGGGGATCAAATAACTGTCAGGATCAGACATAAGATGCGTTGCAACAGCCGGAGTATCAGTCCGCATGGTGCGGAACTTTGGCATGCTGAAAATCGCGTTATCTCTTCCAACACGGTTCGACCAATAAAGCACTGGGCCTTTCGAAGTTAATTTTATTAACAATGCCACCATCAGCATAGGTAATCCAAGAACAATGAAAGCCAGCAGCGACATGGTAATATCAAAAAGCCGCTTCATCAATATATTTTTATGAGATGTTAAGCCATTATACGCTTGTCTATTGAGCATATAAGCACATGTTGAGTACTAAACAGTCAGCCATTCCAATTACAAATAATAATTTTCTGGCACTACTAAGTTATTTTAATATTTGTCGAAGATCAGAAAATGTAGTAAAACAAAAATCTTCCTTTTTAAGAAGACTTATAACTTTACGCAATTTAATTTCAGTTGTTGAGCGCCCAAGTGAAAAACGCATTCGCGTTGGAAAAGATACGGTATTATCTAAATATGGGGCAGCACGATGCGATAGCTCAAACGGATGTATAAAAAGAACATAAAAAGAAGCGTCTTTAAGGTAACGGGTAATCAGATTACTTGTTAACCACCACGGTAATATTCGAAGGTAACCGCCACCAGAAACTGGAATATTTTTATCAGCTATCTTTAAAGTACTTACCTCGAACTCAAAAAAATTTTCTGCCCGATAAATATTTGGCACAACTTTATCAAATCCACTGATATCAATGCAACCATATAAGGGATGATCACTAAACGCATTTTTACTGGAATCATATAAAAAACCCGCTTTTCTTATCATATCAAGACGTTCTCGATCAAGACTAAATGAGGGTGCACGATATCCTGCTACTGAGAGCCCTGTTAAGTCTTCTATTTTTTTCTTAGCCGCAACTGTTCGTATATAAAAGTCTTTGCTTGGAATTAGAAGTGGGCGTGTGTGATCATCGCCATGACATGCTAATTCATATCCACAAGATGATAATTCGAGCATTTTGCTTTGTAGACTTTTAGCAAGATCCGATAAAACAAAAAAAGATGATGGTATCTGGAGGTCCTGAAGCATCCCTACGTATCGATCAAGTCCATCAAGCATCGAATAAGAGCGATCTAATTTCTTGTCGATAAAATAATCCGAATGATACCAATCCTCAACATCCATAGATAAAATGGCATATTTTTTTGGCGCTGTTTGAGCTAACAATTCAGTCATCAAATTTATTTAATTTTCAAATATTCTAAAGAATCAATTTCGATATTTGATGAGTTTAGCTGGCACACCCCCATAAATCGCATTTTCAGGAACATTTTTGGTCACTACTGACCCAGCCGCAACAATTGCGCCGTTATGTATATTCACTCCAGACAAAATAACACTATTTGCCCCAATCCATACGTCACTGCCAATTACAATATCATTCTCTATCCTGTCTTGAAAAACCATTGGAATTCCACTAAGTTCGGTCCCATGGTTACTGCAAAATAGTTTTACACCCGGCCCTATCAGAACATTGTCTCCTATGATAATTTTCGATTTTGTTTCTGCCCAAACACAACAATCCATTGTAATCCGAACATTATTTCCCAAATAAACATTTTGAGCATTACGAATTGATGTTCTTGCATGAATTCTTGCAATACTAGCTATATTAATTTTTTTTCTCCAAAGAACATGTTCATGCAAATAATAAAATAAACTGGAAAAAATTGCCTTAAAAAAAGACAATGAGAACAAGGTAAAAACAACTTCTAACAATAGCCCAACTATTTTTCCCTTATACCAAATCTTATCCTTACCTAAATTCAGATTTTTGTTCATAAAAAAATTTTAGTCGCAAATAAATATGATCATGACGGGTAAATACAATTTTTAAATATCAAGCATTCCGTTGAACCATGTCTCGGCTGCGCCTCTTAAGGCAAGAGCAGTAAAATGCAGAGTCTCTGAAGTTTCTGTACCAGGTGGTATTCGCATAACACCATACTGAATAATATGTGGCCACATTTTTTTTGATCGGGCATAACATTCATGCCATTTTTCACCATCTCTGCTCGCCCAAAGATGCGCTGCTGTGTCAACCTCATTCCCCCCCCCTTCAACGCCGGTACTTATAAACAGTGTTCCGTCACATAAAGCTCCTGCACCATGGCAGGGCCCTTGAATTCGTTGAACGAGAGAAATAGCTTGAGTCACCCGATTTAAACGAACAATAAAATTAGGAGTACGGCCAGCATCCGATCCGGCATCCGTACCCCAAAACAACGATTCTTCTGTAAAAATAACACTCACAGCCCGCCAATCCTGCGTTCCTCCACCGATTCGAGTCCAACTATTGCCGATATCAGTACTTTTAAACAACTGACATTCCGCATTAGCATCCCCGGTACCCATCCATAAACATGATTCAAATGGATCCCACTGCACAAAATGAATATGACGAATCTCCCCTGCAGGAAATTCAAAGATTTTTTTAAACCCTGAAATCGGGTTTTCTGTGCGATAAAGTGCAACAGGTATCTGACGATCCTTGTTGAGAAGGTATTCCCCATAAAGAATCGATCCATCGGGAACCTGGCAAATCGCACGGGATGCCGGCTTGTTCCCTCGATGTATTCTATCAACCACGCGGGATGAACCGTCTTGATCTACCAAAACAAACCGCCGCTTAAGAACAACAAGAATCCGACCATCACCAATCGGCTGGGCCGCATGAATTCCAAGTCGTAAACCTAATCGGGTAAAGGTAAACAGAGAAAAAATCTGTTCTGTGAAAGATACTGGGAGAGTAGCTATAACTCTTTCACGCTTACCATTTTGGTAAAAAAAAAGCCTGTGCCCTTGAGCTACAATAGTACGATTTCCTTGCACATAGAGGATACGGGCACAACGTAAATAATGCGCTATAACAAACCTCACCGATACTCGCTCCTTTATTTTGATGGGCACAGCTCATGGATCAATTGGTCATATTGAGCGCTGATTGCCTCTTTGGAATAATTTATGACCACATACTCACGTGCTTTTATACCTTCAGCAACCAGCTCCTCCCGCTCTTCAAAAGCTTTTCGTACTTCGATGACAAATGCATCTGCATCACCAACCGGAACCACTCTTCCACACCCTGACTCACGTGCTACCCGCGTAAGATCTGAACCGCTATCCGCCGTGATAATTGCTGTGCGTCCGGAGGCCATGATCGAAAATATCTTTGAAGGAAAGCCGTCACCCTGAATATGGGGACTCAGAAGCACCAGGCAAATGTCGCTACTTGCATTTGCCCAAGGAGTAACATCACGGGGGATGTACCCTAAGACACTGATATTCTTGAGGTTATGTTCAAGAATTTGTTGTTCCAGACTTGGGCGCATAATACCATCACCAACAAACACAAACTTTATTGGCAAATCCTGCAATGCTTTAGCCGCCTGTACTACTGGACTGAAATCCTGCGCATTTCCAATA
This sequence comes from uncultured Chlorobiaceae bacterium, assembly GCA_903865705.1. Lineage (GTDB taxonomy): Bacteria > Bacteroidota > Chlorobiia > Chlorobiales > Chlorobiaceae > Chlorobium. The sequence goes on from CAIPKT010000140.1 coordinate 14,221, forward strand.
TTACCCACATACGACACAACAAAACAATCATCTAAACCATGCTTTCCAGAAAAATCATTATGCCTCGAAAGCGGCTGATAAAACTCTGTATCAACAAAGTTTTCAATAAGGCGCAGGTTTTCTGTTTTTCTGACACGCGGTTTTAATGTTGTCATAAATGATTGCGCAATAACAACAACCGCATTGTTATTATTATACACAAGCTTTTCAAGTTTGCGCAAAAAAGCAACAAGCATCTTTGACTGTATTTTACCTTGCCGCACCAAACCGTCAGGAAAAACATCCTGAACAATATAGACAGATGGAGCGCCCCGAATCCACGCCATAAAACGTCCTATGATACCGCTAGAAAGCGGAGGAGATGATGCAATAACAATATCTTGGCGACCCGATACGAAAGCTCCTATAAATAATGCCGCTATATGAAACCATATAGCTGATATTATTCTGATAACATGTTTTGGTGATTTTTTAAACATTGGAATGTGAATCACCTTGACAGGCCCTAAACAACTGGTTGCATACAAACCACCCCATCTTTTAGTAAGCGGTTGCTTGGCAAGTTCCTGTTGCAAGACATTATAATGCGGTGTAGTCGTAAGAACAGTAACCTTGTGACCTCTTCGCTGCAATTCAGCAGCAAGATCGCGATATAAATACGCGTTAGAAACCCCGTCAGGAGTAAAAACCAGGGAATAAATCAGAACTTTTGCCAAAATGAACCTTTACATTTAATACTTTTTCCATACAACCCTATTCACATAATCGGTATAACTGAGTATTAACCGAACCACCTTATCAGATACATTCGGCATCGAATAATCCGCTACCTGCCGCAAACTCCGATGCACACCACGGGCCTGAGTGTCGAGAATCGCCAGCGCCTGCGTGACACGATCAACTTCAAGACCAACCATCATCACTGAAGCTTCTTCCATACCTTCAGGCCGCTCATGAGCCTCGCGGATATTAATAGCAGGGAAATTCAGAATTGAAGATTCTTCGGTAATAGTGCCGCTGTCGGAGAGCACTGCCTTGGAATGCATCTGCAGATTGACATAATCGCTAAACCCGAGAGGTTTAAGCAGTTCAACAAGCGGATTAAACGCAACACCGCTTGCGTCAATCCGCTTGCGAGTTCGTGGATGGGTTGAGACTATCACCCGTTTTCCATACTCTTCTGCAAGCCTGTTCAGTATCTCAACAAGCTTCAAAAAATTCCTGTCTGATTCGATGTTCTCCTCACGGTGAGCACTGACCACAAAGTAATCACCCTCAATAAGACTCAGGCGATCGAGCACATGTGAACGGTCAATCTTTTCACGGTAATGCGTCAGCACCTCAAACATTGGACTTCCGGTCTTGATAATCCGGTCGGGAGGCAACCCTTCACGAAGTAGATATTCCCGTGCAATATCGCTGTAGGTCAGGTTGATATCGGCCGAATGATCAACTATCTTGCGATTGATCTCTTCCGGTACCCGCTGGTCAAAACAACGATTACCGGCCTCCATGTGAAAAACAGGAATCTTCCTGCGCTTGGCCGGATAAACGGTAAGGCATGAGTTGGTATCGCCAAGAATCAAAAGTGCATCTGGCTTTTCAGTGGCCATAACCGCATCCGCTTTCGCAATGATCAACCCTACGGTTTCAGCCGCCGATGAACCCGCGGCCTCAAGAAAATGGTCAGGCTTACGAATAGCAAGATCATCAAAAAATATCTGGTTCAGTTCATAATCGTAATTCTGCCCTGTATGCACCAGCACATGTTCCGTATGCTCATCCAGTTTCGCCAGCACCCGCGAAAGACGGATAATCTCCGGCCTGGTACCAACAATGGTCATCACCTTTAATTTTTTTACCACTCTCTGTATAAATTTATTATTTAACGTATTAATGTTTAATCCATCATAATCAACATTAGACGTTCAGAAAATAAGTATCAATCTTTTCAGGATTAAAAATCTCACTTGCCCAAAAAAGGGTTACCAGTTCGCCTTCACCTATGTTCGTAATATGGTGTGTATATCCTGGCGGAATATCTACAACCTTGAACTCTTTGCCTGCAACCCGATGCTCTATGACCTCAGTTCCGTCAACACGGCGGAATCGAATCACGGCATCGCCTTCAACAACCATAAACTTTTCTGTCTTTGTATGGTGATAATGGTTGCCTCTGGTAATTCCTGGTTTGGTACGTGAAACAAAAATCTGCCCGAATGTCTTGCTTTTCATCATTTCGGCAAGGCTCCCCCGTTCATCGGTTCTGATATTGAGCGAATAGGCAAAATCCTCCCCCTCAAGATATGAGAGGTAGGTGGCATAGAGCGCTCTGACCAATGGACTGTCAAATTCTGGCATAAGCAAGGTTTGACGCGACTCACGAAATGACATAATCAACTCCGCAAGCTCAACAAGCGTAATAGGATAAGCCGTTAAATCCGGACCGTAAGCAAAGCCAGATTCCTTTTTTTCATCAGGAGAGGGTATTTCACCAATCAAAGCCGCAACAACATCATCAATATAGGTCAGTTCAATCAAACGAACAGGATCAGAAATCGTGACCGGCTGACCATGGGCTATACTGTAGCAAAATGTAGCCGTGACGGAATTGTAGTTCGGGCGGCACCATTTGCCAAAAAGGTTCTTGAACCGGTAAACAACCGTTAGCGCTCCGGCAGTTTCAGCAAAATCCCTAAGCACCTGCTCAGCCTGAAGCTTGCTGAGTCCATAGGGGTTGTCAAGCTCAGCCTGAATGGATGAGGCAAGAATGATCTTTGGAGTCCTTTTTAAACGCTTTAGTATGGCACAAATCTCATCAGTCAGCCCTGCATTTCCGGTTCTGAATTCCTCATCGTTCTTGGGCCGATTAACCCCCGCAAGATGAAAAATAACCTCAGCCTCACCAAGCATTGCCTCTAGTTCCGCTGGAACATTATCACAATCAAATTCCAGAAGCCTGACACTCTCCATCGTTCGCAAAACAGAGCAAAGATTTCTCCCAACAAACCCTTTCGATCCAGTTACAAGAATGTTCATTTTATTTCTAAGAATATTAAACGTCAACCCTCTCTCCTCTTATTGCAGCATTCACACAATCAAGCTTCAAAAGCAACGCACACATACTGTCCACGTCCTCTCTGGTAGTATTATGCGAATTATAATCCTCCTTCAACGATACCTCTTCACGCCCTTCGCTGAAAAATGCCGCATAGTTCAAGTCCCTATTATCTGCAGGAACGCGGTAATACCCTCCCAAATCTTGAGCTACGCTCATCTCTTCACGGGTCAGAAGACTTTCATAAAGTTTTTCTCCATGCCGTGTACCGATAATGGTAACAGGAACGTCGGTCTTAAGCAACTTCTTGAGCGCCAGCGCCAAGGTCTCAATGGTTGCACTTGGAGCCTTCTGCACAAAGGTGTCTCCAGGCTGGCCATGCGTAAATGCATAAAGCACCAGATCAACCGCATCGTCAATAGTCATCATGAAACGGGTCATGTTTGGATCAGTGATAGTCATGGGCTTGCCCTCCTGAATATGCTTCAGAAACAAAGGAATTACCGAGCCCCTGCTTGCCATCACGTTACCATAGCGAGTCACATTAATCACCGTTCGGCTTCCGGAAACGCGAGACTGTGCAACAGCAATCTTCTCCATCATGGCTTTTGAAATACCCATAGCGTTGATAGGATAAACTGCCTTGTCTGTGCTAAGGACTACCACCCGCTTAACACCTACGGCAGTTGCCTGAGTCAACACGTTATGTGTACCCATAGCATTAGTTCGAAGCGCTTCAACGGGGAAAAACTCACATGAGGGAACCTGTTTCAGAGCTGCTGCATGAAAGATGAAATCCACCCCCTCCATCGCATCACGCACGCTATCCGCATTACGCACATCCCCTATATAAAACTTAAGCTTTGAATTTGCATACAACTTACGCATATCGTCCTGCTTCTTCTCGTCACGACTAAAAATACGAATTTCAGCGATTTCAGTCTGAAGAAAGCGGCGCAGTACGGCATTGCCAAAGGTGCCTGTGCCACCTGTTATGAGAAGTGTTTTACCTCTGAACATCAGTCATCTTTTATTTGTGATTAATTAAACATCTATAATTTTCCGCTAAACCTTAAACAACAAAAGTCTTTCGATTTAGGATTTCTCAGAAACTTCAATCCAAAACGACTTTAGTTGTTCTATAACCTTATCCATTGAATACTCGGTATGCGACTTATAATATGCACGCCTACCCATAGTAAGCCGTAATTCTTCATCAGAACAAACATTATAAAGCGCCATACTGAGCGCGTTCACATCATGAGGAGGGACAGTAACACCACATCCATCGGAAAGCATTTCTGGGATAGCTCCTACGTTAGTTGAAACTATGGATTTACCCAATGCCATCGCTTCTATAATCACATTTGGAAATCCCTCGGTATAACTTGGCAATACAAATACATCTGACCCTGCCAACAATAGCATAGCATCTTCGTGCGACTGCTCAGTAATAAATTCAAGATTATCCGAATGATAAAGATCACGTAGTTCTTGACGGTATAACTCTGAACCAGGCCCAACTATAAGACATCGCCATTCCGGAAGTGACAATTCTGACCAAGCCTGACACAATTCAGCCATTCCTTTTGTTGGAATGGTCCACCCTAAATAAATAAGCGTTTTGATATGATAAACTGGTAAGGCCGAAGGCAATAGATTTAAGTCGATACCATTAGGTATTCGCTTTAGTAGAACATTTGGAAATATTCTAGCAATTGTATCAGAAGTTACAGGGTCAATAGCAATTACAGCCGACGCCATACGGATGGCTAAAGAAAGTAGTTTCCACTCGTTAGTATTGTTTAATACAATCTCGGGTATTCGTCCAAAATGTATATGATAAACTGTGGGAACTCCTATAAATCGAGATGTAGCTAGAATAGCAATATCTCGTAACGTAGCTAATTGTCCGGAAGTCGTTAAATGAATGACATCCGGTCGTTTCCATAGCATGAGCACAAACCTAAAATAGTCACGTACCAATTGCACCCCACCACCTATGACCCGCTTCCATATTGCCATATCATCAATAGCTCGCCAAGAAGGCGAAGTGTTGATGGTATCAATATCAATATCGTTACGCATTTTAGCATAACGCCGGACCAATACAACCCACTGCGCAATACCACCTTTTGGAGGTGGGACTGGAGCAATAAGGCATATATGCAAAGGAAATCCCCTCACAATACGCTTCATCTTGTTATCATAATTTTTTCCTTTTGCCATCGTTCAAGATCAATCATTGCAAATCGTTTTTCAATTGGATAAAGCGTAACCTCATGAGTAAGTATTTCCTCAACACTCCATCGATATTTTATGACTCGAGCTGGATTTCCTGCAACAACAGCATAAGGAGGCACAGACTTTGTCACTACAGATCCAGCTCCAACAATCGAACCGCGACCTATTGTAACGCCATGTAAAATGACCGCACGAGTTCCGACCCAGACATCATCCTCAATACATACTCCTAAATCGTCTTCAGACCGTTTATCCTTTTCATGGACATCAACCATGAAACGCCCAATATAGGTAGTCGTATGGTTTCCACCCTGAATATTCACCTCAGGACCAAACATAACATTATTGCCAATAAGAATATTAGAACGGGTCGCACTGAGCCTTGGTTTATTACCAAGAGAAACATTGTGACCAACATAAATGTTTGTAAAACTATAATCACCATTTGGATCAAACAAAAAATTCATACCATAACTGCCAAACAATGGCCGCAATAGCATCATCTTAAGGCGGCGCCAACACCGCGAAAATAAAACCAAAGTTTGACCCGGAATTTTGATTAAACTTAAATTCATCGATTTTAGGCTGAATGACGCTTTTTAACTTGATACATGAATTCACTAAGAGGTCTACTCCAGTTTCGATAATCGAAGCTAATTTCTGCTCTTCGACAGGCATTAAATCTCATATCCTCTCGCTGCTCGAAGGAAAGAGCCATTGCTCGGCGCAAACCATTAGCAAATGCTTCAGGTGAACAATCTGATACAACTAACCCTTCCTGACCATCTCGAACATACATACCAACGTCACTTGTCAAGTTACAAATTACAGGTACACCCATAGACAAACTCTCGACCAACTTGGTTGGAAACCCCGCATGCGCAAAACGAAGATCCGGACGCAATAAAATAGAAAAATCCGCCCTTTTAACATAAGCCATTGCTACTTCATGAGTTACCTTGCCAACAAAGCGCAACGTATCATTCAACCAATCAAGTATCTGTGCATCCCTACCGAGACTCTCTGCCAGTTCACCACGAGAAGGTCCAACGATAACCAATTCACACGACCTTGCTTCATTACCAAGAAGCATGAGACCTCGAATAGCATTCACCAACAAATCTTTTTTTCCGGCATTACCAACAAAAGACAATTGCAAAGTCGATTTAAAGATATTTGGAAGCGTCATCCATTTGTTGATATTAGTCTGATAATCAATAAGAACTGGAACACGAACTGTAGGTTTGCCGTTACGACTATAATAGTTTTCCAAATAACTACTGATAGCCAAAACCCCATCTGCATAACCTCCCTGCATATATCGCATGCTGAATGCAGAATCCAAAGCGAGAGGTCCAAACCTACCCAATAATACGTGAGAACTATCATACCACTCTACAACATCTGTTACCAATACAATGTTGTGCATTGTACAAAACCTTCTTAATTGAGCTAAAAGCAAAGTCCCCACCTGATATGCGAACACGGCTACAAATTGTTCTGTCCATAAAGCATCAAGACGTTTCATCACACTTTGACCAGTAAAATATGTAGACCACAATCTTATGCCCCGTCTTATCAGAGAACTACCGACATCAGAGGATGGATAGTATAAAAAACTATCATATTTATACACATCTTCCGATAGAGCATCTTGAGGTCGACCGAAACTTTCAGCGCCTAGATAAACAACCTCATAACCTGATTCTCTTAGTGCTTTTCCAATTCCATATACTCGGTGCGAACCAGCATCGCTATCAGGAAAAAGAAAGTTTCCTACGTAAAATATTTTAGGCGAACTAGTTAATGACATTGAAATAATTACTCATTAACTTATTTTAGGATGCTTGCCTTCGAGGTTATTCCAAAGATTTTTTTCAACACAACTTCTTTTTCCAAACCATTTAGATGTCCGCACTTCAAACTTTTTTTCTTCATTTGTACTAAATATTCATCTACACTCTTGATAACCCGAGCTGGAACTCCAACAGCAACGCTATTATCAGGAATATCGTGTGTAACAATTGACCCAGCACCTACAATTACTCTATTTCCAATATTAACCCCTGGCATAATTAGAGATTTAATACCTATATACACATCGTTTCCAATACTTATTGGCGCAGTCCATTCCAAATCAGCCACCTCTTTTCGCAATATTAATGTACCTCCATCGTGGGTTACAAATGTGCACCCAGAAGTAATATGGACATTGTCACCAATTTTAATTAACCAAGGCTCAGTTCCAAACATGCCCGAAGGCATGCCGTAAAAATATACGTTTTTACCAATTGTGACTCCAATTGATCGAGCATAACCAAGGGGATTAAGTTTAGCATGTATTTCGCGTATCATGAATTTAAATACAGATACTAGCCTATAAAATGAAATTACCATACTGTAAATATATAATGAGTTAATCTTTATAAACAATTATTAAATAGCAATATTTGCAAAGGACATAATATTTTTAAAATCACAACAATTCCGCAGTAACAAATGAGGGCTTTTAAAATCATCTGCTCTATCTTGAATCAACTCATCAGTCCAGTTCCACCACTTTAGGTCACACAATTTTTTAATGATATCTTCACTGAATCGAAAACGAATTAAACGGGCTGGAATGCCACCAACAATTGCATAAGGAGGAACATCTTTACTAACTACCGCACCTGCACCAATAATAGCCCCATCGCCAATGGTAACACCATCCAAAATCGTCGCATGATGACCAATCCATACATCGTTTCCTATAGTAATAGGGCGATATTCGATCAAACATGGATTTGAAATAAAATTAACAGTATGTTTAATCGCAGAATAGAATCCAGGGAAAGTAGAGACATTATCTGTTGGGTGTGTCCCTGTACCAATCACCACACCTGGACCTATCGAACAAAATCTTCCAATAGAGCATTGGCTGATTCGACAATTGATACCGCAGTATGTATGTCGACCCATGTAAACATAGCTTAGTACTGAACCATTCCAAATACGGTTTAACCCTTCAAATTGGCAAAATGAATCTGCATTTGAACCAGGAGCAAACTGTACACCATCATATCTAAAGCGCGATAAATATGTGCGTGAATGATGACGTATCGCCTCTTTTATGGCAGAAAAAGCACCCAACAATACACTCATCATTAACAACCTCGTGGATTTTAGGTTTGATCTAATAGTCATATATATTTATTTTATAAGTTTTAAGATTAGGTACATATTGACTTTCTTTTAAATGGGAGCACAATATTTATTATTTTATTATTATTTTTACCATTAGCCAGATAAATAAAAATAAAATAAAACGGCACGAAATCATATTGAGTAAAGAAATTTGATGTATCCGTACTCATTCTTATTAAAGCAGCAGCAAACAAAATAAATAAAATCCGGTTTCTTCTATATAAATATGTTGATGATAACAAAATTAATACTATATAAACAAAACTGAACAAGCCAACAAATGAATGAAGTCTAATATATGAATTATGATAATTATAGTACCAATCCTGCATATATGAGTCTGCCCTAACATCTGAACCAAAAACTATTGTATATAAATTTAAATTATTGAAATAGTGACCCCATATCTGATCTCGCCCCGTTTCGAGCCCATCTGTTGCAAATTTATTAATAGCGTTATCAGGAATAATATAATTGACAAAAGATGCAAATACCTGATCCACAATCAAATACCCAAATATCGAGACCACAATAATTAGAAAATAATATTTTTTATTTTTATGACCCATAAAAGCCAAAAGCCCGACTAACATTACTGAAGATGCGATTATCCCTGAACGACCTACGGCCCAAATTGAAATAATTAATGCAATAAGCGCAGGGAATATATCTATTTTTTTATCGTTGGTTATAGAAACAACATACAAAGCAATACAAGAAAAAATAACAACAATAGAAATTGAATTACGACTACTGTAATCATTTCCAATAATCTCAGAATAAGTAAATATCCGCCATAAAAAATACAAAACAAGGGAATAAAAAGGGATATATCCTACAACTTTGCTTATCTTCCTTCGGATTAAAAGCAAAGCTATTCCAGAGTTAGCCATTATATTAATAACTAAAACAAATACCCCTTCTTTTCTATTTACAATAAGAGCTGAAGCAAGAAGAAATAACAAGGTAATCCCTACAAATAAATATATGTATGAATTATCTTTACTTTTATTCATAAATTCCATTAGCAACGCGGCAAGACCTATTAAACTACTAAATATAAATATGAACTTATTATCCATAAAATAATTAGCCAAAACAGATATCATATAACAAAAAAACAAATATGAAGAAGCCATATCTGCAATAAAATTATCATTAAATTTTTGCTTCATTCAGAACACCTTATTTATTATTATTCAATTAATAACTTCTGGCGGCGACGATGACTTTCAAAAAAAGCCAATATATAAAAATTATTATTTTCCATAAACATCATATATAAACAACGTTCATTTATTACAGAATAAACGACACGATATTTAGGAGTATTTAAATGAGCTTGTTTTTTATTCTTATAGCGTAATCATATACTTTACAGCTTATTATTGCCAAATAGTGTATCATAATCCACTTTAGGAAAAACGTCTAAATATGTTTGATTATTAGAGTTGGCATTATAAATATTATTTTTTAGCGAACCCAGATATTTATATTTTTTAAATATCTCGGAATGTCTTCTCATTTGATATTCACTATCAATATGATTTATACTTTTTATATCTGCTTGCATAACATGATCTTTGCTTTGATCATAAAAGTATATAAAAAGGCCATTAAACCAGTCATGATCAATACCAATGAGGTAGATTTTTTCAAACCCAAGATACATCGCCACACTTATTGCAACTTCTGATACTGACCCTATATCTGGAATTCTACATAAATCAATTGGTGTATTAAAATTGCCATCCCATAAAGAATATTCAACCCAATGAATAATTCTATTTTTAAAAATACAATTCTCCTCAATTAATACCCTATCCCCAATATGAATAAACATTTCTGCGTCTCCAGTTGCAGATTCCATCACTTTGAGCCATTGTATAAAATCATTAATTTCAAATGTACCCAGATGACTCTTTAAAAGAGGAGGAATTACATGAAATTTAGATTTTATTATTTTGAAATCAGGGTGCGCAAATGTATTGCTTACACTAATAACAAACTCACCCTCAAGCTTTTTCATGTCTTGACTTTTTACTGATGAACCAGCTCCCATTATAAAACATCGAGAACTACTATATTTATTTTTTATCTTTAAGTTTTCCTTAAGCAGTTGTTTATCCTCCAAACTCATTAACGATAATTTAATATTTCCATTTACTTTATTAAGGGTGTGCAAAATACCAGGTGATATAAACCATTTTTTTATAAATTGTATCATACTAAACATATCTTATAAGCCGTAATAATATATTTTTAATTAATATTCATCTAACCGTACTGATTTAAAGACTTTATGTCTCTAACCATTTCACCACTTCGAACACTTCTGCATACTTTACACCTATTCGCTGGCCAGCATTTTCTGCTTCATTTTTAAAGAAATGTACCCATTTTTCCCCAGTCCTTTGCATTTCTGATTCATGAGCTGCTATAGCCTGAGCTTTAAGGCTCCAAGTATTAGTAATATCTATATAAAAATTTCCCTTAAAATCTAATGGTGAGTGGTACCAATTGCTTCGGTACATTAAAAGCCGAGGAACATGACGGCAACTGTGCAAAGATGCTTTCGCAACTGCATGATGATCGTGGTGAATATCACCGGACCAATGTGCATAAACAAGATCAATCTTTTTATCTTCAACAACTTTTAAAATCTCAATGTTTAAAGTATCATTAAATTCAATTTCAAGAGTTTTGAACTTTCCGCAAATTAGTCCTGTAACTCCTAATATCTTCATAGCTTTTTCAGCTTCCTCAAGGGCTATTTCATTCGATCGGACTTCGTGGTTGTATTGATTTGCAAAACCTGAGACTGTTGCAACAAACACATAAACATTATCACCTTGCTGCGCATGCTTGCCCAGAGTACCTCCGCAGCCCAATTCCACATCATCGAAATGTGCTCCAATTGCTAATATATTCATTTACTCATCCTTAATAATTCTCGTGAGGTCTTTATACCATGATTAAAAAGCACGTCCAATACACTCAAAAAGGGAACAAACCCACCGAATTGCTGTGTATAGACCGGATGGGTAAAATCTTGCCATATCACATCAATACCTGCCCTAGCAAATGGTTCAACTATAAAATAATCCCGCGCTCCCACGCCAGAAAGATAGTGTGTCGCTGAAACTTTCTGGAGTAAATTCACTAACAACTCATTTTTTGTCCCAACCGGGTCGAGGTCGCTTGACCAAACCCAAGGTATTCGTACATCAAGCATATCCATCAACATTGCAATAAATGCCATATTGAAATCACGCAGTAGTTGAAACGGCTTTGCATACAATTGTGAGACTTCTTGCATCATCTCACTGTAAAAGGGTGCTTTGCGGTAGTTGTGCTCGATAAGTCGCAAATTATCTTTACGCCAATCAATAATTGTGGATAGTTCAATTTGGCTGATGGCGGTATTGAGTGGCGCTTTGTTGACACTTACTGAAAGCCATTTTTCGCCTTGAGCTGTCTTTATTTTATCCCGGTTTGTCCAGCCTCTACCTTTACTAACATATTGCACATGATCCAATGCGATATACATATCTGCATAAAGGAAACGATGAAAAAATCCCAGGTAAGGTGCAAAGTCTGGCTGGTGAATAACAACGATTTTTTTTTTCATTTAATTAGATTCATTAGTGCTCCAATAACATGCTGAGTACCCTGCAATCCAATATTTCGCAGACCAGCCTGACTCATTTTTTCCAGCGGCAAATCTGTGCTGAACAAGGGCCGCGATAATGATTCGTGGTACCCTGCAAAAACAGAACCGCCCAGCCGCTGAAGCTCATTACCGACAGGTATCTCAAACAGCTCATTTGCAATCACCACGCAGGGCAAACCGGATGCATTGGCCTCAAACGGTGTGATCCCACCGCCGGTGATTGCAAGTTCGTGATAAGAGTACTCCTCAATCATTGAAGGTACACCACATTTTAAAGTAAAACTATCGGTCAAAACCTCATGCAGTGTTGCGGTATGCATAAACGCCGCCCCAATAACAACGGTGGCTGTCAAACCCATCTCTTTAAGTAACTTCACCACTTTAACCGTCACACCATAGGTGTCACTTCCGCCAAGTGTCACAAGAATACTTCCCGACTGTTTACGTTCTCGTGTGTAGAGCTGAATTTCCGGATTAAGTATCAGATACTCTGCACCTCGCAATACTTTTGCTCCTTGAAGTGGTTCATCGTCATCAAAGGCTAGTGCAGCGATGTGCAGGTCAGCCAGTGCAGCTCCCGAGCCTCGATCGTCGAAGGTCACAAGCGCAATCTTCGCTTTCTTGATGTTTTCTGCATGATGGATATCAGTATCAAGACGGTCATTTATCCACAAGGTGATACCATCTTTCATGATCAGCGAAGCTTCCCAATTACTGGTGTAATTAAGCAGATTCACTACCCTGTGTCGTACACCTCGTTCAACAAGATTTTGGAGTGATGGGGTATGATCGTTCAGATATATGATATATGGCCGACCTGCCTGTTGCAGGGCTTCTGCCAGATTCAGTGCACGGTAATAATGACCCATACCACGGTGATGAGAACTTTCTATACAGATTGCGTACATATTCCAATAGCCTCTTCTGTTCCTATCCAGCGATCAGGTGCATGAGTTGCTATTGCACAAGCTCGATTGTAGTCCTCTTCGGTATCAACAGTCAATCGTAAATCTGGACGGTGTTTGGATGTTGAAACCTCCAACAGGCCTGTTTTGAAAAGCTCCGGATGCTCCTGAATATATTCATTCACATGCTCCCTGTGATTTGGTGCATGACCCTCATGTGCACTTCTCTCCAAAGCTGCAATAGTAAATATCTCAGCTCCAACTCCCAAAGGCATTATGCCAAATGAGTGTGTATAGTCATTTTGCTCTGAAAGATGCCGCTCAATCAGTCGCGTCAACTCCTCAATATCGGTAAACGGGTTATCCGCTGTTAGCCTCACTATATGCTCAAAACTGTTTTCGAGGGCACACTGGTAATAGCGATCCAGCACATCAGTTTCGCTGCCACGAAATACAGAAACACCTTCATCCAAACAATGTTCAGCAATTATATCATCCTGCGGCAAATTGCTTGTTGCAACCACTATCTTAAAAGGAAAGTCGACAAGCAAGACTCTGCCAAGCACATGATCCAGAAGTATCTTACCTGCAACAGGTTTCAGTACTTTACCCGGCAGGCGGGTCGATCCTGTTCTGGCTTGAATAATGATACCAATACTCATGCCAAATCGCTCCAATTGAGCACACTATCTTTCTCTATATCTTTGGCCACCCTTCGTCCAGCAATTTGCTCAATATATTTCGGGTCAATGCCATAACCAGGCCGTTTTACAGCTATATCCTCCTCAGTCAAGCGCGTTCCATCCTTAACGCTGCGATTGAGCACCACACTTTTTCGGTTATTTCGACGAGTAATTTTTTCGCTATTAGCAGGACGCTTGATTCCGGATCCTCGCATTTCCTCAAAATTACGTACCGCATCAACCAGCCATTTCATTTCTGCCGGATCAGCAGAAAGCATATGGTCTGGTCCATCTGCACTTTTGTCATAGGTAAAATGCTTTTCGATTACCCGGGCACCCATAGCCACTGCACACAGGCAGGCGACAGGAGACTGTGTGTGATCAGAGTAGCCTATATCTAGTTGCGGAAAGGCCTGCATCATGGTCTGCATGGCGGCAAGATTGACATTCTCGGCATGAGTTGGATAACTTGTAATGGCATGTAACAAAATCAGTTTTTCATTTCCTTCCGCAAGAATTGCGGCCACCGACTCACGCACCTCATCCATTGTACACATACCAGTTGAGAGCAGAAGCGGCTTTCCAGTTCGGGCAACATAACGCAGAAAAGGGATATTTACTGCATCATCTGAGCCGATCTTGTGTGCGCCGACACCACACTTTTCCAGCAAGTCTGCATCAGTTGCATGTGAAGGTGTTGAGAACCAGTCGAGACCTTTAGATTCAGCATATTTGAATACATCATGATGCAAGGCCTCGTTCACCTCATATTTCAGGAACAGCTCATGCTGCGAGACCACACCGGTATTTTCCATATTAAAAATAGCTTTGGTGCTCGCTATGGTGTCGGCTCTATAGGTTTGTAACTTGACAGCATCGACACCGCAGGCATGCGCCTCATCAATCAAACGCTTCGCCTCGGCAAAAGTTGTAAAATTGCCACCAATCTCTGCAATGATATAGCAACGGTCTGAACGATAATTGTTAAACATGAAATACTTCTTTCTGTTGAAAAGTAATTATTAAGGTTTATCAGTTTTTTATGAAGATTTTTCTATCAAAATAAACGAAAATAAAATTGATACCAGCATAATCTTATCAAATCATTACTTGAATGACACGCGTTTATGGCAAATATAGCTTGTAAATATAGGTGCGGTTAATCCAACTGCATGAGCTATTTCGGGCACAAACTGCTTAATACCAACGTAAGGAAGAACGAAATAGGGACGCCCCATGCTAATCAGGGTTCTGATGCCCTGATTTCTTTAAATAATATTATTTCCCGATTAATTGACTTCTATTAATATAGTTACGCACTATGAACGACCGATCACCTACCTGAGCAGGCTGATCCTCGGTTTTCCTTGGCAAATAGCATTTCCGACAAACCTCACTTTGTAAAAATCCATGATGCGACAACTGTGTTTGACGCACTGCCTGCATCTTTTCGCCATGCCAGACATCATGAACAGTTTCATGATGAATGTTACCGATAACATCCTGGTTCTCTTCATCATTTGAGCACTTCATCACCAGACCGTCAGCCCCGATCACCAGACGCTGATACTGCTGCGGACAGGTAAATTCTTCCAGATACTCAATGTCTGTATCGTTGAAAAGATAGTCGATCAGGGGATTGAATGCCACTAAATCCACAAGTGGCTCAAATGTGCTGTAGTAGGCATCAATACCGCTCTCCACAATTGAAGGCCAAATGCCCTGAACTTTAATAACCGGTCGCTTGAGATTATGCTCTTTTTTATAATTGTATATCTCTTTTATTTTTCCAAGCAGATCATCAAATTTCAGCGGTTTTCGTACACTTTCATAAGTTTTTCCTGTGCCGTCAATTGAGATGGTTATCCAGTCAACGCCAGCTTCAACCATCTGTATAAAAAAGGGTAAGCCCAGTTTACTGCCATTCGTCAACATCGATACCTCTTTAATGCCATGTGCCTTGGCATAATGTATCGATTCAATAAATTTCGGATGCAATGTCGCTTCGCCTCTTAAACTTAGGCGTATTGCTGGAACCTTTCCCTCTATTTCATCAATAATTTTTTTATATAACTCCCAGTCCATCTTCGTGACATGTACTTTCTTCCTAAATTCCTCTGTAATAGTATAGCACATTGGACACTTGAGATTGCAAACTGACGAGAGTTCAATATCCACAAGCAAAGGATAATCTGAAATTATCTGATTTTGCGGATATGTCGACCAATTAAGGCGATACTGATGATACTCTTTTTCCCAACCCCCACCTCGATACTGTTCAAAAAGATCTTCTCTTTCATTTGTATCCAAGGAATAATTTCCCTTGTTGATCGGTACGTTAAGCATGGTCATATTATCAATTTTTATAATTGCTACTCAGGATTTTCTCTACTCCCTGCTGAAAGGAGTATTTTGGCTTCCACCCGATAATATTTTCGGCTTTTGATATATCCGCTACGACATCCATCAATTCGTTAGACCGAATAACGTTATCACAGATAATTTTTTTTTCTGTACCTGCAACATTTTGAATGATATTAATAACTTCCTGTACACTTAAAGAAGTACCTGAACCTACGTTGTAAACGTTGTAACCAAGCTGTTTATTCAATGTAGCAAGCAATGCGGCCAACACATCTTCTATATATATATAATCCCTTTTTGGAATTAAATCCTTTACAATAATAGTTTTTCCGCCATCAAGAACCTGACTGATGATCAAGGGAATTATAAAGTTTTCGGCTTGACCGATTCCGTACACATTAAAAAGGCGTAATGTCGTGACCGGCAAATCGTAGGTGTTTGCATAAAAATTACATACTTGTTCAGCAAGCCACTTTGTCATCGCGTAGGGATTGCTCGGTCGAACTGCACTATCCTCTCTGATTGGCAAACTATCGGGATGACCATAAACATAAGCACTAACATATGTCAAGGGAATGTTGCTGGCTCTACAAAATTCAAGAACATTGACCGTACCTATAACATTGGTCTGATAAAACGCTTGTGAATTAACCCAGCTATCTGGAACAAATGTCTTGGCTGCCAAATGGTATACATGAACTATATCCTGCTTTAAGAACTTTGCCAAAGTTACCCTATCGGCTATGTTGCCATCTACAGAGCTCAGTGGCACTACATTCCTGCCAAGATTATTTAAATGGGATACAAGTGTCTTACCAATAAATCCATTCGCGCCCGTAACGAGTATTTTATTCACAAAGAAAAGTCGATTTTAATTTTTCAAATTCTTCTATAGCCTGCATATAATCATCCGGCCGACCGATATCCAACCAATATCCAGAAAAATTTCGGACACCTACAGACTGTTTTGATTCAAGCAAATCTAACATCAAATTATCGAAACCATAACTTTTTTCATTTGGAATATAATTCATAATACTACGATTAACCATATATATCCCCATGCTAACGATATGCTGACTACTTGGTTTTTCTTTAAATGCAGAAAGATTTCCATAAGAATTAACTTCAAGTACTCCATAATCAATTTTTTGCTCACGCATATATGAAGAAATAGTAAATATCTTACGACTATTTAAATGTTCTTCATAAAAATCTGAAAAATTAAGGTCGGTTAAAATATCACCATTCATCACTAAAAAGCTATCTGGCAAATCAGATATTATTCGCAAAGGAGCCATAGTGCTCAGAGGTTTTTTTTCTAATGAATAATCAATGTTAATATCCCATTTCTCTCCGTTCTGAAAAAACGCCTTAATAATCTCTGCTTGATGGTTTACTGCCAGAGTGACATGATCAAATCCATGTTGGGCGAGTTGACGAATGATCACTTCCAATATTGGAAATTCACCAATAGGCATTAGCGGTTTTGGTAAAACAACAGTATATGGATATAATCGGGTTCCTCTACCTCCTGCAAGAATAACTGCTCGTTTAGACATTGTATATACCTGCCTTGTATTTTAAGAGGTTAGTAGGTATCATGAACCATTCGGCAGTCTCAGCAAGACCACGTTTAAAACCTTCTCTATTACCATAAGAAGGTTGAAAGCCAAAAAGTTTTTTAGCTTTAGAATTATCAGCCCATAATCTTTCAACTTCTGAATTTTCAGGACGCAAACGAAGATCATCCGTGATAATATCAATTTCAGTTTTCATAACTTCAGCAATCAATAAGGCTGTTTCACCGATAGAAATTTCAAAATTGCTGCCTAAGTTAACTACCTCACCCAACCCATGATCTGAGTTCATCGCAGCAATAAATCCCGCTACAGTGTCCTGCACAAAATTGAAATCGCGCGTAGGTGAGACTGCGCCAAGTTTTATTTGACGCTTTCCGTTTGCAATCTGCGTAATAATGGTGGGAATCACAGCTCTTGCAGACTGCCGCGGGCCGTAGGTGTTGAACGGTCTAGCAATAACCACTGGCAGTCCAAATGAAGCATAAAAGGAATAGGCCAACTGATCTGCTGCAATTTTAGTAGCAGAATACGGTGATTGCCCCTGCAAGGGATGCTCTTCGGTAATCGGCACAAATCGCGCCGTGCCATACACTTCGCTCGTGGAGGTGTGAACGATTTTCTTAACACCAAGTTCCCGCGCAGCCTGCAAGACATTGAGCGTACCTTTAACATTGGTATCAACATAGGTATCGGGCGAGTGATACGAGTAGGGTATCGCAATAAGTGCCGCCAGATGCAGTACCACGTCGCAACCTTTCATTGCCTCCTTTACCCCGTGCGGGTCACGGATATCACCGGCAAATACTTCAAACTTCCCTTTAATCTCTGGTGCGCAATGGTCGAGCCAACCCCATGAGTTGAAAGAGTTGTAGAGTACGAAGGCACGGACATTGTAACCTTGGTGAACCAGGGCTTCGGTGAGGTGTGATCCGATGAAGCCGTCAGCTCCAGTAATAAGGACATTTTTATTGTTCAACATAGATGAAGTTTATTGACGAATTGCACTGATTTTCACTAGATGTTAAAAGATGTGAGTTGCCTTGAGGGGATGAGTGCTGAGTTTGCCTGCGAGGACGACGGCTTTCATATTTTTTAAGGGCTCAGTGGACTTTGCTGATTGGGAATGCATGGCCGTTTGCTTTTTCTTTTGAGACTATTTCGGTGTAGGTGCCAATTCTTTTGATCTCACCGTCAGCAAGTTCCACGATCTGTGTGCAGTTTTTGAGTGTGGTTAAACGATGCGCTATTATCATCACTGTGAGATCATCGCCGAGTCTTTCTATGGCTTGCATGACGGCCTGTTCTGTTTCGTTGTCGAGGGCGCTGGTGGCTTCGTCGAAGATGATGACATCGGCTTGTTTATACAGTGCCCGGGCGATGCCGATGCGCTGGCGCTGGCCACCGGAGAGGCGGATACCGCGTTCGCCCACGTAGGTTTGATATTTTTTTGGCCAGCTTTCGATGATGTCGGCAATCTGTGCCTGAAGGGCGGCTTGCTTGACCCTGGTTTGGTCTATTTTGCCTTTAGCAACTCCAAAGGCTATGTTCTCTTCGATAGTGCTGTCTGCGAGGAATATGGCTTGAGGCACGTGTGCAATATGCGCTTGCCAGGCGCGGTTGTTGCTTGTACTTATGGGCTGATCGTCAATCTCAAGTGCTCCCTCAGTTGGAGTCAGAAGACCCATTACAAGATCAAGCAGCGTACTTTTTCCGCTGCCGGTAACACCAATGAAGCCTATACGACTGCCTTTCTTTATGGTAAAGTTGAGGTTGTTGAGTACCAGAGAAGTTTGCGCTGTATAACGGAAAGAGAGATCTTTCAGGTTAATGTGTTGCGTAAATGGTAACGGCTTGTCTAACGGCTTATCAATATAGTCTGGAAGAGGCTGGTCGAGCAGTTCGAGCGTATCGTGCAGCGAGACCTGCCCACCCTGTATGCTTGACCATGATGAATATGCCGCCTGGAGTACTGGTAGCAGACGCTGGGCTCCCAGCGCAAGTGCTCCGAGAACAGGAATTGCTTTGGCAATACCATCTGGTTGCCTTGCGAGTGCATAGGCCAATAGGGCGATAAGCATCATGCCTAGTGCTTCAATGCCAAATCGCGGACTTGCACCTATAAAAGTGTTGTTTCCCTGAGCCTTACGTAAGGGGTGATCGGCATTGCGATAGATTTGACAGTAGGCGGCCTGACTGCCGTCGATCAGGACATCGCGTATGCCGCCCAACCCTTCCTGTAGGGACTTGATAACTTGAGTTGATTCTCGGGCAATGCACTTGCTGTTTATCAACTGCTGGTTTTGAGTGAGCTTGAGAATAAATACGTAAATCATTCCAAAGCCACCAATAGCTGCCAGCGCAATAACTGGATTGATCGTTAAGAGGGCCATGAGAATGGTGATCAGCATAATACTTGAGCTGATGAGGGTCAAAGCCGGCACAATGACGCTGTAGATAACCGTGTTTGCTTTTGACGAAATGCCGTTGATGACTTCACTGCTGTTTCGGGAAACGTGTACCGCATACGGCTGGTAGAGAGTGCGGCGATAAATGCTGATGCTGAGGTCAGCCCCTGTTGCGAAGGAGAGGCGCGTACTGACCCAGAGAAGCAAAAGGCGCATGGCACCGGATAAGATGGCAGCAATGCCAAATGTGATAGTCAGGGGGAGCAGGAGTTGGCTGGCATTGGCAATACCTGCTGCTCTTATGAATGGCTGGGCTGCGGGGAGTTGAAAGATTCTTTCTGGAGCAGTCAATACGGCGAGGAATGGTAGTACAGCGCCTATGCTTAGAATTTCGGCAAATGACGCACTGATCATCAAGATGAGTAGCAAACCGAATTGTCCACGTCGTCGAGGGCTGATGTGTTGCCAAAGGCGCGAGAGAAGTGTTGTAATTGACTGGGTCGCTGGCACTTCTCGTATCGTTTTATACATAAGCAAAAAGTGATTGAGGAACTGCTTGAGCTTTAGAAACACCGTTATGCTTCTCACTTGGGGCTACAACGGTAGTCTCTGCTTGAGGCGTAAAGCCTTTGACGATAAGCTGCAGACACACTTTGATTGCCGCTATATCGTGATTTATCATGCGGTACTGGAGTTCGAGAAGCATGGGCATAAGCTCTTGCATGGTGAAAAAGTATTCATGAGCCTTGAAAATCAGGGGATGGTCTGTTGGCTTGGGATTGCCTGCAATAAGGAGTTCTTCGTAAAGCTTCTCTCCTGGCCGAAGAGCGGTTTCAAGTATTTCAATGTCTCCGTCTGGATGGAGGTGGTCTCGAACGGTAAGGCCTGAAAGCTCTATCATGCGACTGGCAAGATCATAGATTTTTACCGGATCCCCCATATCGAGCAGAAAAACATCTCCCCCTTTTGCCATTGCGCCTGCCTGGATAACAAGCTGGGCAGCCTCTGGGATGGTCATGAAATAGCGGGTGATATCCTTATGGGTAATGGTTATGGGACCGCCTGCTTTTATTTGACGACGAAAATGAGGTACTACTGAACCACTTGAACCAAGCACATTGCCGAAGCGAACCATGGAAAAACAGGTCTTGCTCTTTTCGCTGGCGAATGCCTGCAGTACCAGTTCGCAAAGGCGTTTGCTCGCACCCATGATGTTGGTTGGGCGGACTGCCTTGTCTGTGCTGATGAGAACAAAGTGGCTCACTCCGTTTTTAACAGCGGCTCGCGCCATGCTCAAGGTTCCAAAAACATTGTTCCTGAGCCCTTCTACCGGGTTTTGCTCAACCATCGGAACGTGCTTGTATGCTGCTGCATGATAGATGGTTGCCGGTTTATAAATACGGCAGATCTTCTCCATAATCTTTTGGTCGGTGACGTTACCGAGCAGTGGGATTATCTTGGTTCTGTTCTTCTCGTGAAGCGCCTTGTTCTCAAACTCCTGATGAATGGTGAAGAGATTGAATTCTGAATGGTCGAGAAGGATAAGGGTTGAGGGATGCGATAAATATATTTGGCGGCAGAGTTCACTGCCGATGCTGCCTCCTGCACCGGTAACCATCACCACCTTTCTCTTGATGCATTGCCCTAACAGTTCAATAACCGGCGGAACAGTGTTGCGGCCAAGCAGGTCTTCGATATCGAACTCTTTGATATCTGAAACAGAGATCATTCCTTCGGCTAGCTCTTCAATGCCAGGCAAGGTCAGAATATGCACCCCAAAGGGATGAAGAAAGTCAAAAATTTCTTGCCGGCGACGACGGCTTGCTGAGGGCAGAGCAAAAAGGACATCGGTAATAGCTTGACTTTTGATAATTTCTTCAGCATCAATGGAGCTGTATACCTTTATACCGTTAATGGTATGCCCGAGCAGAGC
>CAIPKT010000141.1 GCA_903865705.1 uncultured Chlorobiaceae bacterium
CATGGATGTTGTGACGATGGCGCTGAACCTCTTCAGCCAGGGCATCGATCCTGAACTGGATTTTTCCGATCTTCCCCGCATACGCGAGGTCTACCGTCGTTGTACCCGTATGGATATTCATCCCCGTCATCCCTATGCGGGTGAGCTGGTCTATACGGCGTTTTCCGGTTCGCACCAGGATGCAATCAGCAAGGGAATGAAAGCGCAGCCACTCTCTCGCGGTGGTTTGTGGGCCGTTCCCTATCTGCCGATTGATCCACAGGATGTTGGATGCAACTATGAGGCTATCGTACGCATTAACAGTCAGTCGGGTAAGGGGGGAGTGGCCTATGTGCTTGAGAAGGATTACGGTATCCAGATTCCGAAATGGATGCAGCCTGATTTTGCCGAAGCGGTACAGGGTGTTGCTGACACGACTGGCATTGAATTGTCGGTAGAGCAGATCCATGAATTGTTTCATTCAGAGTATGTGAAGCTTCGCGAACCGGTTACCCTCAAAAAGTGCCATATCAGTTGGGATGATGAGGAGCCTCGGCTTACAGATGAAGAGGATACTACCATAAGTTGCATTGTGCAGACTAGGGAACGGGAATTCAGTTTTACAGCGCAGGGTAACGGTCCTCTTGATGCCTTTGTCAAGGGATTTGTCAGGGAGAGCGGGCTGGATTTCAGTGTTGACGAGTATGCCGAGCATGCTATCGGGCGGAGCGCCGGAGCTCTTGCTATAGCCTATATCAAAATTGGCTGTGCTGACGGCCGTGTTTCCTTTGGTGCCGGAATCGATTCGAATATCAGCCTTGCCTCTATCAAGGCAACGGTCAGTGCGCTGAACAGGTTGCAATAAGGGTATCTTTGGCAAAAAAGGGATTAATCAGGTGAAGATTTTGATGAAATTTTATTTGTCGGTTCTGCTTCTGGCCTTTTTGCTGAACGGGTGCGCCCGGCAGCCCGAAACGGGGAAGTTGCAGGTTGTTGCCTCCATAGCACCTCTTGCTTACTTTGCGGAAAAAATTGGTGGCACTCATGTTGCTGTTTCAGTGATGGTGCCGCCAGGCGGAAATCCTCACAGTTATGAACCGTTACCCCGGCAGATGATCCTGCTTGACAAGGCCACTTTGTTTATCAAGGCAGGTTCGGGAGTCGAGTTTGAGCTGGACTGGATGAAGCGGTTTCTGTCGCTTAATCATGCTTTGAGGCTTTGTAATGCCGTTGAGGGTATTCGCCTTCTTCCAGTCAAGCATGACGGAGAGGCTCATCAGCATGAGCGTTACGATCCTCATTACTGGCTTTCTCCGCTCAATGGCATTATCATTGCCAGGAACGTCAAAAAAGACCTTATTTCAGTTGATCCTGTTCACAGGTTGGAGTATGATGCAAATTGCGCGAAGCTTGAGGCTGAATTGCAGTTGCTCCATCAAGAGATTCAACGCAAGCTTGCCGGCTTAAAAAAACGGCGTTTTTTGGTTTTTCACCCGGCATGGGGCTATTACGCCGATGCTTTCCGCCTTGAACAGATAGCTGTTGAGGAGGAGGGCAAGACGCTCACACCCCGGCAGATGCAGCGAGTCATCGAAAAAGCAAAAACAAGCAGAATCGGTGTCGTCTTTGTTTCTCCCCAGTTCAGTACGGTACAGGCAGAAACCATAGCTTCTGAAATTGGTGGCAGTACCATCAGTGTTGACCCTTTGTCACCTGATTATCAAAATAACCTCAGGCGTGCGACGAGTGCGTTTATTGAGAGTTTGCGATGATAAAGCCAATTATCCATTGTGACCGGCTTTCAGTCGAACTGGGCGGTGTGAAGGTGCTTGAGGGGCTGACGCTTGCGGTCTGTGAAGGGGATTTTCTTGGACTTGTCGGCCCAAATGGCGGAGGTAAAACAACGCTGCTCAGGGTGATTCTTGGTTTGGAGAAGCACTCGGCAGGGAGAATCACTGTATTTGGAGGGCTACCGGGAAGTTCTCCTGGACGTATTGGTTATGTGCCCCAGCGACTTTTTTTTGACCGTGAGTTTCCAATCAGTGTCCACGATCTTGTGCTGATGGGTCGGTTGTCGAAAAAAAAACTTTTTCAGCGCTATAACCGTGTCGATAGAGAAAGGGTTGATGAGGCGATTTGCACGACCGGCCTTGAACGGCTGATTGAGCGTCGGATAGGTGACTTGTCGGGAGGAGAGCTGCAGCGGGTACTTATTGCACGGGCGCTTGCCGGAGAGCCGGAACTTCTTTTGCTTGATGAGCCTACGGCAAGTATTGATCCGCAGATGAAAACCACCATTTACGATCTTATCGAAAAGTTGAAAGAGAGCCTGACCATCGTTCTTGTCACGCATGACACCTCTCTTATAAGCCGTTATGTAACAAAAATCGCCACGTTGAATGTTACGCTTGATATGCTTGAACCAGACAAGACTTCCTGCCGGGAGGACCTCACTGCTCCTGTTTTGCAGAATTCCTCTTTTCCGAACCATTGACAAGGGGCCAACGTTATGCTGCAGGAGATATTTGCTTATGAGTTTATGCGTAACGCGCTTCTTGCCGCGATGCTCTCCAGTGTTGCCTGTGGCATCATTGGTACCTATGTGGTCGTAAAAAAGATTGGTTTTATCAGTGGAGGTATAGCCCATACAGCTTTTGGGGGTATTGGGCTTGGTTATTACCTTGGGATCAATCCATTGCTCGGCGTTATACCATTCAGTCTGGCGGCCGCACTTGCTATCGGCATGTTGAGCAAAAAGGCAAAGGTTGCAGAAGATACCGCAATCGGCACCTTCTGGGCGGTCGGGATGGCAATCGGGGTCATCTGTATCGGCCTTAAGCCCGGCTATGCACCTGATTTGTTCAGTTATCTTTTCGGCAATATTCTGACGGTTCCTTCATTTGATCTCTGGATGATCATGCTGCTTGATTTGCTGATCATTGCTGTGGTATGGCTGCTCAGCAAGGAATTTCTTGCCATCTCATTCGATGAGGAGTATGCTGCTGTGTCCGGCCTTAAAACGACTGCTCTTTATCTGCTGATGCTCTGTCTGATTGCCCTGACCATTGTGGTTATGGTTCGAGTTGTCGGTATTGTGATGGTGATTGCGCTTCTGACCATTCCTGCGGCTATTGCCCGGATGCTGAGCCGCAGCCTGCTTGGGATGATGATTCAGGCAGTGGCGTTTTCAGCGGTCTTCAGTATTTGCGGACTCTGGTTATCCTGTCTGCTTGATATTGCTTCAGGAGCAACCATCATTCTCGTTGCCGGGTTTTCCTTTCTTATGGCGCATGCGTGGCGACTTGTCAGCGTGTATTTAAAGGCACGATGATGACCGGCGAAGAAGGAGGGATAACATGAAGCAGAAAGACTTTTGCCGAGAGTTTTTTTGCAAGTTTCTCTGCCTCGCCAATGACTCTGTCGGCAAGCTCTGAAAAGTCGATGGCAACCAAAAGCTTCATGAGCGAAGAATTAGGCTTTTACCTGGCGCTTTTCCTGGATTATCATGAAAAGAGCAAAAGCAACGCCAGGCAACCAACCGAACAACGTGAGAAGCCCGGTCAACATGACCGTTCCGGCCTCTTTATTTGTGACTGATGCGGGGGGAAGTATAAATGCCAGAATCCATCTGCGAATATCCATTGTAGGGCTCCGATTTTATTATAAAATAGTTTGAAATTTACTACTTATACAGACAACAACCAATGCAAAAACGTTATTCAACTGTTCTTCTTGAATTGAACGCATTATGGAATTTCTTGTTTTTTAATTCTAAAATTGTAAATTGAATTCCCTTCAGAAATAATCCTGAGTAAAAAGAGTGCTCTTGATTTGTTGAACATAAATTGAAAAAACTTGCTTAATAAAGTTCATCCCGACGTGGTTTTGGATGATGTCGATGAGGTCATTGACGAACCGAATTTTAATAACCACAATACCTCTCCAGACCCGCCCAGTCCTTACGCCGACCTTGAAAAGAAGTATCGCAAAAACCGGTTTAACAAAAGCAGAACTAAAGCTTCATCCGATCTTTTCGGCGTGAACGGTGCCGGCAAGCATCCCGTTGCGAAAAGTACGGACGGAAACAAGTTGCAGAAGAGAAAACCGAAAAAGAAGACCTTTTCCAAGGTGTCCCGCGTTACTGCCACTAAACGCAACCCGTAAAGGTAAGGCAGAGTACGGGTTTTTAAATTCTTTTCCGGAAATGAGATGTTCCCGGATTGGTTAATGTTGCCCTCTTTTTTGATTCTTTATGGCTTTTGAAATACAGGCTCATCGTGGAGGAAGAGCCCTTTTTCCTGAAAATACCCTGCAGGCTTTCTGTCATGCGGCCAGTCTTGGTATCAGGGTTCTGGAGCTTGATCTGCTGGTATCGAATGATCATCAGATCGTGGTTTCTCATGATCCCTGGCTTTCTGCTCCACTCTGTTCTGATCGCTATGGCCAGCCGTTGAGTGTTGAAGATCGGCTGCGTTATATCCTGTATGAGATGCGTTATGCCGATATTGCCTCTTTTGATTGCGGTAAGC
This sequence comes from uncultured Chlorobiaceae bacterium, assembly GCA_903865705.1. GTDB lineage: Bacteria > Bacteroidota > Chlorobiia > Chlorobiales > Chlorobiaceae > Chlorobium. Next base: position 4,509 of record CAIPKT010000141.1, read on the forward strand.
CTCATCCATCCTTTCCTGAGCAGGTTCGTGTTGCCGCCTTCAAGCCACTTCTTTCTACGGTATTCAGCGAGGTAGACTCCTGTATGGCATCGGCAGGCATGAAGAGGCAGATGATCTATAATCTTGAAATAAAGTCATGGCCGGATAAGGATGGGCTTTTTCATCCGTCGCCTGACAGATATGCAGCACTTGTTGTTCAGCTTGTTGAGGCTGCGGGGTTATCGTTACGAGTCAGGATACAGTCTTTTGACGAACGGGTGGTTCGGGAGGCTTGGAGGCTGAATCCCCGGATCTGTTATGGACTCCTGATTGAAGAGGCGAAAAACACATCCCAATTATTCCGAAAGCTTGGCTTTGTACCCCGATATGTCAATCCCCATTTCTCTCTCGTTGACCGGGAGATGACCGAAGGTCTCCATGAACAGGGCATTGCGATGATACCATGGACGGTGAACAGGAGAGATGAGATGATGGCCATGAAGCAGATCGGTGCTGATGGGATCATCACTGATTATCCCGAACGTGCAATTGCTCTTTTCGGCTTGCCGGAATAGTCCGGGTTTGAAGTCATTCTTTTGTTCAGCGAGAAAAACCGGCCTTTTTTAATGTATGCAGCAGTGCGTTCACCTTTGCCGTAATCAGGTCAGGGATGCGACTCTCGTTTTCTCCGGTATAACTGTATAGGATTTTATCAAGAGAGTCAAGCACTGCCGGGAGTTCCGAGCGGGTTTCTTCAGGGATTTTGATCGTCTGCAACGCAGTGTGCAACTCATTCCTTGTCATTCCTCCCGGACTTTTTATTCCCGCCTCTTCAAGTAAGGAAAAAAGCTGCTGTTTCATGTTTTTTGCAGATGTTCCGCTGTCAGTTGGATAGTCGGCTGTACCTTCAGGAGTCATTTTTTTTGCATCCGCACCGCGTTTTTTTCTGACCAGTACTTTTGCTGCGCTGCTTATCAGCAAAATGAATGCTATTGCGACAGTTGCGAAGAGCGGGGTTATAATGCTCTTGTTTTCTGTTGAGGTATTATCATGTTCCTCTCCGCCAACTCCTGCTCCTTTTGCTGCTGGTGCTACAGTAATGGTGAGGGGTTTCGAATGAAGAATGCTGAACTGTTTTTTATCTGGGTTGAACACAACCAGAGCTGTTGCCGGTATTTGAAAAATACCCTCTGATTGAGGCCAAGCAAGAATGGTTGACGTTATGGTGCCTGATGATGCCTCCGACTCTTTTGCCAGTGTAGTTCTTCGTTCGGGAGGGTTACGGCGAAAGCTTTCGGGAAGCTTAAGATTCGGGAGTTCAAGGGTAAGCAGGCTTCCTGTTCCGGTGAGTATGAGTTTCAGAGATAAGGGTTCTCCAATTCTGAGGTTTTGCTTATCGACCAAGAGGCTAAGCGAAAAGATGCCTACGGCACCGGAAAGTTTTTCCGGGACAGGTTCGGGAAGAGCACGGGCAGAGATGGTAATGGCTGGTGCAGTAATACGTAAAGTGGTTTCAGAGTGTTCTTTTCCATTTGTTGCAACAGGCTCCTGCGGCAAGGTGCAAAGCATGCTGTATCCTGAAACAGTAATTTGGCCACTCTGGACGGGTACTACTTTGAACTGCTTGATAATCGCGCGTCTAAAGCTTTTTCCCTGAGCCGTTGCCGGCATGCTTTTGATAAAGCGCTCCGTCCCGGTCTCTTTTGCCCATAAACCCTGAAGCGAAGGGTTTACTTCATAAGATATTTTTGGCGCGGCATCCTTGAAATAGAGTTTGTAAGTCAGGAGTACCTCCTGGCCTACAAATGGATGGGTGTTGTTTATTGAGGATTCAAGGAATGGCTTGTTGGCCTCAATTTCTGATGCTCCCGTAAATGTCGGGGCGTAAAGAGACACAGCTATAACAAGCATGAAAAAGAGGCGGTAACGAGCTAAACCTGTAGCCATATCGGTTATTTCATAAGTTCCCTGGAGCGTGCCGCAGCAGCAGCAACGGTTTCTATCAGAATATGGCGGATATTTTCTTTATCCATAACTTTCAGTCCGGCTTCCGTTGTTCCACCCGGCGTTGTGACCTCTCCCTTGAGCTCTTCCGGGCTTTTGCTTCCGGAAAGCACCATAGTTGCAGCTCCGATCATGGTTTGCGCACCAAGGATTAGAGCTTCATCACGTGAAAGGCCGCACTGCACTCCCCCCTCGGCCAGCGAGTCAAGAATATGAAACATATAGGCCGGACCACTGCCGGATAGGGCTGTTGCCGCATCCATCTGCGATTCATCGAGAATGGCCACCCGGCCAATAGAACTGAAAAGATCAGAAACAAGCAGAATATCCTCTTCCGAAGCCATTTTGCCCCTGCACAGTGCTGTCATTCCTTTCCCGACAAAAGCCGGCGTATTGGGCATGACCCTGATAACTCTCATTTCCTCCCCTGAGTTTTTTCTGATAAATTCAGAGGAAATACCCGCGGCAACGCTGACAAGCAGGTGATTGGCGTTGAGTGAGGGTTTCAGTTCCCCGAGTACCTCTTCCATCTGGTAAGGTTTAACGGCAAGTATGATTACCTGGGCTTGTCGGGCCACCTCTTCAATCGAGAGACAAGGCAGAACCGGGTAATCAGCGCAAATAGAGGCAAGAGCAATGGGTTCCCTGTCAAAGCCGGCAATAACAGTGTGCTCTCTCTTGGTGAGGCCTGAAATAAGCGCACGTGCAATTCTTCCTGTTCCAACAAAGCCTATATGAAGATGGTTCATGACACAACAAATTTTCAGGTAAATAAACAAACTGCCTTGATATTTACACTTTTTCAGCCGATTTTCAATCAGGCGGGATGCCTTCCTGTCTATTTGTAGCGAATTTTGCAGTAAAGGATTATCATGAGCAGAACAAGAGAAACGCTGTTGGCGCCAATCATTGGCAGGTCGTTTTTGGCGATGCCGTAGAGCAACCAGAGAATTATGCCGGTATTCATGGCTAATGCCCACAGCAAACTGATGTCGCGGGTCTGGCGGGTTCTGATGATTCTGAAAGCCTGTGGAAGAAACGCCAGAGTGGTTAAGATTCCTGCTGCATAGCCAAGGTATTGGGTTTCAAGCATGACGATCGGTTTGAAAATTCACGAATCATAAAAAGGAAAATAAAAAAGGCGGGAGAATACCCCGCCTTTTAATCGTTATAAGAGTAGGAAAGCTTATTTGCTCTGCTCTGCCATGTAACCTACGATGTCGCCGATCTGGGCAGTAGTCAAAGTTGTACCGCCTTTTGCTGGCATTGATCCTGCCTTGCCATCAAATCCGATGTCGGCATGGTTGACAAGCACTTCAATTCCCTGAGCGATACGGGGTGCCCATGCGGCCTTGTCGCCAAGTTTTGGTGCTCCGCCGAGACCGGTTTTGTGGCATGCTGCACAGCTTGATTCGTAAAGAGCTTTACCCGCAGCCAAGTCGCTGGCTGATGCTACAGTTGAACAGATAGAGCAAACAAAAAGCGCACAAAGTGCGGAAAAAATAAAACGAGACATAAAAGTACTCCTTTTAATAAGTTATGGTATAAAGGGGGAGTATTGTACTTGTGCCGAATGCAACACAATTGTTAATACCTGGTAAATATAATCAATCCAAATAATCACATGCAAGCTTGTTTTTCGGCTATCATGATTCTGGATAAAAAGAGAAGGAAACTGATAACATCAGTTCCCGTTCCGCAAAAAAGAGAGCTGGATGTTTATTTTGAACTCTTCACCATGTAAGCGACTGCATCGCCGATTGCTTGATCACTGAGAGCTGGTTTGCCAGCTTTTGGCATCATTGCCATACCAGTGCTGCCGGGGGTCTTGAAGCCTTTGATCGCATGGGTGGTCAGTACAGCTTCTCCCTGTTTAATGCGGGGTGCCCATGCAGCCTTGTCGCCTAATTTTGGGGTGCCACCGATTCCGGCAGTGTGGCAGGTAGTGCAATTGGCATCATAAACGGCTTTACCAGTAACTGCATTTCCTGCTGCTGAAGCTACAGAAGTACAGATTGTACAAACGAAGAGGGCGCAAATCGCGGTTGAAATAAAACGAGACATAAGGGTACTCCTTTTAATGGGTTTGTATGTACGGGTGTATTATTTGCAAGTGTCGGTGTGGTTGGACACTCAACTTATAGTTTACACATTTGTAACAATACCTCCAAATAACTTGTAAGGATATAGTTATTTTTGTTGTATTGCTGGAGGAAAAAAACGGAAACTGGTGTTGCCAGTTCCCGTTCGATAAAAAAGCAGGAGGGTTGTTTACTTTGATTTATCAGCCATATAGTTGACGATACTGGCTATCTCTTCGTCTGTAAGCTTTGCATTGCCGCCTTTTGCCGGCATCATGCCCACTTTGCCAGTAAATCCTTTGTTGCTATGGCTGACAAGAAGTGGAATGCCCTGCGCGAGACGTGGTGCCCATGCAGCTTTGTCTCCAGGTTTCGGTGCTCCCATCATGCCGGACTCGTGACAAGCGCCGCAGTTTGCGTCATACAGTGTTTTACCTGCGGCCAGTTTCGGGTCGACGGCTGGCGTGGCTGTTGCCGCTGCCGCACCCTTCGACTTGTCTGCCATGAAGGCGACAGCATTTGTTACTTCTACATCGGTTAAACTGGCATTACCGCCTTTTGGAGGCATGACCCCGCCCTTACCGGTGAAACCGGCAATTGATTTTTTCGTCATCACCTCTACACCCTGCGCAATTCGTGGTGCCCATGCAGCCACGTCTCCGGGTTTTGGCGCACCCATCATACCAGCGTCGTGACAAGCGCCACAGTTGGCATCGTAGACGGTTTTGCCTGCGGCAAGTTTAGGATCTGTTGGAACTTCTGCTGTTGCTGGCGCTGCAACTGGAGCTGCAACCGGTGCCGCATCATTTTTTGCACCAGGAAATTCAAGTGAGGCAGGTGGTTTTTCAAGGCCGCATCCGCCAAGGAAAAAGAGTGCTACGGTCAAAAACGGCAAGAATGGCTTCATGGTCATTGTTGATAAGGGTTTAGATTGTTGTTCCGGGTGTAATTCAGAAATTATGTTGAACAGTTTAAAAATTATTTGGCGTATGGCAAAATGGTTTTTTCTATGGGCTTTTTTTCAAGCTGTTGCTGCAAATCCTGGCGCGAGAGGTTGTAGAGATGGGCATAGAACATGTTGAACAGCATCACGGCGCTTTTCGCTCTCGGAGCGGCAATGCCTCTAATAACGGCATTTTTCATACTGAAAATTTGCCGGGTAAGGCTGGAATAGCTTTCAATAAAGGCGTCGAGCGGAATGTTTTTTGGTTTATAGAGCATCTCCTGGCCGAATGAGTAGCGGAATGCGGTAACGTCGAGGGGGTCGAAGAGCAGTCGACCTTCATTCCTGAGCCGTTCGAAAACCTGCGTTCCAGGAATAGGTCGCAGAATATTGATGCCGGGGACGTCAAGTTTTGTTTCGTTTATGAAATCAAGAATTGCCGCCGGAGTATCGAGGGTATCGCCGTCGAGGCCGTAAATAAAGCTTCCGTAAAGGCTGATTCCAGCTTCTCTGATGTTTTTAATGGCGCGGACAAGTTCTCCGGCCTTGTTCTGGTTTTTTTTATGAGCGCTGCGGCTACTGGCTTCGATGCTTTCTATGCCGACCAATAGTGCCTGGCATCCTGAACGCGCAAAGGTTTCAAGCAGTTCATGCTGTTGACCGAGGGTTGTTGTGGCTTGTCCGAACCAGCGGATCTTCAGGGGAGTGAGCTGCCGGAAAAGTTCGAGGGCATAGAGTGGGTCTGCGTTGATGGAGTCATCGACAAAAAAGAATATTCTTCGGTCATGCTGCTGAAATCGCTCAACTTCACTGACTACGTCTGCGACCGCTCTTCGGCGCAGGGAATGGCCATTAAGAAGATGCACATTACAGAAATCGCAACTGTATTGGCAACCCCTGCCGGTCTGGATCAGGTTTGTGGTAAAGTAGCGGCTTTTAATCAGTGATCGTTTGCTGACCGGCCTTGAAAGTCCGAGATCGGGAAAGCTGCCGGATTGGTAGAGTGGCTTCAGTGTTTGATTTGTAAGGTCGGTAAGCAGCTCCTTCCAAAGGTCGTCAGCCTCTCCGAGCACAAGTACATCAGCATGGGGCTTGCATGAATCGGCAAAGAGTGTTATATGCGCTCCTCCGAGAACAACCTTGATCCCGGCAGATCGAAGTTTGTCGGCAAGGGCAAATGCCTTTCGTGCCATTCCGGTCTGGACGCTGATTCCCACCAGATCCCATGTTTCATGAAAGGGAAACTCCTCAAAACGCATGTCGCAGATCGATTGCTCAACTCCCGCAACTTCAATAGAGCTGAGGATCATGAGCGAGAGCGGAGGAATGGCAAATGGGCTCTGCTTGATCATGGTTCTGAGCGAGCGGTTGAACCACTTGAAAAAAGGAGTCAGCTCTCTCTCGCCGTAGAGCGAACGGGCTCCGTCAACACCGCTTTCCGATGGAAGAAAAACCAG
>CAIPKT010000142.1 GCA_903865705.1 uncultured Chlorobiaceae bacterium
CTGACACTCCTCTTTTTTATCGGCTTTATCTTTCTGCCGCTTGGGCTGGTCTTTGCCCAGGCATTCTCGAAAGGATGGGAGTACTACCTCGAATCAGTCCGCGAGCCTTACGCAATTGAGGCGGTAAAACTGACGCTGACAACTGTCGCCATTGTTGTGCCACTGAACGCCTTTTTTGGCGTCACGGCTGCATGGGCCATTACCAAATTCAATTTCAAGGGAAAAGCAACGCTCAAGACCTTGCTGGATCTGCCGTTTGCGGTCTCCCCGGTTATTGCCGGTCTCATTTTTGTCTTGCTTGTCGGCAGTCGCACCCCTTTTGGCTCCTGGCTCGGAGAGCAGGGTATTAAAATTATTTTTTCAACCCCGGGCATTGTCATCGCTACCCTCTTTGTCACGTTTCCCTTTGTTGCTCGTGAACTGATTCCGCTAATGGAGGCGCAGGGACGCGATGAAGAGGAGGCCGCTCTGACACTGGGCGCCAAGGGTTGGCAGATTTTTGGAAAGATTACCCTGCCCAACATTCGCTGGGGTCTCCTGTACGGCATGATTCTTTGCAGCGCGCGCTCTATTGGCGAGTTTGGCGCCGTCTCGGTTGTCTCAGGCCATATTCGCGGACAAACGAACACCGTTCCGCTGCATGTGGAAATTCTTTACAGCGAATACAATTTTGCGGCATCATTCGCTGTGGCCTCAATCCTTGTCTTTTTGGCCCTCCTCACAGTAGGGGTTAAAGTGACTCTGGAAAAACAATTTCAGAAAAACAGTTTTCACCATTAGGATTTGACAATGGGTATCGAACTTCAGAACATTACCAAAAAATTTACCGGCTACACGGCGCTCGACAACATCAGTCTTAACGTCGCTTCCGGAGAGCTTGTTGCGCTGCTTGGCCCTTCGGGTTGCGGAAAAACAACCCTGTTGCGCATCATTGCCGGTTTGGAACTGCCGGATTCAGGAAAAATCATTCTGGAAAACAAGGACACGACGAACCTTCCTCCCCGGAAAAAAAATGTCGGTTTTGTCTTTCAGCACTATGCGCTGTTCCGCCGTCTTACTGTTTTTGAGAATGTCGCTTTTGGACTCAGAGTCCTGCCATTCAGGGAACGCCCTTCCCGCAGTGCCATTCAGGACAGGGTGGAACACCTGCTGAAACTGGTGCAGATGGACTGGGCCATCAAACGCTACCCGTCACAGCTTTCGGGAGGGCAGCGGCAACGTGTCGCCCTTGCAAGGGCATTGGCTGTCAATCCAAAAGTTCTGTTGCTTGATGAACCCTTTTCAGCCCTCGATGCCAAGGTGCGACAGGAGCTGCGCCGCTGGCTCAGAAAACTGCATGATGAAATCCATGTCACCAGTATTTTTGTTACCCATGATCAGGAGGAGGCACTTGAACTTGCAGACCGGATCGTGGTTATCAACAAAGGGCGAATCGAACAGCAGGGAACGCCTCAGGAGGTTTACGATCATCCGGTCAACGCCTTTGTCTATAACTTTCTCGGCAATGTCAACGTCTTCCACGGGCGTATCAAAAACGGCAAGGTAAGTCTTGGTAATTACCATCTGGATGCTCCGGATGAGCTGAAAAACACAGAAGAGAAACCAAGCCAGACATTTGTGCGGCCTCATGAAATCGGTATCAGCAGAATACGCAGTAACGAAACCGACCTCGCCGGTACCATCCGGGAGGTACGCCTCATGGGCGGACAAATTGGACTGAACCTGTCGTGCGAGGGATTTGAGCACCCCATTGATGCAGAAATACCCAGAGAGCTCTACCTGAATCTGCAGCTTGCCAAGGGCGAAAAAGTCTTTGTTTCTTTGAACCGTGTCCGCGTCTTTACCGGTGATTATGAAATCTGACGATTGCGCTGTTGTTTATTCCTGTTCGTCAAGCTCCATGACCGTCGCCGAGTACCCTTGCCTGCGAAGCTGTTCAGCAATAACGTTTCCATAAGCATAGAGCACGAGATGCGACGGTAGGGGGCCAAAGAGGTCAAGAAGAGATTCAACATCCCCTGGATTTGTGAACGCTATGGCTGAAAAGAGCGAAAGGTCACTATCCCGCACA
>CAIPKT010000143.1 GCA_903865705.1 uncultured Chlorobiaceae bacterium
AACCGCGGTACCTTTATTGTCAACGGTGCTGAACGTGTTGTGGTAGCCCAGCTTCATCGCTCGCCCGGTGTTGTTTTCAGTGAAGCAGTTCATCCGAATGGCAAGAAGATGTATTCGGCTAAAATTGTTCCTACCCGGGGCTCATGGATTGAGTTTCAGACCGATATCAATAATCAGATATTTGTTTATATCGACCAGAAGAAAAACTTTTTGGTCAGTGCTCTTTTACGTGCTATAGGTTTTGCCAGGGATGAGGATATTCTCGGCCTTTTTGATCTTGTTGAAGAGGTTACCCTAAAATCAAGCAAAAAAGAGCAGCTTGTCGGCCAGTATCTTGCATCCGATATCGTTGACATGCAGACCGGTGAGGTGGTGAGCGCAAGGACAGCTATTACAGAGGATATTTTTGAACAGATTCTTGCTGCCGGCTACAAAAGTGTCAAGGTGATGAAGACATTTACGGGCGGTGACAAGGGACCTGACAAATCTATTATTATTAATACCATTCTTAATGACAACTCGGCGACTGAAGAAGAGGCGCTGGAGATTGTCTATGAGGAATTAAGAGCCAATGAGGCCCCGGATATTGATGCAGCAAGAAGCTTTCTTGAGAGAACTTTTTTCAATCAGAAAAAATATGATCTCGGTGAGGTTGGCCGATACAGGATCAAGAAAAAACTCAGCAAAGAGTTTGATGACCTGACTGAATATCTTGCTGAAAAGCCGGAGCTGAAACAGCTTTCTGATACTATTTACGAGAAAATACTCCTGACCATACAGTCTTTTTCTGATGAGCCGACTGGTGAGGATATTCTGGTGCTCACGCATTATGATATTATTTCAGTCATTTATTATCTCATCAAACTGGTCAATGGTCTGGCCGACGTTGATGATGTCGATCATTTGGCGAACCGGCGAGTACGTTCGGTTGGCGAACAGCTTGCTGCACAGTTTGTTATAGGACTGGCCAGGATGGGCAAGAATGTCCGTGAAAAGCTTAACTCCAGAGATTCTGATAAAATAGCTCCTGCTGATCTTATCAATGCACGGACTGTATCGAGTGTTGTCTCAAGTTTCTTTGCGACAAGTCAGCTTTCACAGTTCATGGATCAGACCAATCCTTTGGCTGAAATGACCAACAAAAGAAGGGTTTCTGCCCTTGGACCTGGTGGTCTTACCCGCGAACGTGCAGGTTTTGAGGTTCGTGACGTTCACTATACTCACTACGGAAGGCTTTGCCCGATCGAAACTCCGGAAGGTCCGAATATCGGGTTGATCTCTTCTCTGTCTGTGTATGCCGAGATTAATGATAAAGGGTTTATACAGACTCCTTATCGCGTTGTTGATAAAGGTCAGGTGACCGATACCATCCTGATGCTTTCGGCTGAGGATGAGGAAAACAAGATTACCGTACCAGTCAGTGTTCCGCTTGATGAGAACAAAAGAATTGCGGTTGAGACGGTTCAGGCCAGGACAAAGGGTGACTATCCTGTTGTGGCGGCTGAAGACGTCAATTTTATGGATGTTTCTCCCGTACAGATTGTCAGCGCCGCAGCGGCACTGATCCCATTTCTTGAGCATGATGATGGTAACCGGGCACTGATGGGCGCAAACATGCAGCGCCAGGCTGTTCCGCTGCTTACATCAGAAGCACCAGTGGTTGGTACGGGCATGGAAGCCAAGGTTGCCAGGGATTCCCGTTCAGTCATTGTCGCGGAAGGACCCGGGGTACTCGAAGATGTTACTTCGGAATATATCCAGATACGCTACGATCTCAGTACTGACAATGATGTCCGCTTATCGATGCTTGATCCTGATGAAGGATTGAAAACCTATAAGTTGATCAAGTTCAAGCGTTCCAACCAGGATACCTGTATTTCACAAAAACCTCTGGTGCACATTGGCCAGCGTGTAGAAAAAGGCGCGGTTCTTGCTGATAGCTCATCGACTGAAAATGGAGAGCTGGCTCTTGGAAAAAACGTGTTGGTAGCCTTCATGCCTTGGCGTGGCTATAACTTTGAAGATGCAATCATTCTGAGTGAACGCCTTGTCTATGATGATGTCTTTACTTCGATTCATGTTCATGAATTCGAGGCTAATGTTCGCGATACCAAACGTGGTGAAGAGCAGTTTACTCGTGATATTTATAATGTCAGTGATGAAGCGCTCAGAAACCTTGATGAAAACGGTATTGTCCGCATTGGTGCGGAAGTCAAGGAGCGGGATATTCTGGTCGGAAAAATAACTCCAAAAGGAGAGAGCGATCCAACACCTGAAGAGAAACTGCTCAGGGCGATTTTTGGCGACAAGTCAAGCGATGTAAAGGATGCTTCAATGCATGTGCCTGCTGGAATGAAGGGTATTGTCATCAAGACAAAACTTTTCAGCCGCAAGAAAAAGGTTGGCTTGGATGTCAAGGAAAAGCTTGAGCTTGTTGACAGGAAATATGACGCTAAGGAATATGACCTGCGCAAGCGCTTTACCAAGTGGGTGAAACAGCTTCTTGGAGGCAAAAATTCGACTGGTGTTTACAGTGATAAAGGCAAACAGCTTATAGCCGAAGATACGTTGTTTGATGATACGCTTCTTGCGAAATTCAGCGCCATGCCATTTCTTGAGTCGATTGACTTTTCAAAAGGGTTGACCGATTCGAAAAAAGTAAATGAGAATATGGTGCGTCTTGTCAAAGAGTTCCGTTTCATGCTCAAAGATATATCGGATGAGCGGGATAATGAGAAGTACA
>CAIPKT010000144.1 GCA_903865705.1 uncultured Chlorobiaceae bacterium
GGAGTTTCTGGTCGATAAAGGCTATGACCAGAAATATGGTGCTCGTCCCCTGAAAAGGGCCCTGCAAAAATATGTGGAAGATCCACTTGCCGAAGAGATGCTTAAAGGGCGATTTATCGAAGGGAGTACCATCAGGATTGCTCTTGATACCGAAAAGAATGAGCTCACCTTCCTTGACGCGCCGGCTCCTGTTATTCAGGACAAGCATGAAGAAAAGCTTGACAAGGAGTAATATCGGCTTAATGCTTTAAGCTATACTGGCAGATGCAATATAGGGCTACCTTTTCCAGGCAGCCCTATTGCATTTATTGGCTTTTTTGAAACACACTCCTTTTAGCTTAAACCTGCGGCGCTGGCGGGTGATCTTTTACTGCCAGAAGCGAGCGTTGCAGCAGCTCTTCGGGAAGTGCGTAATCACTGAGCTTTCCACTCATGAAGGCATCATAACCCTGAAGATCCATCAGTCCATGGCCTGACCAGTTCATGAGAATAACCTTCTCCTTACCCTCTTCTTTGGCTCGCTTTGCTTCACGAATGGTCTGAGCAATGGCGTGTGAGGTTTCCGGTGCGGGGATAAACCCTTCGGTATGGGCAAAGAGCAGGGCGGCCTCATAGCATTCCGTCTGGCCAATGGACGTAGCCTCAATAAGCCCGAGCTGCTTGACATGGCTGACCAGCGGGGCCATGCCGTGATAGCGTAACCCGCCGGCATGAATGGCTGGAGGAATAAAGCTGTGGCCAAGGCTGTGCATCGCCAGAAGCGGGGTCATTTGGGCCTCATCGCCGTTATCATAAACGTAAGGGCCTCTGGTAAGGGTAGGACACGCCTCAGGTTCTGTTGCAATGACCTGAACATCACGGCCGTGAATCTTGTCACAGAGAAAAGGAAAGCTGATACCGGCAAAGTTTGAGCCTCCGCCAGCACAGCCGATGACGATATCGGGATAGAGGCCCACCTTCTCAAGCTGTTTGCGGGCTTCAAGGCCGATAATGGTCTGGTGCAGCATGACGTGGTTCAAAACGCTGCCGAGGGCGTAGCGTGTATCATCATGTTCAACGGCCTGTTCGATGGCTTCACTGATTGCAATGGCAAGGCTTCCCGGTGTATCGGGCATTGCCTCAAGAATGCGGCGTCCGACAGCGGTTTCTGTGCTGGGGCTAGCAATGCAGTCTGCTCCCCAGGTCTTCATCATGATTTTGCGGAACGGCTTCTGGTCGAAGCTGATACGAACCATAAAGACCTTGCAGTCGATACCGACAAGCTTACAGCTCATGGCAAGTGCGCTTCCCCACTGGCCGGCTCCGGTTTCGGTAATGAGGTGCTTGATGCCGAACTGTTTGTTGTACCATGCCTGGGGAACAGCGGTATTGGGTTTGTGGCTTCCTGCCGGCGAAACCCCCTCGTTCTTGTAAAAAATCTTTGCCGGGGTATTGAGTGCGGCTTCAAGACGTCGTGCGCGGTAGAGCGGTGAGGGACGCCAAAGTTTCAGGATGGCCTGCACTTCCTGGGGAATTTCAATCCACCGTTCAGTGCTCATTTCCTGTTCAATAAGGTTCATCGGAAAAACCTTTGCAAGAGCATCCGGTCCAATCGGCTTTCCATCCGGCCCCAACGGTGGCGGCAGCGGAACAGGCAGATCAGCCTGGATGTTGTACCAATGGCGGGGCATTTCATCCTCGTTCAGCAAGATCTTCGTAAATTCCGAACTCATGGTTGTGATGGTTTGTTTTTTTATCGCAGCAATATCGAAAGGAAAAGAATGAAAGTCGAAGGTACCGAAGACGGGAATCGAACCCGTACGTCCATTGCTGGACACGGGATTTTAAGTCCCGGGCGTCTACCAATTCCGCCACTTCGGCATATCATTATTACCTGACAGGACGAACAATTTACCATCTTCGCACTTTTTCCCAAAAAAATAAATTTCCTCTGCTCTGACCTCTCATTTTCTGGAGATAAAAGCCGTTATGAACCGAAATGATCGAACCCCCTGACAGACGACAAATCAATCTTCATGCCGTAAATATCGCTTAACTGAACCCCTTCATCCTCGCAGGTGGTTTCGCCAATTACTGCTATGGCATTATTGCCGGCAATGGCCGGGTACTGCTCTTTTGGGATGGTAAAAAGCAACTGGTAGTCCTCACCGCCTGTCAGAGCCCAGGTCAGGGCATCATCCTGCAGTTCATCGGCAATCCGGTGCGCGCTCCCGTGAATGGGAATACGTCCTTCATGAATCAGTGCGCCGATTTTTGATTGACTGCAAATATGCTGAAGCTCAGAGCTCAGGCCATCTGAAATGTCGATCATCGAAGAGGGAACAATATTGTTTGCATGAAAAAACCGGACTATATCGATGCGGGCAAGGGGAAGCAACTGCTGTTGTATAGCTTCGCTGTACTCCTGCAGGTCAGCCATCGAGCTTCTGCTGTAGCTCTCATTGTTTTCGATATGGTTAAGCATGATCTCCTTTTCACGCATCAAGAGTTTGAGGCCAGCCGTCGCACCTCCAAGAGAGCCCGTGATACAGATCATCTCTCCCGGTTTTGCACCGCTTCTGCAGGTAAGCTGTTCACGCGAAACCTCCCCGATCATGGCGACTGAAATGACCAGCCCCGAGCGCGATGAAGAGGTGTCGCCACCGGCAATGGCAAGGCCATACTCCTTTGCGGCATGACTCATCCCTTTGTAGAGCTCTTCAACCATTGCCACTGAAAAAGAGGCGGGAATGGCAAGAGAGATCAGCGCGTAGCGGGGGAGTGCATTCATGGCGCAAATATCGGAGACATTGACGCTGATTGCCTTGCTTCCAAGATGCTGCAGCGGGGTCGTCAAAAGATCGAAGTGTATCTGGTCGGCAAGCATGTCGGTGGTGGCTACCTGCAGAAGTTCTGCTGAAGGTTGGTAAACCGCACAGTCGTCGCCGATTCCCGTCAGAAGTTCAGGTACGGCGGAAAGGGTAGTTTCGGCAAGGGCAGCAATTCTGCCGATAAGACCGAACTCCCCGATACCCGAGATTGCTTTAGATGACATATTTTTACGTAAATTAAGTTTCAGTCCGGATTTTGGTCTGGCAAGGGTTTCGCTCTCAATAACAGAAAGACAATATCCTCTTTTTATGGGTTTTTTTGACAAATTCAAAATATCAAGGCTTAAAGAAGGGCTCGAAAAAACCCGTGACACTCTTCGCGATAAGCTTGCGGTCATTACAAAAGGGAAAACAGAGATAGACGAGGAGTTTCTTGAAGAGCTTGAAACGATTCTTGTGGCGGCCGATGTTGGTGTGGAAACGACGCTCGGGATAGTCGATGCGATTACGGAGCGGGCAAAACAGGAGACCTATCGCTCGGAAGAAGAACTGAACAGAATGCTGATGGAGGAGATTCAGCTTATGCTTGAGGTGACCGGAGAGGAGCACCCGCTTGATTTTGACGCGCCGCTCCCTGCGAAACCTTATGTTATTTTAATTGTTGGTGTTAATGGTGCAGGCAAAACCACCAGTGTTGCCAAGCTTGCCCACAATTATGATAAGGCAGGCAAAAAAGTCATCATTGCGGCAGCCGATACATTCAGGGCCGCAGCTTATGAGCAGCTCCAGATATGGGCGGACAGGGCTGGCGTTCCAATGATTGGCCAGGCACAGGGTTCCGATCCGGCTTCGGTAGTCTATGATGCGGTCAGTGCCGCGGTATCAAGAAATGCTGATGTTGTGCTGGTTGATACGGCAGGGCGGCTGCATAACAAAAGCCACTTGATGGAGGAGCTTGCCAAAATCATGCGGGTGGCCAAAAAGAGGATTCCTGAAGCACCGCATGAGGTGCTGCTTGTTCTTGATGGTACCACCGGGCAGAATGCGGTGCAGCAGGCAAGGGAGTTTACAAAGTTTGTTCAGGTTACCGGCCTTGTGGTTACCAAACTCGATGGTACCTCCAAAGGCGGGATTGTGCTTTCCATATCACGCGAACTGAAGCTGCCCGTCAAGTATATTGGCGTCGGCGAGAAAATCGATGATCTTCAGCTCTTCGATCGTGCCGAGTTTGTCAAGGCTCTTATGGGGCGGGAGTTGATGTAAGCTCCTGAATGTCGGGAATGCTCGTATTGAGCAGGTCAAAAATTTTCTGCCTGTTATTGAGCCGAAGAAGATGGGTGCTGTTCCGGCTGTCTTGTGCGCCAAGACGCGGGGCGATGAGAGAAGTTTCGGGGAGTGTTTCAAGTAGCTCAGAGAGCTTGCACTCAACTCTCAGCGGGCTGCGGATAATGATGATATGGTCGATTTCGGCTTCCCGGTGTTCCAGAAGATAATCAATATGCCATCGGAGTTTTTTTCCTGAGGGTTCAATGGCGCTTGGTTCCATAAAGTCATCTGTTTGAAAGAGCGTCATCATTGCTGCCCGTATTGCATGGGGAGCATTGGTGCAGGACCGTGACGCATGGCGAAGAAGTCGCCGGGCAAGAGGAGCCCCTTTGTTCACTCCGCCTAAAGCAGAGCCAATATAGAGATAGTCACCTTCGGGTATCGTGAACAGTTTACCTTGCTGAAATCTGCCGAATACCAGCTCAAAGGGTCTTGATACCCGGATCAGGAGGATATAGGAGCCCATTCGGTATTTACGGCCAAAAATGGTAAACTGTTCTCTTATCATTGTTTTTTGTTGTTTTTGATGCAATATTACCGGTTCCGATCCAGGAAGTATAAAGTTCGTATGGTCGGATAGAAAGATACACTCAAAGGTTTTTCTTTTTGTGATGAAAGTGGCAGAAAAACTTCTGGATCTCAGGCGCAGGGAGATGGTTGAAACGCTCAAACTCTATGGAATAACTAACCGTCGGGTGCTTGATGCGTTTCTTGAGGTCCCGCGTCACCTGTTTTTTGACGATAATGCTTTGGATTGCGCGTATGACGATGGAGCTTATCCTATTGGGCATGGGCAGACCATCTCACAACCCTATACGGTGGCCTTTATGATGGCTCTGCTCGTTGAGCGTTGCCCTTCGGGAAAGGTGCTCGAAATCGGTACAGGATCGGGCTATCAGGCGGCAATTCTTGATACTCTCGGCTATTCGGTTTTTACGATTGAACGGATTCTCGAGTTGAAGGAAAGGGCAGAGAAACTTTTTTGCCGGCTTGGTTTCAGCATAACCTGCCGTTATGGAGACGGAACGCTTGGATGGATGGATGAGGCGCCATTCGATGGTATTGTGGTTACGGCGGGAGCTCCGAAAGAGCCGTCATCACTGATGAGCCAGCTTGCAGAAAACGGCTGTATGGTCATACCCATCGGCGATTATGCTTCTCAGCAGATGACGGTTATCCAGCGGCATGGTAACGATTTCAAAAGAGAGCTTTTTCAGCAGTTTACGTTTGTGCCACTGGTCGGCAGGGAAGGTTGGGACGACACTGTTTTTTAACAACATCTTAATGAAGGATGCTTTATGGCTGTAATGTCCAGCTTGCGGGATAAGACTCACATTATACTTTATACCCTCCTGGCAGCGTTTCTTGCGCTGATTGTTTTTGAATGGGGGATGAATTTTTCCGGATACAGCGGCAAAAAGGCAAATCAGGCTGGCACGGTTAATGGGAGAGTTATCTCTTCCAGTCAGTATGATGAAGCCTGCAAGGCGATTACTGAAAATTTCCGAAGAAGCAAGCCGGGAGTTGAAGTGACGCCTGAAATAGAATTCAAGCTTCAGGAACAGGCATGGGATACCTTGGTTAAACAAGCCTTGCTCGACCAGCAGTTTGAGAAATTTGGTATTACCCTTCAGGATCAAGAGGTGATTGAAGCTCTGAAAAGCCCGACTCCGCCGATGGTTATTCGACAGTATTTCACCAATCCGACTACCGGCGTCATTGATCGCACCAAGCTGGAGAGTATTCGTATTGACCCTCGCCAAAAGGAGGTCTGGGTTCAGCTTCAGAAGTATGTCAGCCTGGAACTCAAGGAGAATAAACTTCTCAGGGCTTTGCTGACCCTCAATCATGTTACCGACAGGGAGCTTGGCGATCTTGTTTCCAGGGTGTTTACCCGTTTTTCCGCCTCTTTTATTCCGGTTCCTGTAAGTTTTGCCGGTGCTGACAGCAGCTTTCCGGTAAAGGACGATGAGGTCAAAAAATATTACGATGAGCATAAAGAGCTCCTTAAACAAGGTGATAATTCGAGGAAGGCTGATTACGTCTTGTTCCCCTTGATTCCCTCATCAAAAGACAGTCTTGCCGCCCGTACTGAACTTGAAACGCTTCGCGCAGAGTTTTCCGGGACGGTCAACGACAGCGATTATGTTAAAGTGCAGAGCGATATTCCGACAGGTTTCAACAAAGCATATACCCGCGCTGATTTTTCTCCTGCAGCGGGGGAGGCTTTTTTTGCATCCTCAAATTTAACGCCAGGAAAGATTGTCGGCCCGATAGCTGATCAGGGTGCATATCGGCTGATCAAGATCAAACAGGTGACTTCATCGCAGCCTGTTGCAAGGGCATCACATATTCTTTTGAGCTTCAATCCTGCCAGCGCCGATGATGTCAAAAGAGTGCGCGAGCTTTCGATGTTTATTTTTAAACAGCTTCAGGCAGGAATTTCTTTTGATGCACTGGCAAAAAAATATTCCGCTGATACTGTCAGTGCCGACAATGGAGGCGATATCGGATGGTTCAGCAAGGAGCGTGTGGTGCCTCAATTTGCGGCAGCGGTTTTCAATGCTCGACCCGGTTCTCTTGTCGGGCCGGTTCAGACTCAGTTTGGTCTCCATATTATCAAGGTGACTGGTTTTGACAGTCGTGCTGTGGTCTGCTCCGAAATTGTCCGGAACATCAGACCCTCAACCGAAACAATTGACAGCCAGCGGCGTCTTGCCACGGCGTTTCAGATCAAGGCAAAAGAGAATGGGTTCGACAAAAGTGCTGCCGCCTCAAAGCTGCAAATTGATAAGACCGGAGAGTTTATCAAACGCATGCCGATTCCTCTGATTGGCTACAATGACAAGGTCACCGCATTTGCATTCAAGGCAGGGGAGGGAGACCTTTCGGACGTTATTGAAACTGAAAAAGGGTTTTACGTTATGCGGTTGACCGGCAAGAATGATACCGGCTATCGTCCGCTTGACCAGAGTCTGAAAGCAAGGATTACGGCAGAATTGGTGCGGGAGAAAAAAAATACATTCCTTGAGAAAAAACTTGCAGGAATGGTTAAGGGCCCGGGGGTGACGCTTGAAAAGATAGCCGTATCCAATCCAGGTCTTAAGGTTGTGACCGCCGACAGTATCCGGTGGGTCGATGGCTTTATTCCCGGTTACGGTGTTGACCAGCCCCTTGTGGAAGCCATGTCGGGTCTTGCTCCCGCCAAGCTGTCCTCTCCGGTAAAAACAAATAATGGCTACGCCCTTGTGCGGGTCGACAAAAAACTTCTTCCTGCAGGCTTTGATTTGCAGGCTGAAAAAGCAAAAGCTGCACCGCAACTTTTCCAGGCGGCACAGCAACAGCAACAACGCTTTATTGATGAATATCTTGAAGCTGTACGCAAGAGCGCGATAATCAAGGACGATCGTCCCTGA
>CAIPKT010000145.1 GCA_903865705.1 uncultured Chlorobiaceae bacterium
CTTGTCCATAAACCCGCGCAGCAGAAACCCTTTGTTGCCGGAGACTCACGCATCCCTTATGCTGGCCGCGTCTTCGACGAAAACGAACTGACAAACCTTGTCGACAGCTCCCTCGAATTCTGGCTCACCACCGGCCGTTATGCCGCACAGTTCGAACAAGAGTTTACCGGATTCATCGGTGTTCCATACTGTTCCCTCACCAACTCCGGTTCTTCAGCCAACCTGCTGGCATTCATGGCGCTGACAAGCCCGAAACTGGGCGAACGCCGCATCAAGCCCGGTGATGAAGTGATAACCGTAGCTGCAGGCTTCCCTACGACGGTTGCTCCTATCATCCAGTATGGTGCCGTCCCGGTTTTTGTTGATGTCACCCTGCCGACCTACAATATCGATTGCTCACAACTTCAGCAGGCACTCTCTGCAAAAACAAAAGCCGTCATGGTTGCCCACACTCTGGGAAACCCCTTCGACATCGCTTTGGTCAAAGCATTTTGCGACACCCATAACCTCTGGCTGATCGAAGACAACTGCGACGCTCTCGGTTCACGATACCTGCACAAGGGCACATGGCGTTATACCGGTACCATCGGCCATATCGCCACGTCAAGCTTCTACCCGCCGCACCACATGACCATGGGTGAGGGCGGAGCGGTCTACACCAGCGATCCGCTGCTGAAACGGCTTGTTGAGTCATTCCGTGACTGGGGTCGCGATTGTTGGTGCCCTTCAGGAAAAGACAATACCTGCTCAAACCGATTTGGCCAGCAGTTCGGTGAATTGCCCTATGGCTACGACCACAAATATGTCTACTCACATTTTGGCTACAATCTCAAAGTAACCGATATGCAGGCAGCAATCGGTTGTGCACAATTGCAAAAACTGCCCGGATTTATCGAAGCCCGCAAAAAAAACTGGAAACTCCTGCGTGACGGACTTGGATCGCTTGAAGAATATTTCATCCTGCCTGAAGCGACCGAAAACAGTGATCCCTCCTGGTTTGGCTTTCTGCTCACTGTAAAAGAAAGCGCGGGCTTTACGCGCGATCAGATCGTCCATAAACTTGAATCCAAAGGGATCCAGACGCGTATGCTCTTTGCCGGTAACCTCATCAAACACCCCTGTTTTGACGAGATGCGTCGTGAAGGGAAAGGCTACCGGGTGGTAGGTGACTTGGCAACAACTGATCGGATTATGAACAACACCTTTTGGGTTGGCGTCTATCCGGGGATGAATGATCAGGTAATTGCTTACATCATTGATACAGTTAAAACATTTATCAAAAGCATTACATGAGAGTAGCAGATTATATCGCGCAATTTATTGCTGAGCACGAGCAGATTGCCAAAACGATTTTTATGGTTTCAGGTGGTGGTAATATGCACTTGATTGATGCCCTTGGAAAAAATGATGGGCTTGAATATGTTTGTAACCATCACGAACAGGCTTGTGCCATGGCGGCTGAGGGGTATGCGCGTATATCGAACAAGATTGGCATTGCATACGTCACTACGGGGCCGGGTGGAACCAATGCTATAACGGGGGTTATAGGTGCATGGCTTGATTCTATTCCGATGATGATTATTTCCGGGCAGGTCAAGTTTGAAACGACGATTGCTTCACAGCCTGAATTGAACCTCAGGCAACTTGGCGATCAGGAAATAAACATTGTTGATATTGTTCGTCCCATCACCAAATATGCGGTGCTGATCATTGATAAAAACAGTGTAAGGTATCATCTTGAAAAGGCTGTTTATGAGGCGAAACATGGTCGCCCCGGCCCTGTGTGGCTTGATATTCCGCTGGATATTCAGGGAGCTCAGGTTGAACCGGGAGAACTCGTTGGGTTCAGTGCCCCAGCTGAATCGAATGATGACCTTAAAATTGATCAGGTCATAGCAGCGCTTAAAAAAGCAAAGAGACCTGTGATCATCGCGGGCAACGGCATAGCGCTTGCCGGAGCTGTTGCCGAGTTTCGTGAACTTGCAACTAGGTTGAAGATACCGGTTATCGGAACATTTGCCCGGTATGATATTGTCAATGATGATGACGCCTTGTATGCCGGACGATTTGGTTCAGTCGGACACCGGGCCGGAAATTTCGCTGTTCAGAACAGTGACTTGATTCTGGCTATAGGAGCCCGTCTCAATATCAGGGCTGTCAGCTATAATTGGGCCTGTTTTGGCCGAGAGGCAGTCAAGATTATTGTTGATATTGATGAAAATGAACTTAAAAAGCATACTCTTAAAGCTGATATTCCTATTTCCGCTGATGCCGGAGCATTTATCAAGGCGTTGCTGATTTCCTGTAATGCCCCTCTTGACTGTGCCGACTGGGTGAAGCAATGCCAGAATTACCGGAACAGCTTTCCAACTATTATTCCTCAGAGGCAAGCGGGTGGAGAAAAAGTTGATTCCTACAACTTTTTTGACGTGCTATCGGATTGTGCTGCCGATGATGCCATTTTTGTTTTAGGCAATGGAACGGCTTGTGTCTCATCTTATCAGAGCCTCCGCTTGAAAGGCAGTCAGAAAGTTGTTGTTAACTCCGGTTGTGCCTCGATGGGTTACGATCTTCCTGCTGCTATTGGGGCATGGTATGCTTCACAGGATAGGCCGGTAATCTGCGTAACCGGTGATGGCAGTATGCAGATGAATATTCAGGAACTGCAAACCATTATCCACAACAAGATTCCGCTCAAATTGTTTGTTTTGAACAATGAGGGGTACATTTCAATCCGAAATACCCAGAGGGGCTTTTTTAATGGTAATTTTGTAGGGTCAGGATGTGAGAGTGGAGTCAGTTGCCCTGACACGCTTAAGATTGCAGCTGCCTATGGGTTTCAAGGTGTTAGAATTAGTAATCAAGACCATCTCAAAGAGCAGCTTCAGTCAGCATTACAATCTCCTGGCCCTGTTATTTGTGAAATTATGCTTGATCCTGAAGAAAAAATGGAGCCCAAGCTCTCTTCAGAGAAAAAACCTGATGGCCGCATGGTTTCCAAGCCGCTGGAAGATATGTATCCTTTTCTTGACCGTAAAGAATTCTTCAGTCATCTTCTCATTCAACCGTGGGATGAGGATGAAAAAAAAGAACGTCAAAAAGCAAAGGTCTGATGAGAGGACGTGTCGCTTTAATTACTGGCGCAACACGTGGTATTGGCAATGCCATTGCTCAGCTCTTCCTGGAGCAGGGAGCGCGGCTGCTTACCCCTACCCGTCAGGAATTGGATTTGTCGTGCAACGATTCTATAGACAGGTACTGCTCGCATATTGATCAACTAGTTGATATTGTTGTGAACAACGCAGGAATCAATGTACTGGCGGCGGCTGATGAGTTCAGCGATACTGAATTGACCGAGATGCTTCAGGTAAATCTTGTAGCGCCGATGCGACTGTTACGTGCTCTTTCGCCAGGAATGGCTCAACGTGGTTATGGCCGAATTGTCAATATCAGCTCAATCTGGAGTGGAGTCTCAAAACCGCGCCGTTTTCTCTATTCGACCACTAAGGCTGGAGTGAATGGGATGACTAGGGCGCTTGCGGTCGAGCTTGCTTCGTCTGGTGTTCTGGTTAATTCCGTAGCACCTGGTTTTGTCAACACGGAGATGACCAAACAGAATAATTCTGAGGAAGCTATTGGCCACATATCGGCTTCTATTCCGGCTGGTCGCCTTGCAGAACCAGGGGAGATCGCTGAAGTTGTTGCTTTTCTTTGTTCACAGCGTAACAGCTATCTGACCGGACAAACAATTTTTGTAGATGGAGGTTTTACATGTCAGTAATTGCAATTCAATCCAAACTGCGGGATTATACCGTTCATTTCCAGAATGATGTTAGCTTTATAGAAGGATTTACCCGCTTCCCGCAGAGGCTGTTTGTTATAGATGAGAACGTATGGAAACTTCATGGTACTGGTTGTCTGGCCGCTCTTGCTGATTCTGAGCGGATTATTTTTCCGGTCAGCGAGGAGCGAAAGAATCTTGTCGGTGTCATGGAGCTTTACGACCGTCTTATGGAGTGTTCCGCCAAAAAGAACATGACGCTTATCTCTATTGGCGGTGGAATTATTCAGGATATCACAGGTTTTGTTGCCTCGACGCTATACCGCGGCCTCAACTGGGTTTTCGTCCCGACTACACTGCTGGCACAGGCCGATAGTTGTATCGGCAGTAAAACCTCTCTTAACTACAAGCGTTTCAAGAACCTGATCGGAACCTTTTATCCACCGTCTGAGGTGTATATCTTTTCCGGATTCCTGCAGACACTTGAAAAATATGATTTTTTGAGTGGGATGGGTGAGGTTGCCAAACTGCACATTATGGGTGGAAACGATTCGATTTCAGCTTTTGCTGTGGCTTTACCGGCACTTCTGGGGCGGGATGATGATGCTATTTTATTAGCTATCCATCGTTCACTTATGGTAAAGTTAAGCTATATGGAGGGTGATGAATTTGATACCGGACGTCGTAACTGGCTTAATTACGGTCATTGTTTCGGGCATGCGCTTGAGACCGTAAGCGACTATGCCATTCCTCACGGTCAGGCAGTAGTAGTGGGCATGCTTGTAGCAAATCGTGTCGCCGTACAACGTGGTCTGCTTTCTGAGGTCTTTGCTCAGCGTTTAGCGGAGCAGTTTCTCGGCCCGCTGCTGGATTTCAAGTTAGAGCTTTCCGGGTATTCAATGGTTGAATTCATTACTGCAATGAGACAAGACAAGAAGCGGGTTGGCGATGGACTTGTCATGGTTATGGTGACGGATGCCATAGTGATGGTAAAAGTCGATGATGTTACCCCGGAGGAAATAGAAATGGCTGTACAAAGCTTTTCGTAATAAGGTTAGAGCTACAACTTAACTGGTGATTAAATTTAAAGGAGGTATTTATGAATGTCCTTGAAGTTCAAATGGTTGAAGTGCTTAAGGAGTTACGTGATGATTATGGCGTATTCGAAATCAAAGCGGAATTTGAGGCTGAAGGCAGTCGCATTGAAGAGATGATGCGTCTGAAGGACGTCACTTCAAAAGTAAATTTGCCGATTATTCTTAAGATTGGCGGTGTTGAAGCTATAACAGATATCTATAATGCAATTTCTATTGGAGTCACAGGAGTCATTGCTCCGATGGCTGAGACAGCATTTGCCGTTTCGAAGTTTCTTAATGCAGTAGAAACCTTTGTTGCTGAAGACAATCGCAAAGATATTGATTTTGCTATTAATATCGAAACCATTACCGCCTTTAACAATCTGGATAGTATTTTAGCCCTTCCAAATATTTCCATCCTGCAAGGGATTACCATCGGCAGGGTAGATTTTGTCGGCTCGATGGGGCATGATCGTGGTCAGGTTGATAGTGATGAGATTTATTCTTACTGCTCCAAAATTTTCACAAAAGCCAGGCAGCACAATCTTAAAACAGGGCTTGGCGGAGCAATCTCAACAGGATCTATTGCTTTTATCAAGAATCTTTGTGCTGATAACCTTATTGACAAGTTTGAGACACGAAAAGTCGTCTTTAAAGCAGACTCAATATTCGGTAACCCGGAAAAAGCTATTCTCAAAGCAGTAGAGTTCGAACTCCTCTGGCTGAAAAGCAAACGCCGTTACTACCACCGTATTAAGTCAGAAGACGAACACCGGATAGAGATGCTTGAGAGTAGGCTCAGTCAGGAATGAAATCGGTCTTCATTACAGGTGGGAGAGGATTCATTGGCAGGAATCTTATGGAGAATTTGACAGCAGTTGGATACCGGGTTCTTGCTCCATCAAGTTCCGAGCTCAATCTGCTTGATGAACAGGCTGTTGACGCTTTCATTCGTCGAGAGCCCGTTGATATTATCATTCATGCGGCAAACAAGGGAGGTGGGCGTGATACAATGGGCATGGTCGATGTTGTACATGACAACCTTCGAATGTTTTTTAACATAGCCAAGCATGCTGACAAGGTCGAAAAAATCATCCATTTCGGTTCTGGAGCAGAATACGGCAAGCATCAACCGATTGCCATGGTGACAGAGGAGGAGGCCGGCAAGGCATTGCCTCATGACGCTTACGGCTTCTATAAGTCGGTTTGTTCTCGATACATTGAGCACTCAAATATAAACATCATCAATCTTAGGATATTTGCCTGTTACGGCAAGTACGAAGACTACCGCTACAAATTCATTTCTAATGCGATCGTAAAGAACCTTCTCGGGTTACCCATAACCATACGTCAGAACGTCAATTTCGACTATGTTTATGTGGATGACCTCGTGAAGATGGTTACCTGGGCTATGACCTCGAATTCTCACTATAAAGTATACAACCTTACCAGGGGGATGAGTGTGGACCTCCTAACTCTTGCAGGGCTTATCAATTCGGTCGCGGATTGCCCGTCTGAAATCGTGGTTGACATACCAGAGCTGAACTGCGATTACACCTCATCAAACAGGCGGATTATTGAAGAGTGTCCTGTCGATTTCACACCGCACTCTAGCGCGATTGAATCGTTATATGAGTATTATTCAAAGAACCTTTCTAGCCTTGACCTTGAAGCGGTTAGGCAGGATGAATTTATCAACAACATCAGGGTAGTGAGGTAATAATCATGAGGGAAGTGATAATGAAACATCGGACTAAAATCACATACCTTATCGTCGGCGGATGGAACACACTGTTTGGTTATGCGTCCTTTTCCATCTTCTACTTTTTTTTGTCGCAAAGGTTCAACTCCACGGTTATTCTCACAATCAGTTATGTGCTAAGCATAACCAATGCTTTCATCGGCTACAAGGCCTTAGTATTTAGGACAAGAGGTAACGTGTTAAAAGAGTATATGCGCTTTTATGTGATCTACGGCGGAGCATATGTGGCCAATCTTATTCTTCTTCCTGTGCTTATGGGCATACTATTACTTAATGTATACATCGCTCAGGGATTGATTGTTTTTTTGACTGTGATAAGCAGTTACATTTTTCACAAGAGGTTTACTTTCAAAATGCATGAACATAAAGAGTAACGTAAGGTGGTCGATCTACCTGCTGCTTCTCACAGTGAATGCCTTGTTTCTTGTTTATTCTGTTCTCGGTGCTCAAAGTGGAAGCGATATCAGCGATGATTTGTATAGTGGTGTCGCGATCTATTTTAACAGAAATAAGCCGAATGAACTGCTCGGATATCTTATAGGTGCATCGCTTCTTTTCTTGATTTATATTATTAACGTGGTAGCTCGCACCAGAACACCCTGTACAAGCACCTTGCGTTCATTAGCTCGAGCTTCGTTGAGTCTTCAGTTTAGGTGGCATAATGGCATCCATTATTTCCATATGATTGTGTTGCCGATCCTTGCTGTTTCATTCATAAATGATCTAAAGCCAAGGGTTTTTGTGCTGTCTTATGTGTTGCTTTACACATTATTGAACATGTATGGTCCGAAGGTGGCTGGTTTTATGAAAAATACGATGAGTTGGCGGGCAATTTCATTATCTGTTGTAACGATGGTTATGATGTTGTTGGTCTGTCAGGTCGCATACGTATTTTCGAATCATATATGGGGCAGACCTAAGATTATCAATGAATTTTACAACATTCCGGAATACACGAAGATAGGTGGCAGTTTTGTCGATAACTCAACATACATGAATCAGCATTTCCTGAAAGGAGTAACGAATAAATGGGATATCGAAAAAACTGATGAGCAAAGGAATTTCATAAATATCGTAATAGGCGAACATGATGTCATAAGCCCGGAAGTTAATGATTCTCTGATCTATTACAATCGGCATGATTCAAGGCTTTATCTTAACGGGGTTCTTAAATTACAAGATCTTAAATTGTATGGGAGCGAGAAAATCTATGCAATTAACGATGAGAATAAAATCAAGAAAGATGTGTCGACCGAAAGGACGTCGAAATACAACAAACAAGAGATCCAGTATCTTTCGGATAACGCATTCGAGTTTCATTGGCAGATTTTAGATAGATACATGATACATCATCATGGATTTATACTGAACCCAGTATCAGATCTAGAAATTGGCAAACCCTATTCCGGGATTAAGGCTCAGTACGGAATAGGTAATATTCTGGTATTTAAATTGCTAATGAAAAAACTTGGGGGCATCTCAATAGATAATTGGCTTAAGTTAAACGGAATCATTTATGTAGCCTATTATTTGGTATATGCCTTAATCCTACTGTCTGTTTTTGAGGATAAGTTATTGGCGCTGATGATATTCCTGTTGTCTGTTTTCGTCCTCAACTCTCACTTATATATGTTTTTAATTCTTGCACCTGGCAATTCGCCATGGAGGAACTTTTTTGATATTTCTATATTGTTCGCCCTGCATCGGTATCAAAAATATAATAAGTTGATATATGCTTTATTAGCGTTACAGATGGGAGTATTTTCTGTATTTATGAATCCTGAGATCGGTATAATGATTTACGTGGCTGTCATCGTATCAATAATCGTTTATTCGTTCATTAGACTTGACTTTAAGCCAGGGTTGATTATAATGATTATTTTGTCTTTCATCGAAAGCTTATATCTATATGCTCATTTTTCTTCTAAAGGAGACCTGGCAGTATATTACCTGAAGGGAGTGATAGGATTTCCAATATCTAAAGAGGCTGTTGTTATAATATTTACCATTCTTATAACAGTTTATGCTGTATTGCTTTATGATATGAAAAACAAAAGATTCAGTCAGTACCTCCCTAAGTTATATTTATTTATATACGCCCAGGGATTGGTGTTATATTACGTATGGCATGCGGATCAGAACGGATTAGTTGCAAGATCACATATTTATGTGCTTGTAATAGCTATGTATCTATATGATTTATCTGGGACTTTTTGGCGTAAGATGAGATTGAAATATGCCATTTATGGGTCGGTGATTATCCTGAGTTTCATCATGTATATAGACTCAGCATCAAGGGTGTTAAGAGAAAAATCTCGGTATGAAAAAATATTTGTAAATCATAAAACATATAACTGGGATTTCGATAGGGCTAAAATCGAGTCTACTGTTAATCCTATATATTTTAGTGAGGCTATTTCACTAATAAATAAATATAACGGATCATCGTCATCTATTTGTATAATCTCGAAATATGATAATTTATTGCCATTTCTTGCTCATAAATCGACCATTATGCCTTTTCATGATCTTAAGTGGTATAATATTACAGATAAAGAGTTACAGAAATCTATTGAGACGATCAAAATATTACGGCCTGAATATATTTATGTGGATAGCGACATAAACAGGAATTATAATACCGATATCATACCTTCCAGTCTTTTCGGTCTTGGATACCTGCATCAAGAGTCTGTCTGGAGAGCAGAAAGGCTGAAGCTCCTTGCAATGATTTTTTACAATGTTTCTGATAGATATCAACTCGTTGAGTCTGGTCGTCTTATGTCAGTTTATAAAAAAATACTACCATGAATAAGATGACCAAGTTGATCACCGTATGTACTGCTTGTTATAATGAAGAGGAAAATATTGAACAGGTTTATCGCAGAGTTAAGGCAATTTTTAATACCGAGCTCTCAAGTTATTCTTACGAACATTTGTTCATTGACAATGCTTCTGAGGACAATACCGTAAAGATTCTTAAAAACATCGCAGCAAGGGACATAAATGTCAAAGTTATCGTTAATTCACGTAATTACGGTCATATACGTTCTCCGTATCATGGACTGATACAGGCTGAAGGTGATGCGGTTATATCCATTGTTGCAGACTTACAGGATCCTCCTGAAATGATACCAGAATTTGTCAAATATTGGGAGGAGGGGGCTCATATTGTTGTTGCTGTAAAAAAGGAGAGCAAGGAGCATCCGCTGATGTTCAGGGTAAGGAAGCTGTATTACGGTTTGCTTAAACAGTTGTCAGATGTCGATATCATACAAAACTATACAGGATTTGGTTTGTACGACAAAAAAATCATTACTATACTTAAGAACATTCCAGACCCATATCCCTTTTTCAGAGGCATCATAGCAGAGATTGGTTTCAAAGTAGTGCAGATTCCTTATTCTCAGCCGAGGCGAGAGAGGGGGTTCACAAAAAACAATTTCTATACCCTTTATGATATGGGGATTCTTGGGATTATCAATAATTCAAAAGTTCCATTACGACTTTCAATATTTATCGGCTTCTTGATGGCTTTTATCAGTTTTCTTGCGGGGTTTGGATTTCTTATTGGCAAACTTCTGTTCTGGAATACGTTTCAGGCAGGAATAGCACCTCTTTTGATAAGTAATTACTTTCTGTTTGGTATTTTGCTCTTTTTTATCGGAATTCTTGGCGAATATGTTGGAGCGATATATACCCATGTTCTTGCGAGGCCTCGAGTTTTTGAGGCTGAGCGTATTAATTTCGATAACGATGAGAGTAATTCGTGATGCAGGTAAGATGCCGACAAGAAATATTTCCTTAAAATAGGGGCAAGAAAGTAAACAGAGACACCTGCCCCTCGTTCAAAGATACAAGAAGTTGTGGAAAAAGGTAGTAATTGGAGAGCACATCCTCGGGCTCAAACATTTTTGTATTTTGATGATGGGTTGAGAGCAAAGGCCATAGTGGCTTTGCAAGACCTGAATATCGATAAGGTTTGTGACTGACGTATAAAGAGGTTATCAAAAGGGTTTGCTTTTTTTTATGACGTGCATCGAAGCGGCGCACCTTCGAAACTGAATACAATTCACATGGAACCGATCAAGATTATGGCGAAGCAGGAAAAGCTGACAGCCCCAGCGATGGTGGCCTGGTTAAAGGAAGAGTGCGAAGTAAACATGAGCGTTGGTACCGCGAGTAATGCGTAGAAAACGCTTTGAATTGTCCGGAAACTTACACTTATTTGGTTGAAAAGGGAAAGCAGTTCATCTGATATTAATGTTGTTGGCTCAAAAAGAGCTGACACTCTATTTCCTGCCATCTTACAGTGCAGAACTCAATCACATGGAAAATTTTGGCACAAAGTGAAGTATGAATTGATGGAATTCAAGACGCGAAATGTCAAAACCCTTGAAGAAGATGTCTGGAAAATCTTGGACGGTTTTGGGAAGGATTACGTAATGACTTTTTAATGAGCGCTTATCTTATAAAAATGTATGAAGATTATTGATTTAAGTGGTAGAGGTGTTATGAAAGTGCTCGTAATTATTGCAATGATCTTTATTAGCATTTTTATATCTTTTAAGGTCTATCCTGAAGCGTTTAGTTTTAAATCAAAAGATATCGTTTTTGATAAGCAGTATTATGACATAAGATCAATAAATATATACGAGAAGGCAATTGGTGAGTTAGCTGTAGACCCGACTTCTAAAGTGGATATTCAAATCAATTTTCTTTTTAAGATGCCTGAAAATGGTCTAAAATCTGAATATGAGAATATTTTCCAGACGGCTGATCTGAATAATGGTCTTAGAATGGAAGTGTCAAAGAAAAGTGGTGTTATTGCACTGATATATAACAGCGGGGACAGGGATAACAAGGTTTTGACTTCAATTGTCTTGATCGATCATGCAGAGATCGATACAGCAGTCTATCATAATGTCGCAATACAAATCAAAAACGGTACTGTCATCAATATTAATATTGATGGTCAGGCAGTTAGACGCGCTATAGATCCGAATTGTATAGAATTATCCCGAATTCTTGTTGGACAAGGGTTTGATAATTCACGCAAGTTTTCAGGTATTATAAAAAATTTCAAACTCAAGGCACGATGCTATTATAAAATCCCGTCTAAAACAATTGGCAATATTGCAGGAGTTAGTGCGCTTATAATTCTCAGTATTATTTCTTTTTATGGTATAAGCAATAAAAATAAACTTATTTCAATAATACATGCCGTAATATCAGTGCTTGTAGTTTATTGGGTTGCGATTTTTTATAAGCATTATATGTCAGATGCTGGTATAACATTTGATCAACTTTTAACAAATCTTGTTATAATTACTGTTGGCGTTCTTTTGTCAGCGCTGGTTGGACTGATAGATAGAAAGCGAACCAGTTTAGGCATTGCATGGTTGATGATCCTTGCGGCAATATGTCATCTTTATTTTCGTGGAGATTTAGTTACGACGATAACTATTGTTTTTTTGATGATAGTATATATTTTGTTTGATATATATGTTGGCGATTTAAAGAAATTTGCATTTATCTACGGGGTGCTAGCAGTCTTTTTAAATGTTCCGAATTTAATCCCCTGGATTAGTATAAGTGTTTACTATGAAATTATATTTACAGCGATAGTTTTATCTTTTGTATCCTATTTACTGATCTTTACTAAAAAAGATCTTATATCTAAAAGAAATTCTATAGAATACGCGTATTATGAACGTGTTACTTTATATTTATTTGTATGTGTTATGTTATTTGGGGCATTTGTT
Source organism: uncultured Chlorobiaceae bacterium (assembly GCA_903865705.1). Lineage (GTDB taxonomy): Bacteria > Bacteroidota > Chlorobiia > Chlorobiales > Chlorobiaceae > Chlorobium. The sequence goes on from CAIPKT010000145.1 coordinate 12,385, forward strand.
TATAGCTTTGTTTGGGATGATTTAAATGGAACTCTATGGGTACCAAAGGTTAGCGTCATTAAAGATCATTCCATAGTAGGAGTCAACTTGCCTGCCACATTGACTTTTATGTCGATACATAATTTGGGATACTTGACTTCTTTATATTGGCTGTTTTCACATAATGAGCTAATTGATAAGATATTTGCATGGAAGAACTTTAATGCGTGGTTGTATATATCATCTGTTTTGTTGTTTTATAAATATAACAGACCGTTTATAAGAAGGGGCGGTATCGCTTTGATGTGTTTGCTGTTATATGCTTTTATTCCTGGGTATATGTATGGCGAGGTGACGGGTAATAATAGTGATTATGCCTTAGTAATCTCTACGTTTATTGTTGTTGGGGACATTTTGACTCGCAAAAAGATAAGGCATAATGATTTGCTTGTTTTCTCAGCACTTTTAGCTGTGTCACCTAAATCTTTTATAGTTATTGGTCCATATTTTCTTATAAAGATAATTGAAGACCCTGAGCTTAGAGCAAATATTTTAACGTATAATTACATTTGGAGAGCGGGCGTTGGTTTATTGTTAATTGCGCCTGTCTATTTACGGAATTATATTATTAGCGGAAACCCAACATTTCCTGCTGGTAACATTAATATTAAAAGTCCTTTATTTGATATTACGGGCATAGTGGCTGATAAGTATAGGGTTCCTGGTGGTGTATCATTATATAATTATTTTGATTTATTAGTCAATAAATATGATGGTATTAAAAATTTTTATGCATCTGATCTGCGTTATTATGGACCGGTATTTTTAACTTTAATATGTATTTTATTTTATTGTTTTGTAGTGAAGATGATGGCTATTAATATAAGGAGAAATTATCTTGTCATTGATAGAGGCGTTTATATTCTTTTTCTCGTTTCTGTTCTTGGTTTTCTTTTTGCCAGTGCATTTACAGGTTTGCAGCACAGGTATCTTTATTCTGTTATTGTGGCAGAATCTGTTTTAGTGGTTTTATTAATATATAGAAACTCGGGTCCAAAAAAAGATTATGTTGGTGTTATTGTCATTATTTTGGTAAGCGCATTGTATACTCCAATGATTATTATATCTCCAAGTGTTTTTGGGGAGTATGTGGTAAAAAACGGCTATTTTGCAGGTAGCGAGGACAAGTGGACAAAAAGGTGCGAATTTTATCGAGATGTAAATTTAAAAATAAGTGACGGTGAAGGGGTACTAATGTCATATGTCCAAGATAAGGTATTTATAGATTCCACAAATAATTTGTATGAACTTGATTGGTATGATTACCCTAAAACCAATGCTCTTGTCAAGTCTTTCGATTTAATTGATCGGTCAAATATTGATAAAGCTAGGATAGCAGGATGTAAGATATTGAAAAAAAATGGCATTAAATGGCTACTATTAACTAAAGCTCGTGACCCTTTTGGGATGGATATCCGATGTGTATTAATTAAGGTTGTTGATGGACATGATTTGGATTTGAATTTGTATAAAATCCCCTAAAATAGTTTTGGTTTATTACTTTTTCTGGTCTGTAAATATAGAATCGCATTAAAAGAATAATTATGCTTATTTCATCTCATGTAAATCCAGTGTTGTCATTAGTTGTGCCAGTATATAAAGAAGAGAGTAGTATTCTGCCTTTTTTAACTCGTGTTGAAAAAGTATTTGAGTCTTTGAATATTAGTTATGAAATTATTTTTGCATTGGACCCGTCACCAGACAATACAGAACTGGTAATAATGAGTGAATTGTCTCGTAACCCGAACATCAAGCTGCTGGTCTTCTCCCGACGATTCGGACAGCCAGCAGCAACCATGGCCGGAATTCTTGCCTGTACTGGTGAAACTTGTGTGGTGATTGATGTAGACCTTCAGGATCAGCCTGAACTTATAGAGCAGATGTATTCAAAGCTGAAAGAGGGCTACGAGGTGGTTTATGCACAGCGCCGTTCACGCAAGGGTGAAACGATGATCAAGCGTGTTATTTCTCATGTTGGATATTCAGTTATCAATAAACTGAGTGACGTGCAGATTCCCAGAAATACAGGTGATTTTCGTATTATGACAAGGCGCGTGATTGAAGAGTTGCGGAGCTTGAATGAGAGTCATGGTTTTCTGCGCGGCTTGGTGGCATATGTCGGTTTTAAACAGACCTTTATTGAGTATGACCGTGATGAACGTTTTGCTGGCAAGGGCAACTATAACCGCCTTACCGGTTCATTCAAGATCGGATTGAACGGCTTGATCAGTTTCAGTTCAAGGCCGTTGTTTTTAATGTCGATTACCGGGTTTATATTGGCGGGATTAAGTTTTTTATTAGGAATCTGGTATGTTTTTCAGAAAGTGATAGGCTTAGAACTAACTCCCGGGCTTTCTACAACGGTATTGGTAGTGAGCTTCTTTTCAGGTGTTCAGTTACTTGGCCTTGGTTTGATTGGGGAATACGTTGGAAGGATTTATGATGAAGTAAAGCAGCGACCTATGTACATCATAGATCGAAAAATTAATTTTGTAAATAAATAGATAGCTTTCTTGTTAAGTAACCTCAAATAAATAGAGATTTATAAACAATTTAACAATTTTAATGGTGTTGATATATGAAACTTGTTTTGATCCAGACTCCATGGTCGAATGCATCATCTCATGAATATAAGAGTGTTGCTAAGCGTTTCGCGTTCTATCCACCTTTAGGTCTTATGTGCATTGCTGCTTCTGTTGAACAAGCAGGTCATTTTGCTGATATAATCGACTTAGAAGTCGAAAACTTAAGTTTCGATGAGTTGAGGAAACGTGTAGCAGATTTTGAGCCGGATATCATTGGTTTAACTGCGAGCACGCCAGTGTTTCATATTGTGCGAGATTATGCTGTAGAATTACGCACTCATTTTGACATTCCAATCGTCGTTGGCGGGCCTCACATTAGTGCGTTAAAGGAGCATGCGTTTTATCCTGAGTTTGATTTCTTGGTAGTTCAAGAAGGCCATAATACTATGGTTGAACTTATGGATGCATTGGAAGCTGAGATAACTGACTTTAGTCTGATTAATGGTTTGATTTGGAAAAACAGTGACGATAAAAAAATAGTGAAAAATCCAGGACGCGCTTTTACCACGGATTTGGATTCTTTGCCGTTACCAGCACGACATAAAGCTGATCCGAAAAACTATGTGTTTGAGGTTCCAGGTCGGGGATCAATCCCGGTGGCAACTATTGAGCTGACCAGAGGCTGTCCATTTAAATGCGTTTTTTGTTCAGAGCCGTTAAACACTGGTTCACAACTACGGAAAAGATCACCCAGAAGCGTAGTGGATGAGATGGTTATAGTGCAAGAACGGTTTGGAATTAATCACTTTATGACGTTAGATTCGACCTTGACATTAAATCGCAAGTTAATAGTCGATATTTGCAATGAAATTATCGATCGTAAAGTTCAAATTACTTGGGAGGGTCAGACTAGGGCCAATTTGATTGATAAAGAATTGCTTGTGCTGCTTAAAAAAGCAGGTTTAGTTCGACTTGGCTTTGGAGTGGAGAGCGCTGATGAACATGTGCTCACATTGATGAAGAAAAAGGTTAACCCACAGGATATGCGAGAGGCATTTCGATTATGCGGTGAATTAAAAATTTCTACCATGTGCGGTACAATGATGGGTAATCCCGGTGATACACGTCAAAGTATTCTCAAAACAGCGTGGTTTGTTCGTTCTATACCTGAAGTACGCTACGCGCCTATGGCCATCGCAATTCCTTATCCTGGAACAGAACTGGCATTATTGGCAGAACAAAATATGCATGGCTTGAGGTTGTTGGACGCAGACTTTACAAAATATTCTCGTTATGCCGGTGGCGTTATGGAAGTAAATGGAATGATGCCATCTGATCTTATTAAGTTACAAAGAGTTGCTTTGTTTATAATTCATTCAACTCCATCTAAGGTTTGGGGGTTAGTTACTCACTTTGGTTTATGGAATGTTTTGGCAGTAAGTTTAAAACAACTTAAAAATCAAATTCTTTCGATAGTTACTGGTGAAGAACCGACTTTACGTGCTAATGTAATTCATGATAATACCACTATAAAAAGTCTTTAATCTCTCAGTGTTGAATTCCCCACCGCTTGCGGTGAAAACTAGCTCATTTCTTCTATACACAGATACCTCGCGGTTTGCGGCGGTGAGCTTCATTATATAATCGTGATACTGCCTTTTAAGTTACCTACACCTACCGGGTTTTTAGATCCTCCAAAATGGAATGGATTTAATTTCGTGTTTGATGACCAATGTACTCCGGTGCTGGAATACAGTGAGAATTTTGCTGGCTGGTCGGATGATCTTACTGCACTTCATGAAAAAGTTGCAGGAGACAAACATCCAATTGATCTTGCGTCGCGGCATGATGCTTTGCTACAAGTGAAACATGTAATGCCATCCGCAGATGCCGTAATCATGGAGATCGGATGTTCGTCTGGTTTTTTGATATCTGATATGACAAAGTACTTCCCGGAAGCTGTTATTCTTGGTGTTGATGTTGTTAAATCGCCACTTTTTAGGTTGGCAAAGAGTTTACCTGGTATTCCTTTGATGCGTTTTGACTTGCTCCAATGTCCTTTACCTGACAAGAGTGTTGATGTATTGGTTATGTTAAATGTGCTTGAACATATTGATGACGATGTCAAAGCTTTGCAAAAAGCATATAACCTTTTGAAGCCGGGTGGTTCTCTTGTCCTTGAGGTGCCAGCCGGTCCGAGCCTGTATGACTCTTATGATCTAAAATGGCATCATTTTAGGCGTTATTCGGTTTCGGAGCTTCGTAAAAAATTGAGTATTACCGGATTCATTATTTACAGAAAATCGCATCTTGGTTTTCTTATGTTTCCTGCTTTTTTTATTTCTAAACTGTTGAATAGAATGATTTCTATTCGGACAAAAAGAGATGTTGTACAAGAAAAGGCGGTTCAGGCTTCAGGTATTGGCTTGGTTCGGTTCGCAATGAATATTGAGTCAAAATATTTATCTGAAATTTCGTTGCCATTTGGGATTAGAATGCTTGTAACTGCGCGTAAGCCTTTATGAATAAAATAGTTATATATGAATATTTCTGATTTTAAAATAAGAGATAATTTTTTCATTTTTTATAAATTTGGATTAGTGGGAGGATCAGCCACAATAATTTTTTTCATTGTTATGTGGGTTAGTCAGGCAGTTTTTAATATGTACTATGTCTTGGCGATTAGTATTGCTTATTTATTAGCGTCAGCTTTTAATTTTTTTACAAATATTCATTTTACTTTTAGGGCAGCAAAAGATAGACGAGAACGTCAACTTATTCGATATCTCACGGTTTGGTCGTTGAATTATGCTATTACGATTTCTATAGTTGGTATTTGTGTTGAACGATTTCATCTTTCATCTTATCTCGGCGTATGTGTAGCAGTAATTTTAACAACGTTGATAAGCTATCTGTTATCACGATATTGGGTATTTAAAATCAAGGAGAATGCATGAGTTGTTATGTTGTAACCGGTTGTGCTGGTTTTATTGGTAGTACCTTGGTTGATCGTCTGCTGGCTGATGGTCATCAGGTGACTGGTGTTGATAACTTTTCAACTGGCCAACGCAAATTTCTTGATAAGGCATTGGCACATCAGAATTTTCGGCTGATTGAAATTGATCTTTTGGACCTTGATGCACTGAAAATAGCGGTAGCCGGTAATGACGCAGTTTTTCATCTTGCAGCGAATGCTGATGTCCGTTTTGGGACTGAGCATCCTCGCAGGGATCTTGAGCAGAATACGATTGCTACTTATAATGTGCTTGAGGCCATGCGTGCCAACGGGATAAAGAAAATTGCCTTTTCTTCTACAGGGTCTGTATATGGCGAGTCACCGGTTGTGCCAACGCCTGAAGATGGGCCCTTTCCTATCCAGACTTCACTCTATGGTGCTTCCAAGGCTGCTTGCGAGGGATTGATTGCGGCATACTGCGAGGGGTTTGGGTTTCAATCATGGATTTTCCGTTTCGTATCTATCCTTGGTGAGCGTTATACCCATGGGCATGTTTTTGATTTTTATCAAAAATTAAAGGCTGATCCTTCATGCCTGCCGGTGCTTGGCAATGGCAAGCAACGTAAATCGTACCTATATGTTCAGGATTGTATTGATGCGATCCTGCTGGCAATGAACAAGGCTTCCGATAAGGTTAACATCTTCAATCTTGGTGTTGACGGCTATTGCGAAGTGAACGACTCTGTTGGCTGGATTTGTGATGAGCTTGGTGCTAAGCCTGAACTGCAATATTCAGGTGGAGACCGTGGCTGGATTGGGGATAATCCCTTCATATTTCTTGATACCCGGAAGATTCAGTCGTTAGGCTGGACTCCAAAAATCGGTATTCGTGAAGGTGTTATTAAAACAGTAGAGTTTTTACGCAGTAATGAATGGGTATTTGACGCGAGGAGTTGATCATGAAAGTATGTGTACAAGGTCTTTGGCATCTGGGTCCGGTAACTTCGGCCTGTCTTGCATCTATTGGGCATGATGTGGTGGGGTTGGATATAGATCAAAAAATTGTTGATAGGTTAAGCCAAGGGAAGGCGCCAATTTATGAACCTGCTCTTGATCAACTGATAGTTGAAGAAATAGCTATGGGGCGGCTTCGATTTTCAACTGACGGAGCAGATGCGCTCGCCGGTGCGGAAGTGCTTTGGGTTACATTTGATACTCCTGTTGATGATGATGATCAGGCTGATGTTGAATTTGTTCTAAATCAGATCAAGAGTGTTTTGCCTCTCTTGGCTGATGGGACAATTGTATTGGTTTCCTCCCAATTGCCCGTAGGCTCAATTCGCAAGCTTGAAGAGTTTGTGTTGGAAAATCTGGCTGAAAAACAGCTCAGCTTTGCATGTTCTCCCGAAAACCTCCGACTGGGCAAAGCTCTTGATGTATTCTTGAATCCAGATCGAATAGTGGTCGGCATTCGTAGTGATGATGATCGTTGCAAGTTGGAAAAATTGTTATTGCCAATAACTGACAGGATAGAATGGATGTCTGTCGAGTCGGCCGAGATGACAAAGCATGCAATCAATGCATTTTTGGCTACATCCGTAACGTTTGCCAATGAGATTGCATCAATATGTGAGACGGTTGGAGCTGATGCCAAGGAGGTTGAGCGAGGTTTAAAGAGTGAACAGCGTATTGGGCCTAAAGCTTACTTGTCTCCAGGCGGTCCTTTTGCCGGAGGGACATTGGCACGTGATATTGAGTTTCTTGGTGTTGCATGCCGTGCAAAACAGTTACTGACCCCGCTGCTCTCTTCGGTTCGATCTAGTAATGATGAACATAAACATTGGGTGCGTCGAAAGTTGCTTGAGAATTTTGGCGAAATGAAAGGGGTGTTGGTAGCGGTATGGGGGTTAACCTACAAGCCTGGTACCGATACGTTACGCCGTTCTCTTTCTGTGGAGCTTTGCGACTGGTTGATTGAGCAGGGTGCTCTTGTGCATGTGCATGATCCGGTTGTTCAACAATTACCAGATCGATGGACAGATAGAGTGGTAAACCACGTAAAAGCGCTGGATGCGGTGGTCGATGCAGATGCGCTGGTAATAGGTACCGAATGGCCAGAGTTTCGCGAGGCAGCAGAGAACCTTCTTTCGGTTGTAAAGCCTGATTTGATTGTGATTGATGCCAACAGGCACTTGCTCAAGGTGGTTGCCGCTTTTGGGCTAAAATATATCGCAGTAGGAACCTCTTTGACTAACAAAGTTTGATTCATGCAAAAAGTTTTATCAGGTAAGGTTGCCATAGTTACCGGCGCAAATCAGGGACTTGGTTTGTCAATCGCTAAAAAATATGTGCTGGCCGGGGCTGATGTTATGTTATGTGCCCGAAATGCGGCGCTGTTGAATGAAGTTGAGGCTGATTTTCTCAAAATAACAGAGCCTGGCCAAAAGGTCATTGCCATGGCAATGGATGTTTCTGTTGAGGCTGAAGTGCAGGCTCTTGTGAAAGAGACGCTCGAGAGGCTCGGTGGTTGCCACATTCTTGTGAATAACGCTGGTATTTATGGGCCTAAAGGTGAGATTGAGTCGGTCGATTGGGCTGAATGGGTCAAGACAATCGAGATTAACGTGTTCGGTTCCATTTTGATGTGTCGGGCTCTTCTGCCGCATTTTAAAGCGCAAGGGTACGGAAAGGTGATTCAGCTTTCCGGTGGTGGAGCAACAAACCCATTGCCAAGAATCAGTGCCTATGCAACGTCTAAGGCGGCAATTGTGAGATTTGCCGAGACTCTGGCTGAAGAGGCCAGGGGTACGGGTATTGATGTTAATGCGGTTGCTCCTGGCGCCTTGAATACCAGGATGCTTGATGAAGTTCTTGAAGCTGGTCCGAAAAAAGTAGGGCAGGCTTTTTATGATCGGGCTGTAAAGCAAAAAGAGTCAGGTGGAGCTCCGCTTGACCGGGGTGCTGATCTTGCTTTGTTTTTAGCTTCTGCGGAGAGCGATGGTATTACCGGCAAGCTCATAAGTGCGGTTTGGGATGATTGGGAGCATTGGCCTGAACATGTTGATGATCTGTCATCGAGTGATGTTTATACCCTGCGCCGTATAGTCGGGCGGGATAGAGGCTTTACCTGGGGGGATAAATGAGCAGTGTTGAGGGAATATATGGGATCGGGATTGTCGGCTGTGGCATTATTGGCCAAAAACGGGCAAAAGCGTTGGGAAGCGGAGGACGGCTGGTGGCTTGTGCGGATATTGATATCACCCGTTCTGAATATCTTGCAAAAGGGTCGGGTGCCAAGGCGTTTCTTGACTGGCACGAGTTGATTGAGTTGCCGGAAGTGGATATCGTGGTTATTGCTACGCTGCATAATTCGCTGGCAGAGATTACGCTGGCAGCGATCAATGCCGGCAAGCATGTTCTGGTAGAAAAACCTGCTGCACGTTCGGCGACTGAACTTGAGCCGGCCATTGCAGCCGCTGAAAAGCAGAATGTGAAAGTGCATGTAGGGTTTAATCATCGTTATCACCGTGCGTTGCGCAAGGCAAAGGAGATTGTTGATTCTGGTGAGTTGGGAGAGCTGATGTTTATCCGGGCTCGCTATGGTCACGGTGCCCGGATTGGTTACGACAGGGAGTGGCGGGCAAATCCTGCGCTTTCCGGTGGTGGTGAGTTGATCGACCAGGGGCCTCATTTAATTGACCTTTCGCGTTGGTTTCTCGGCGAGTTTGTTGAGGTGCAGGGTTTTGCCCACACTTATTACTGGGATATGCCGGTCGATGATAATGGTTTTATGATGCTCAAGACAGAGAAGCAGCAGGTCGCTTTTCTTCATGCTTCGTGCACCGAGTGGAAGAACCTTTTTTCGATGGAGATTTATGGTAGGGCAGGCAAGCTTGATATTTCCGGCCTGGGAGGAAGCTATGGTGTGGAACGGTTGACCTACTACAAGATGCTTCCGGAAATGGGGCCTCCGGAAACCACTTCCTGGGAATACCCGATGGGGGATGACTCCTGGATGGTGGAGATGGCTGAGTTTTATGAGGATATTCGTTTGAATCGCACACCCTCTGCAGGTTTGAATGATGCTTATGAAGCGCTTAAGATAATTCAGCAAATTTACAAGGAGTCAGGTTATGATCATTGCGCGTAGTCCTTTGCGCATTACACTGGGTGGTGGTGGTACTGATCTGCCCTCATATTACCGGAACAATGAAGGGTTTTTGGTATCGGCTGCTATCGACAAGTATGTCTATGTCACGGTTATGCGACCGTTTACAGAGGGGATCTATCTCAAGTATTCGCAACTTGAGCAGGTCAGCAAGATTGTTGATGTACAGCATCCGATTATTCGTGAAGCACTCGACATGCTTGGATTCAGAACGCCTCAGGTTGAAATTACAACGCTTGCGGATATCCCGGCTGGCACTGGCCTTGGTTCTTCCGGCAGTTTTACGACAGCCTTGTTGAAAGCATTGTATACTCACCGTAAGCGCCATCTACATCAGGAAGAGCTTGCTGAATTGGCGTGCCATATTGAAATTGATCGCCTTGGTGAACCCATTGGCAAACAGGATCAATACATCGCGGCCATTGGAGGAATTACCTGTTTTACCTTCCATAAAGATGACAAAGTGACTGCTGTGCCCCTGGATATCAGTATGGATACCCTGCTTGATCTTGAGGACAACTTGTTGCTGTTTTTTACCGGTTTTTCGCGCAGTGCCAGCGGCATTCTCAAAGACCAGCAGGTACGGTCTCAGAAAAACGACGAGGATATGCTCAATAACCTGCACTATGTCAAGGATTTAGGTTATCTCAGCAAAGAATCTCTGGAAAATGGCGATACCACTCTTTTTGGTGAGCTGATGCATGAACATTGGGAGCATAAAAAGCGTCGTTCGGGAGGTATGAGCAATCCTCAGATTGATGAGTGGTATGAGCTGGGTATGAACAACGGTGCCGTTGGAGGGAAACTTGTAGGAGCAGGGGGCGGAGGATTTTTGATGTTTATGGCTCGTGACAGGAGCAAATTGCGCTCGGCAATGGCCAATGCCGGATTGGAAGAGGTTCGCTTCCGTTTCGATTTTGAAGGGAGCAAAGTAATGATGTCCTCCTGATGCTGCCGGTAGCGATTCTTGCGGGGGGGTTGGCAACACGGTTGCATCCGATTACTGAAACGATTCCCAAGTCGCTTGTCGACGTTGCAGGAATACCATTTATTGTTCGTCAACTCGACTACCTTCAACACCAAGGCATTACCGACGTCATCCTGTGTATTGGCTACCTTGGTGAACAGGTGAAAGCACTGGTGGGTGATGGTTCATCTTTTGGGCTGAAGGTTACCTACTCGTGGGATGGTCCAAAGTTAATGGGGACTGGTGGTGCATTAAGGCAGGCTCTTCCATTATTGGGGGAACAGTTTTTTGTTTTTTATGGAGATTCCTATTTGCCCATAGATTTCAGGAAAGTGGAAAAATCTTTTATTCATAGTTGCAAGCCTGCATTGATGACGGTTCTCCGTAATGGGGATTTGTGGGACAAGAGCAATGTATTGTTTTTGGATGGCATTCTTATAGAGTATAATAAGCGCAATCCCATCCCTGAGATGGCTTATATTGACTACGGACTTGGGATTGTATCTGCTGTCGTTTTAAAAGATGTGCCGCTTGATGAGCCGTTTGATTTGGCTGATATTTATCACAATCTCTCAGTTCAGGGCGATTTGGCAGGGTATGAAGTGTTTGAGCGTTTTTATGAGATTGGATCGCTTAAGGGGTTGGAGGAAACCGTTAATTATTTTCAAAAGGGAGAAAAAACATGAGTTATACCGCTCAGCATTTACATGAGGCCCTGGAAATTATTCGTAGCCTTGATGTTGGTGCCATAGAAAAAATGGCTGATTTGTTGGTTACGGTAAAAGCAGAGGGTGGCCGGATTTTCTTTTTGGGTGTTGGCGGCAGTGCAGGTAATTGCTCTCATGCAGTAAACGATTTTCGAAAGATTGTGGGGATTGAATCCTATGCTCCGACAGATAATGTTTCTGAGCTGACTGCGCGTACCAATGATGAGGGTTGGGCAACGATTTTTGCGGGTTGGCTGCAAACAAGCAAGCTTTCTCCGAAAGATGCGCTTTTTATTTTTTCCGTCGGGGGCGGTAATCTGGAAAAAAATATCAGTCCGAATTTGGTTGAAGCTCTCAAATATGCCAAAACAGTAGGGGCCAAGGTGGCTGGAGTGGTTGGGCGTGATGGTGGTTATACCGCGCAGGTCGCTGATGCCTGTGTAATCGTGCCGACCGTGAACCCTGATAATATAACGCCGCATTCAGAGGCCTTTCAGGCTGTGATCTGGCATCTTCTTGTTTCACATCCCAAGCTGAAGGCCAATCAGACCAAGTGGGAATCTACCGTTAAATAGATGCGAAAGGCTGTTTTTCTTGATCGGGATGGTGTGATTAATCGCGCTATGGTTCGCAATGGTAAACCCTATCCACCAGCCAATATCAACGAAGTTGAAATATTGCCGGGTGTTTCGGAGGCATTGGCTGCACTGCATGATGCAGGTTTCATGCTGATTGTGGTGACAAACCAGCCCGATGTTGCCAGGGGGACAACACCGAAGGCGGTTGTAGAGGAGATCAACCATTATTTGGGAAGGTGTTTGCCTATTGACGAGTTCCGGACTTGTTATCATGATGGCGATGACGGTTGCGATTGCCGCAAGCCACTGCCCGGGGCACTGTTGGCAGCAGCACAAATGCATGGTATTGATCTCAATGAGAGCTATATGATTGGTGATCGCTGGCGGGATACTGAATCAGGGGTGCGTGCGGGTTGTAAAACTATTTTTATTGATTACGGATACGATGAACAACAGCCGGAATCTTTCACTTTTAGCGTAAAGTCATTAAAAGAAGCCTCTACAATTATTTTAGGAGAGACCCCTTATGAAAAATATTGAAACATTAAAGGTTAAAATCTTTGCAGATGGCGCAGATAAAGACGGCATGCTTGAAATGTATGAAAAACCTTACATCAAGGGATTAACGACCAATCCTACCTTGATGAAAAAGGTGGGCATAACCGATTATCGGGCATTTTGCAAGGATATTCTTACCCATATCAAGGATAAACCGCTTTCATTTGAAGTTTTTTCGGATGACTTTGACGAAATGGAGCGCCAGGCAATGGAAATTACCGGTTGGGGCGAAAATGTTTACGTCAAGATTCCAGTGACCAATACCAGGCAGGAAACCTGTTATGCTCTCGTTAAAAAGTTGGCTGCCCAAAAAGTTAAACTGAATGTAACAGCACTGATGACGCTGAATCAGGTGCGTGATGTGGTTGCTTCTCTCAATCCGGATGTTCCAAGTTATGTTTCGGTATTTGCAGGGCGGATTGCCGATACTGGTCGTGATCCTGTTCCGATGATGGCCGCTGCCGTCGAGGAGCTTAAAATTGCTCCATCCGCTGAATTGATTTGGGCAAGTCCTCGGGAATTGCTGAATATCTTTCATGCCAATGATATTGGTTGTCACGTGATTACCGTTACCAATGATATTCTCAAAAAATTATCGTTGGTCGATTATGATCTCGATACGTACTCTCTTGATACGGTAAAGATGTTTTATAATGATGCCGTGGCGGCTGGCTTTTCTTTATAAGGTTACCGTTTTTATGATATTGAGTTGAGTACCGATGTTTTGCCCAATGCTTATCAAAATTGATAGGTAATTAAGTTTGTGAAAATTAAGATAATCAGGGCTAAAATTTAGATGAAACAAAATACTCAGCTTGCCATAGCCCTGCCCACCTATAATCGGGCAGAGTATCTTGATCTCTGCCTGACAGTGAACTTGCCCATGCTGAAGCAGTGGGCAATTCCTCTCTTCATTTCAGACAACGGTTCAACCGATCACACAAGAGAGGTTGTCGAAAAGCATTCCCTTGAGTACCCGTTTATTCATTATTACCGGAATGAGGTAACAATAGGGCCGGATGAAAATTTTGAAAAAGTGCTCTGTTATCCGCAAACGGAGTACATCTGGTTGCTTGGCGATACTTATCGCCTTCCTTCAGAGGAGGCGATTGCCGTACTCCTGCAATCGGTCATGCATGAGTCTTTTGATGCTTTTATTTTTAACGTTGCTGGCAGGGCTTCAGACATTAAGGAACAGGTTTACACCGACCAGAGCAAGCTTCTTTCTGACATCGGATGGCACATGACCTGTCTCAGCTCTCTGGTTTATAGCAGGCATCTATTGGATAACGCCGACTTTAGGCGGTATCATGATACAAACTTTATGCAGTTGGGTATTATTCTTGAATATATAGCAAATAAGCCGTTTCGTATCAATTGGTTCCCTCACTATTCCGTGACGGGTCTTGCCATAGCAGGGGCAAAAAAACAGAGCTGGGAAGCGCTGACGTTTGATATCTGGACCAAACGGTGGGCAAATTTCATTTTTTCACTTCCACCCGCTTATTCTCTCGACAGTAAGCTGAAATGTATTATGGATCACGGGCTTAAATCCGAAGTCTTTACCTTTAAAGCATTGACGCGGTTAAGGAAAAAAAATATCCTCAACCTTGCTGCCTATCATCAGTACTCAAGGTATTTTCCTTTTACAATCGCGATTCCTTCATCACTGCTTCGACTCATTGCTTTTCTTCCTGGATGGGTTTGCAGAATATTTTGATTTCATACCATACCAAAGAGAGTGTCAAAATATCTTGCTTGTGAGGGCCCTTGAGTGAATTTTGTTTATAACTCTCTGATGGAGTACCTTGTGCATTGTTATCAGTCACTCTTGTTTAATCTATTGTTTTCTCTATCTGCATGAAGCTGTTTGTCCGCATACTGCGTTATCTAGCCCCATCAAAAGGAAAAATTGCTCTTGTCATCGTCGTCAGCATGATGACCTCGCTGCTTGGTGTTGTTTCAATCTATTCGGTGCTTCCTCTCCTGAATGCGGTCTTTACCTCCGACAGAACCAGTGCTCCTATTCATCCCGCCTCTGTGCCGTTGGTAGCAAAAAGTTTCAAAAATACAAGCGGTCTTAGCCCGGTTAGCATTAACGGGATTGATACCGACAAGCTGAAGGCTTCGGTTACGGATGCATTTGCAAATGCGTTCCATGCCGAAACCAAAGAGCAAACGCTGCTTAATATCAGCCTTTTCTTGATTTCAGCATTTGCTCTGAAGAACTTTTTTGTTTACATGAACGGTCAGATCATTTTCAGGATCCAGACCAAGACTGCCAAGAAGCTTCGCGATGATGTGTTCAGCAACATCATTGAAATGCACCTTGATTATTTCAACAAGAACCGGGTTGGCAACCTGATGAACCTGGTTTACAATGATGTGCAGTCGGTAAACGATACGGTCAGCTCAACGTTTGTCAATTTTTTGCAAAACCCGTTTTCGGTATTTGTCTACGTTACAGTTCTTGTTGTTTTGAGCTGGAAACTCACCATTTTTGCAACGGTTACCTCGCTGCTCATTTTTTTTGTGATCCGCATTATTGGTAAACAGGTAAAGGGGCTTGCTGGAAGTTTCCGTACCAAAATGGGGGATATGAATTCCGTGCTGCAGGAAAAATTCAGCGGTATCAAGGTTATCAAGTCGAGCGCATTCGAAAATATTGAGCTCGAACGTTTTCAGGCCTTTACCCGCGAGTTCCGCAATCTCGATATTCAAATAGCACGGCTTCGCAATATTATAGGACCATTAAATGAAACGCTGCTTGTGGCAGCTATTGCACTTGTGCTCTGGTTTGGCGGGTTGCAGGTGTTTGAGGGCAAGATGACCTCCTCTGAGCTTATTCTCTTTGCCTTTACCCTCTATTCAACGATGGGGCCTATCAAGAAGTTTGGGGATGTTAATAACCAGATAGCGGTTGGTATCGTCTCTGCAGAGCGTTTGTTTGAATTGCTCGATACTGTGCCGGATATCGTTAATGGCACGCGTTCGATCAAGGGTTTTTCGCATGATATCCGTTTTGAGGATGTCTGTTTCAAATACAGCAAGGATGCTGATGCTCCCAATATTCTGGATCATGTCTCTTTTGAGATCAAGAAAGGGGAGATGGTTGCTCTTGTTGGTCAGTCCGGCTCGGGAAAGTCGACAACGGTTGATCTTTTGCTGCGCTTCTACGATGTTGATTCAGGACATATTACCATTGACGGGGTGGATATTCGCGAATATGATTTCAAGCAGTTGCGCCGCATGATTGGTGTGGTCAGTCAGGAGGTGATTTTGTTTAACGACACCATCAAGGCTAATATTGCTTATGGTACTCATGACGAAGTCGGTCCTGAGAGGGTCATTGTGGCGGCTAAAATGGCGAATGCGCATCAGTTTATTGAAGAGAAGCCGGAGCAGTACGAGACACTGATTGGCGACAGGGGAATTCAGCTTTCCGGCGGACAGCGGCAACGGCTGGCCATTGCGCGGGCCATGGTGAAGAATCCTGAACTGCTTATTTTTGATGAGGCAACCAGCGCTCTTGATAACGAGTCCGAAAAGGTTGTGCAGCAGGCCATTGATCATGCCCTTGAAAATCGCTCAGCCCTTGTGGTGGCACACCGTTTGTCAACTATCAGGAATGCAGACAAGATTATTGTCATGGATCGTGGAAGGGCGGCTGAGTCAGGAAATCATGAAGAGCTTCTTCAGATCGGAGGCCTGTACAAGCATCTTTATGATATTCAGTTTTCCGGCAAAATGGAAGAAAACGTAACATCATTACCTGCAACCTGAGCATGGATACGAAGTCATTCAATACTTTCATATCAGTATCAGCAATCATTGCTGTCTATAACCCGGATCTCTATTTTTTTGAAAAAGCAGTGTCATCGGTGCTTTCACAGACCTCTCCGGTGCTGGAACTTGTTCTGGTTAATGATGGCGGGAGTGAAACATTCAGAAGCGTCCTTCCTAATGACCAGCGAATCAGGGTGTTCTCAAAGCAGAATGAGGGGGTAGCTGCGACCCGCAACTTTGCTCTTCAGCAGTGCAGGGGAGAATACATAGCTTTTCTTGACCAGGATGATTACTGGTATCCCGATAAGTTGCAGGAGCAGATGGCCATGATCCTGGTACCCAGCGAACCCTGCATGGTTACCTCACCGGTTGACATTATCGATCACCGAGGTGTTTTGATAAAGAAAATCATAAAGCGGGTTCAAAAAATCTATTTTTTGAAAGCATTTCAGGAAAAGGCTCTTCTGCACCTTGCCGAGGAAAACTTCATTTATTCATCTACTCCGCTTGTCCACAAGGCTGTTTTTCAACATGCAGGAGGATTTGATTCTTATGCCCAGCCGCATGATGACTGGGATATGTATCTCAGAGTGGCGCTTGCCGGATTTCCGATTTATTGCTATCGTCAAAGAGCTCTTTCGGTCTGGAGGAGTCATGGTGCCAATGAATCGCGTGCTATGCAGAGTATGCTTAAATCCAAACTCCGGGTTGAAAAAAAGCTGCTGTGCACGACTTTGTTGGAGCCTTCAGTCAGAAAGCTGCTGCAGACCAATTTACAGCTTGATTCTGTTAATCGCGTTCTCCTGCTTTATAGAGGAGATCACTATGCTCATTTCAGAAAGTTTATTTTTCCACATATACAGGTGTTGATCAAGGAGTATTCTGCCGATCGCGGGCTTTGCAGGGAGCTCGACAACATTTTGAAGACCCGGATACGTCAGCTCGTGTACAAGTCGGTCAGAAGGTATCTGCAGTCGTTTTATTATCAGGCAAGGCTTTAATTTTTTGTTTTTTTATGGCCATAAAAATTCTCTGTCTGCATATTTCTGAAAATCAGGCAAGTTACCGATACCGGGTTGAGCAGTTTCTTCCATTTTGGGAGGAGTATGGTATTGAAATGCATCCGGTGAGCATTACCGGAAAAAGCTATATTGCAAAGCTTCGGCTTGCGCTTGCAAGTAAGGAGTATGATTATGTCTGGCTTCAGAGAAAGCCGCTTTCGCTTTTTTTTGTTGCGCTTATAGCAAGCCGGTCGCGGCTTGTATATGATTACGACGATGCGCTTTATGCACGGGAAAGCTATCTCACAGGTTTGCTTAAGCCGACGCAGCCTGGATCTAAGCAAACTGTTAAGCGACTCAATACTATATTGAAACGTTCTTCTCTGGTGTTTGCTGGCAGTAAGGCACTTGCGGATTATGCACAGGGGTATAATCCCGTCGGAACATTTCTTGTGCCTACAGCGTTTGACAAAGTCTGTTCGCCCCTCTCAGGCACAGGTCCAGGTGGCACTATTACTATAGGCTGGATTGGCAATAACCTAAATCTATTTTTTCTTTCCCTTATTGATGATGCAACATTTGCTTTGCAAAAGCGCTATCCAGCAGTAAAGTTTTCAGTTATGAGTGGTAAACAGCCTCAGGGGTTGAAAACTCAATGGGACTTCGTCCCTTGGTCAAAGGAAGCTGAAGGACAATGGCTTCATTCAATAAATATCGGTCTGATGCCACTTGTCGATGATGAGTGGAGCAGAGGAAAGTGTGCTTTCAAGCTGCTGCAATACATGGCTCATGGTAAGCCGGTCATTGCTTCCAATGTTGGGGCGAACCGAGCCGCTGTACTCCATGGTGTCAGTGGTTATCTTGCATCCTCCTCTTCGGAGTGGTTTACTGCTCTTGATTCGCTTGTTTCCAATCAAGAGTTGCGGTGTTCAATGGGAGAGGCAAGCCTAAAGCTTTTTCTTTCAACTTATGAGCGACAAATTGTTCAGGAGCGAATAGCGGTTCTTCTGCACCGGCATTTTAACCAAAATCTTGGAATTTGCACGAATGAAATTGTATGAAGCTTTGCTGAAGGTAATAATATGAATTTCAAGTTTCGAAAACTTTGCTCCAATCATTTTAAGCAGTGGTGTGAGTAGCACCGAGTCGCCAAGCTTGTCCTGAGCCAGAATTGCAATGGAGCGAAGCTCCCTTGTAAAAGAGTTGCGGTGACTTTTTCGGGGAGCAGCGAACTTCAGAAATCTGGCAAATGCCTGGCGGAGCTCTCTCTTTTTCTTTTTTTTTGGTTTCACAGATCAGTTGTTTTTTCCACCAGTTTTTGCTGCAAATATTCTTCAAGTTTATTGCCCATAGCGTTCATGGTGAACTCACGCGTTACTCGTTCATATCCGGATTTGCCGAACTCTGCAAGGGTCTCTGGTTTGTCGATGATCTTCGCTATTGCATCAGCAAGGGCTTCAGGTTGTTTTGGCGGAACGATTATTCCGGTTTTGCCATCAACCATCAGTTCTCGGGCTCCGTTAACATCTGTAGCAATGACAGCTTTCTGCATAGCCATAGCTTCCATGACAACGTTTGGCATTCCTTCAAAGAGTGAGGCAAGTACAAAAAGATCACATCCTTTCAGGTAAGGGTAGATATTGTCAGTAAATCCCATAAAGATGAAGGAGTCTTCAAGGCCGGCATTTACAACCTGTTTTTTTAGATCAGCGTCAAGTTTCCCTTCGCCTGAAATGGCAAAGATGAGGTCAGTTCGAGTTTTTTTCAGGATTGCTGCTGCGTCAATCAGATAAGTGAATCCCTTTTGTTCAGAGAGTCTACCGGCACTGTAAATTATTTTTTTGCCAGGGAAGCGTAATGAAAAATCATTTGCAATAATTTTCTCCGGAATGGTAATTCCATTGTAGATGACTTTGACAAAATCGGCATCAAACCAGCCGTAGTTCTTGTATGATTCCTTGATAGTGTTGCTGTTGGTTATGATGCCATTAACCAATTGTGTCAAGGTAACTTTATGTTTCCATTTATTTCCACAGAGCAACATCCCGTGGCGGGCAAGAACAACTGGTGTTTTCACAAGCCGAGCCGCAAAACCAGCGACCCTGACATCTTTATTAAGGTTACATATCAGAACATCAATGGCATGTTTTTTTAGAAAAATCGCAATTTTTAACGTACTGAGGGGGCTTATATCTCCGCGAATCTCAAATACCGTTGTCTTTACACCGTTAGCTGTCGCGTAATCGAGGATTTTTGAGTTTTTTTTGCTTCCAAGAACGACATTATGCCCTCGTTTTGAAAGCTCTTTTGCAGCATTTACCATCCATTTTTCTCCGCCGCCAAATTTGTCGCGACCGATAGAGTTGCTGAAGAGAATGTTCATGAATGTTACCGATTGCGTTTTGGTTCTGAATATTTCATCCGTTTCTATTGGGATGAGGATAAATTCTACTGTTTAATTGTTTTGAAGAAATTGACCATATCGGTTTCCATTTTTTCAAGCGAAAACTTTTTTTGAGCGATAGCTTTCGCATTAACTGCCAATCTTTTCCTTAATCCGGTATTACTGTAAAGAAGAAATAGGTGGTCAGCCAGATGTTGTTCATCGCCATAATCCACGAACAGACACTCCTGATTATCTCGTAACACCTCTTCTACTCCTCCAGCCTTCGTGGAGATAATCGCATTGTCAAGCAATGCTGCTTCCAGAGTGGCATAAGGAATCCCCTCATTTTTTGAGGTCAGAGCAAAGACATCGCTTGCTGCAAGGTAAGGATAAGGATTTTTTACGAACCCTGTAAACGTCACCAAACGTTCAATCTTAAGCGAAATAGCAAGTTTTTTCAATGCTTCAAGTTCTCCTCCAGCTCCAATGATAAGCAACCCGGAATTGGTGATGTTATGTTTTTGGACAAATACGGCAAACCCTTTTATAAGAAAATCAAATCCTTTTCTCTCGCTCAGTTCTCCTAAAGAGGTGATGAGATAGTCAAATTTTTTCTGAACAGGCGGTTGTAAGCTATTGATGTCAATCGAAAGTCCATTTGGAATGACTGCAATATTTTCTGCTTTGATATAGGCCGACTGCAATAACACATTCTTGATCATGTGCGCATTAACCATAATCCCGCTCGCTAGTTTATTATAAACTAAGTTGTTAATAATAGTGTTTTTTAAATCGCGAACAATTCCGAGAATCATGATGTTTTTTGTACCGGTTAGCTTGCAAGCAATTCCGGCTAGAAAATAATCTTTTCGTTTGGTTGGGACTACAATATCAATACGATGTTGCTTAATGATGGTAACAAGCTTTGCAAGAGTATAAAAGTCTGCCTCATTACAAAAAGGCAGTTGGTATTTTTCGCAGTTGAAGCGCTCTCCGATCACATCTTTCCGATACGCGATGACGATATGATGTTTTAGTGCTAAAACGCGAGCAGCATTTAACACCCAAGCCTCATTACCGCCCCATTTTCTTGCCGAACAGGTGAAGAGAATGTTCATAGATTCTGGTTACAATTTTTTGTCATGGCATCGTTTGTCGTCATGCTTTTATAAGCTACTAAGATACTTAATTGATGCCACTCTGTATTTTTCTGACGCCGTTTTTTTGCAATCTGTTATTTCTGTTTTAACCGGTCTTCATGCAACTTTTTTTGCAATGCTGAGGATACGGTTTGCACATCAATGTCGGCGACTGTTGATGTGCGGGAAATGATCTGTTCAAAGTCAATCAGATAGGGGCTGAATCGCGAGAGATCCTGAGCCGCTTCTCGGTAAAGAGCGATAACCGGAATATTGTAGCATGAGGCAACGTGAACCATTGATGTGTCGGGAGTTACGAGGAGTTTCAGCATTTTGACAAGCAGTCCGGCTTCATAGATGTTGGCTGTCAGGGGTGAGCTGGTGACATTGCTGTGCGTCCGTTCTATCCGTTGCTTCATTTCACTATCTTCAGGTGCTGAAAACACTATGAATTGCTCTTCAGGAAACGCGGCAATAAGTTCTGACCACTTCTTTTCAGGCCATTGACGCAGCGGGCCTCCGGCGCTTATATTGAGTCCGGTAAAGATTCCGCTCTTCATTCTTTCTATAAATGACTTCATAATGCCCGATACCGGCGCTGGAGGTATATAGGGCCGGCACTCTTCTTCTGTGGCGTTGATTGAAAGCAGTGAGAGCAATGAGCAGTTTTTCAGAGCCATCTGGGTATTAAACTCTATCGCTATGAGATGGTTGAAGAGTCCTTCATGGTAGGGATTTTTGAGTCCGGTTTTGAAACGGGCACGGATAAGTAGGGTCTGCAGCAGAAAGTGAGTTGAGGGGCTGTCTTTTGTATTGAACAGGATATCGAATTTTCTTGAAAGCACATTCCGGTAATAGGTGGCAAAGTTTTTTTTTACCTCATGAATTGCGGTGATATGAGGGTCATTCCGGAAAAATTGCGCCGATGCTTTGGTGAAGCAGCATAAGTGGATTTCAAGATTAGGAAAATGATGGCGCAGGTTGCGCAGAAGTGGCGTCAGCAGGATAGAATCTCCGAGTTTTTCCTGAGCCAGGATGACAATGGAGTCCAGTTGTCCTGTAAATGGTTGGTTTGAAAGCTCTTTGTGAGCAAGCAACTGTAGCGCCCGGGCAAAGAGTCTTCTTAAGAGCCTTTTTTTCTTTATCGGATGAGGCATGTTGTTGGGTAGTTCGATCAGGATTATTTATGGGTTCCAGATCAATATTCAGAGGTGGTGATCAGGTTGCCGGTTTATGGAAATCATGGAGAATATCGACAATTTTCTCTCGAATGCGTGTTCTTTCAAATCCCTCTGTAAAGATTACTCCTTTACTTTATTTGCTTGTCCTCCAAGCCATCGACGATGGCGAACCAGCGGCCGTCCTTCATTCTATGAGGGTCGACGTTATGCATGCCCGCGTTGTGCCATGGTGCGCTGCCCACGCCAACGACCGGTCCTCCCGGGCATGGTTCTTCATGGTAGCTTTCGGGAGTAAGCTCAGTAATCTTGAATGCCCAAACCTTGCTGCCGTACCGAGGGTTGTCGTCCTGTGCATAGCGGTAAAGGCAGTCTTCATTGCTGACTATCCTTCCGGCCGGCCTGGAGAATCGCTCGCTTGCTGTCACGATCGGGCTTGCCGGATGCTCCTTCCAGGATCCGGTCAGCGTTTCGGCGGTGAAGAGATGCAGGTTCTTCAGTTTGCGGGCATAGCTGAACAGGTACCAGTGGCTGTTGTGGCGGACGATCGATGGATCGATCAGCGGAGCGTGCCGGCTCTTGTTCTGTATCAGCGGGGCGACATAGTCCCACTGGATTGGGAAGCCTGATGCCCTGTAGAGGCGCACTGCGTTTGATTTCGCGCATTCCGGAATCATATAGGTTTCCCCTTCGTGCGCGAACACGTATGGGTAGGAGAGGTGGAACTTTTCTTTAAGGACGATGCCGCCGTACTCCCAGGTGACCAGGTCAGGGCTTTGGGCGTATCCGATTTCGCCTTTGTTCCTGTCGTTGTTGAGAACTTCAAAAAAGAGGTGCCATGCTCCATTTTGCCATAACATGAAGGGGTCGGCCACGAACCGGGCTTTAATGTCTGTTATGTCCAGCGCGGTGATGATCGGGTTGAGTACCCCGGTAGCAGGGGAAAATGTGAGTGGGTCGGTTCCTTCATAAATACCTATAGACCAGATTTTGCTCTCTCTCCGGAGGCGTTTTGCTTTGTTTCGTTGCTTGCGTTTGAGTACGAGCAGGATAAGTGCGATGGCAAGGAGCGGAGATATGAGTATGGTTGGGGAGGTGAAGAAGTGCATATGCAGGAATACTCGTGGTTAGAATTTATGTAATCGGTAGTGGATAGAATTCCAGCGATAAGCAGTATGGATGAGTGATCCTGATTTACTCAAAATGGTCTTGCATAATTCGATTTTTAGCAGACAGTAGATCGTTTACTTTTTTTGTGTATGATAGTGGTTTTTTCGCAGAACTGTGCAATTTCTGAGGCCATAACGGGAATCGAGAATTTGCATATTACCGTTGCCCTTGCGTTATTGGCAACACGTTCTCTTTGATCATTGTTTTTATAAAGTCTCAGGAGAAGTTCTGCCAGTTGCTCATCATCTCCATAATCAAAAAGAAACCCGTTTTTGTTATCAGTGATGACTTCGCGGACACCTCCGGCATAAGTACTCAATGGGACACAGTCGAGGTACATGGCCTCAAGGAGGGCGTTCGATAGTCCTTCGTTGGTGGAGGTCATTGCAAAAATGTCAGTTATAGCAAGCATCGGGTACGGGTTCTGCATAAAGCCGGTAAAGATTACCCGTTCCGCTATACCGAGTTTCTTTGCGAGGTTGCGGAACTCTTCCATATCGACGCCTTCGCCCATAATTATAAGTCCGGCATCCTTAGCTTCAGAAAGAGCAAGAAATCGGGCAAAAGAGCGGATGAGAAAATCGAATCCCTTGTTGTGGGTTATCCGTCCAAGAGCGCTTATAAGAAACGGGAAGGGCTTGTTGATTGATTCCTCTCTGCGACGATTGATTTCTTCGGTGTCAAGACCGTTGTAGATGACTTTGATTTTTTCCTGCGGAATGTACCCAGTGTCCAGCAGTGTCTGTTTAATTTTTTCAGCATTGACAATAATTCCGTCGGTGAGGGTATGATACATCAGCCGCTGCCATGGCCAGCGCAGTTTTCTGTCAGCACCGAGCCGCAGGATGACCGCTTTGCCTGTTATTTTCCCTGCCAGCCCAGCTATCATGTAATCTTTGCGCTTGGTCGGAATGATGACCTCAATATTTTCCTTTCGGATGATCTGAACAAGCCTGATAAGGGTATAGAGATCAATGTGGCTCAGGCAGGGAAGCCGAAACTTGGGGATGGTGAATCTTTCCCCGACAATCTCACGACGATAGACCAAAAAAGTTTTATGTTGTTTCGCAATGGCTTCAGCCGCCATTCGTGTCCATTTTTCAGTTCCGCCCCATGTTCGGGCAGAGTTCATAAAAAGGATGTTCATGCTTATGCTGCTCTTGGTACTGTTTGATGTTCTGTGACGCCTAAATTGCATTGGGTTCAGGAC
>CAIPKT010000146.1 GCA_903865705.1 uncultured Chlorobiaceae bacterium
AGAACATTATCCTCCTTGATCTTTCTGGCAGATCCCAGAAAATCACCCTCAGCAATCAGCTTGATAAACTGGTCAATTTTGATGTTGACCGGACATCCCTTGATGCAGGCCGGATCTTTACACTGAAGACAGCGCATCGCCTCCTTCTGTGCCAGCTCCTTCGTATAGCCAAGATTGACCTCCTGAAAGTTGTGACTTCTTACTTCAGGATCCTGGGATAGCATCTCCTGGCGTGGAATGGCAAGGCGCTCTTTGGCCGTAATAGATTGTGCGTCCATAATTAATGCGTCTAAAAAAAAAGAGTTTGTTTATGCAAAAAAGCTATCCCTGTAAGAAAAGCCGATCAAGAAGGCCAATAAAGATTCAATAAAAATTCAACAAAGTTGAGCAAAGCTGAGCAACCTTTAGCAAAGTTCAACTCGGTCAAGAACAATCGATAAAGGTCGATACACAAGCGTCAGTAAACTTCCATAAAGCCACAATCAGGCTTATGCCGGCTTATGGAGGTTACACTGATGCGTATAAGCTTCAGCCGATTGCCGCTCCTCCGTCAGGTACATCTTGTTCCTGTCCGAAAGGTTTTTAAAATCAACCAGGTGAGCATCAAATTCCGGTCCGTCAACACAGGCAAATTTGATCTGGTTATCCACCGAAACCCGGCATCCGCCGCACATCCCCGTGCCGTCAACCATAATCGGATTAAGGCTGACCACTGTTTTGATCTTGTACGGGCGCGTAACCTCAGCCACGGCCCTCATCATCGGAATCGGCCCGATAGCCAGCACAAAATCGATTTTCTTGCCCGAGTCAATCAGCGCCTGCAGCTTCTGGGTAACAAACCCGTGAAACCCGTACGACCCGTCATCAGTTGTAATATAAGCCTCATCACTCACCGCCTTCATCTCCTCTTCAAGGATAACAAGCTCCTTCGAACGCGCACCGTTGATGGTAATGACATAATTTCCAGCCTCCTTCAGCGCGACAGCCGTTGGATAGGCAATTGCAGCACCCAGGCCACCGCCGATGCTCACCGCAGTACCGAACTTCTCAATATGCGAAGGCGCCCCAAGCGGCCCCACAATATCATGGATAGTGTCGCCGGCCTCTTTGCTGTTCAGCTCCCTGGTCGATTTGCCCATTCCCTGCACAATCAGCGTAATAGTTCCTTTTTCAGGATCCGATCCGGCAATAGTCAGCGGAACTCGTTCGCCACTCTCACCAACCCTGATCATGACAAACTGCCCGGCTTTTCGCTTTTTTGCAACGCGGGGGGCCTCGATCTCAATTTTTTTGATATTTTCAGCTAAAAAAATGGACGAAACAATTTTATGCATTGGTACTTTGATTTCGTATGATGGTGGAGACCTTCCGGCATTTTCGGTAAGGAGAAAAGGTCATTATAATAATCATTATATGATCAAAATAAAAATCGGGAAGGAGAAGGGTTAACCCTTTTTCGGTCGTCTTTTATGCTGGTTCCCTGCAATTTTAAAGTTATTTTTTCATGGTTTTTATTGCCGATTACGGCGCCGGGAATCTTCGTTCAGTTCTCAAGGCATTTGACTATTTGGGAGTCAAAGCTATCGTCAGCAGTGATCCTGCCAAAATGGCCGGATACCGAAAAGTTGTTCTTCCCGGCGTCGGAGCATTCGGGTCAGCCATCGACTCACTCGACTCCTCAGGTTTTACCGAAGCCGTTTCAGAACACGTCGACAAAGGCGGGCAGCTTCTGGGCATATGCCTCGGCATGCAACTGCTCCTCACCGACAGTGAAGAGATGGGTATTCACCAGGGAATGAATTTGATTCCCGGCTCTGTACTTCGTTTCAAAAGCGAAACCGACAAAATTCCCCAGATAGGGTGGAACTCGGTTGACCAGCAAAAAGAGAGTATTCTTTTTAAAGGAATTGCAGACCACTCCTTCTTCTATTTTGTACACTCCTATTACTGCGAGCCGGCCTCTCTCGATACTGTAGCGGCCACCACCTGGTTCGCAGGAAAAAACTTTTGTTCAGCCATCGAAAAAAATGGTATTTTCGCAGTCCAGTTTCATCCCGAAAAGAGCTCCGGCGCCGGTTTGCAGGTGCTCAAAAATTTTGCCGGATGCTAAAAACGCCTTTTGTTATTCGTTATGTTGATTATTCCAGCTATAGATATTAAAGAAGGGAAGTGTGTTCGACTTACCCGTGGCGACTTCAGCCAGAAAAAAATTTACCTCGACAACCCTCGCGACATGGCCATTATCTGGCGCAAGCAGAATGCCAAAATGCTCCATATTGTCGATCTCGATGCTGCCCTCACCGGCGAAATGGTCAACTTTGAGAAAATCAAGGAGATCGTCATCAACATCGATATTCCCGTTCAGGTCGGTGGAGGAGTCCGCTCCGCCGATGCGGTCAAGCGCTACCTCGATATCGGCGTCAGTCGCGTGGTTATCGGCTCGGCTGCGGTAACCTATCCCGAGCTGGTCGAAGAGCTTTTGAAAATCTATACCGCATCACAGATTGTTGTTGGCATAGACGCCGAAAACGGCATTCCAAAAATCAAGGGATGGACCGAAAGCAGCACGCTCAAAGATTACGATCTGGCGCTTCAGATGAAAGAGATGGGCGTTGAGCGAGTCATTTATACCGACATATCCCGTGACGGCATGATGCAGGGTTTCGGGTACGAAAGCACCAAGCGCTTTGCCGAAAAAGCAGGGATGAAAATTACCGCTTCCGGGGGCGTTACCAATTCAGGAGATTTGAAACGGCTCAACGAGCTTCATCAATTCGGTGTCGATTCAGTCATTATCGGCAAAGCCCTCTATGAATGCAATTTCCCCTGTCAGGAGCTGTGGTACAACTATGAAGAGGGCATAACCCTCGATCACAATTTTTCGACAGCACGGAAAAAATAGCAGAAACGAGCAACGAGCAATGAGAAACGCGCAATGAACCCGGGCAGGAACCGATAGAGTACTATGAAAAACAGCAACAAAGAAGACGAAGTCAGAATCAACCGCTATTTGGCCTCATGCGGCATAGCGTCACGCAGGGCCGCCGATCTGCTTGTTCTGGAAGGCAGGGTTATGGTAAACGGGGTAGTCGTTACGACCCCGGGCATCAAGGTCAGCCCATCGCGCGACGAGGTAATTGTCGACGGCGAAAAATTTGCCCAGCCCGAGCACCGCAAGGTCTACATCCTTTTCAACAAGCCCAGAAACGTCATAACCACCAACAGCGACGAAAAAAAGCGCGAGATGGTGCTCGACTTTATTGACGTCCCGGAGCGGATTTTTCCCGTAGGACGGCTCGATCGCAAAACGACAGGGGTCATTTTGCTGACCAATGACGGCGACCTGGCTCATAAATTGATGCATCCTTCATCAAATGTAAAAAAAGAGTATCTTGCAGAGCTGTCTGAAAAATTCACCGCAAATCTTTTGCCGCAATTGACCGGAGGGATGCGTCTGAAAGATACCGGTGAAAAAGTCAGTTCCTGCAGGGCAAAAATACTTGACGAGGGTATGCAGGTACTGGTGAGTATTCATGAAGGAAAGAATCACCAGGTCAGAAGAATGTTCGAGACCCTCGGCTTTGAAGTTAAACGGCTTGAGCGGGTTGCTTATGCGGGCCTGCAGGCAGGGGAGTTACGGCGAGGCGAATGGCGATACTTGAGCCGGAACGAGGTTCAGGCACTCTACAAGTTGACAGAAAGCCCATAAGCCATCAGCCGGTTTTGTTTACAATACAAAACCCGAACGGTTTATGCGCCAGATTCACTTCTTATTCAAACGTCATGCCTTGAGAACGGTCATGACGTT
This sequence comes from uncultured Chlorobiaceae bacterium, assembly GCA_903865705.1. Lineage (GTDB taxonomy): Bacteria > Bacteroidota > Chlorobiia > Chlorobiales > Chlorobiaceae > Chlorobium. The sequence goes on from CAIPKT010000146.1 coordinate 3,809, forward strand.
AGTTTTCCTCTTTGCACCGCCTCTTTATTCCCCCGATATCCTTGATATCCTTGCTGCCGAAAACAATGACTTTCAGGATCTGCTCGACAATGCTGACTCTGAAGTGAATATTGAACAGTTGCTCGACCTTATGGAGCAACTGAAAACAAACCCGATAGTGATCAACGAAGCCGACGCCGGCGACCTGCGTCAACTTCCCTGGCTCAAAACGGTCGATATACAAGCCATCCTCATCTATCAGCGCGACAACGGCCCCATACTCTCCCTTCAGGAGCTCGAAACCATTATAGGCAAAGAGAAAACCGCAAGTATTGCCCCCTATATCCGCTTTGAAAAAAAGCCCTCTTCCCGTCTGGCACCCAAGGCAAAAGCTGTTGAAGTCGATGGCACGCTCTATAGCCGTCTCTTCTGGGAAACAACCCCCAGAAAAGGGACTCTGGACGGCAAATACGCAGGAGAGAACTACAGGCTCTACCACCGCCTGCAGTTTTCAGCTCCCCATCTAAAAGCAACCCTTTTGCAGGAAAAAGATATCGGCGAGCCTGATGTGGCCGACTTTACCTCATTCAGCGTCAACGCCAGTGACATAGGCGTTATCAAAAGCGCCGTAATCGGCAACTACAAACTGAATTTCGCCCAAGGGCTGCTCATCGGGCAGAATCGCTATCTGTCAAAAGGTTCCGACCCCGGCAGCGTCCGGCTGCCCTCAAAGCAACTATTGCCCTTTTCCTCAAGCGCAGAATCCGGTTTTCTTCAAGGCGCGGCAACCACCCTGAAGCTTGATCCATTTGAAGTAACCCTGTTTTATTCGGCCAACCATCGTGACGCCATCATCAGCGACGCCGGTATTATCACCAGCTTCAGCAATTCAGGCCTCCACCGCACCGAGCTCGAATTAAGCCGAAAAGATAACATTCAGGAAACCATTTCCGGGGCAAATCTGCTCTACCGCTATCAGGCAGGCAGCTTCAGCGGCAGGGCAGGAGGCAGCGTGCTCAACTACAGCTATCCCTTGCCGTTCGATGAGCTCGACCCATCCGCAGCAGCAAGTACCTTCTCTTCCGGAACCCTCTACAGCCTTGAGACCGATCTTTCCCTTGGCCGCGCAACACTCTTTGCCGAAGCTGCATTTTCACAGAGACCCAGGGATGCATCATGGATAGCCGGCGCCGAATACGAGATTCTTAAAGGCCTCAGCACCGTAGCCGCCATCCGGCAATATGGCACCAGCTACTACTCCCCATTTGCCGGAGCCTTTGCCGAAAGGGGCAGCGATGCCTCAAATGAGCAAGGATACTATGTCGGCCTTACCGCAAAAATCAGCAACCAGCTATCGCTTGCCGCATACTCCGATCTTTTTACTTTTCCCCTTCTTGACAATCATTGCCCATACCCCTCAAAAGGCAACGATTCACGGCTAATAATCATTTGGAAACAATCACCCTCGTTTGCCTGGAACCTTCAGCTCCAGTACAAAAAAAAGGAAGAACAGGCAAATCAAGGCACCTCATCCCATCCGCTCTGGACGGCGCTTCCCAAAATAACCAGTCGTTGCAGGTTGGATTGCGATATAGCGGTTTCCCCAAAAGTCCAATTGAGAAGCCGCGGAGAGGTGAAAAAAGTGGTGAATGAATATCTTGCCGGCCCTCAACCCTTTTATGGTTGGCTGGCCTATCAGCAGGCAGGCTACACATCGGGAAAGTTTGGTCTGAAAGGGCGTTTCACCCTTTTTAATACCGAAGATTATGATGCGGCCATCTATGCCTACGAAGATGATTTGCCTTTGACATCCTCACTCGGCATGTACAACGGTCGCGGAAAATCACTTTTTTTCGTAGCAACATGGCAGCTCTTGCCGCAAATGAAACTTGGCGCACGATACGAAACCACCTGGTACAGCGACCGCAAGGTAACCAGCAGCGGTAACGACGAACAGGCTACCAGCGCACCAGGCTCATTCCATCTTGGTTGCTCACTTGCTTTTTAGGATACTCCCGCTGCCCGCATCAGCCTATCCCTGATTGCCCTGCCAAGCCCCTCGCTGGAAGGCAGTTCGCAATAAATAACCTGGATACCCCGGGCATCGCACAGCCTGAAAAACCCGAATAGCTCCCGGCCATACTCCTCAAGAGTCCGACAAACCTTGAACAGCGTAACACCTTGCGGAGGCAGCGACATGCCGATAAAAGCCGAAGAATCAGATCCGGCTGCAATCTTTTCATCCGCACGGCAAAGCACAATCGAGGCTTTCGGCGCATAATGGGGATACTTAAGCCCCGGACATTTCGGCTGCTCCTCCTGCTCCATAAGAGCGTTCGCCGTTATCTCCGGCACAACGGCCTGCAACTGCTCAAGCGTGACAGCCCCGGCCCTGAGCAGCATCGGTGTTGCCCCCGAACAGTCAACAATCGTCGACTCCAGCCCGATCGTACTCGGCTTGCCCCGCAGCAGGCAGTCAATTTTCCCGTCAAGATCCTGCATAACCGCCTCCCAGTTTGTCGCACTCGGTAGTCCCGACCGATTTGCCGAAGGAGCGGCCACCGCGCAACCACAAAGCCGAAGAAACTCACGCGCCACCGGATTAGCCGGGCAGCGCACCCCGACCGTTTCAAGGCCGGCCGTAACACTGTACGGAACCGCAGGATTTTTTGGAAGCACCAGCGTCAGAGGGCCTGGAAAAAAGCTTTTAATCAGCCTTTGCGCCTGCAAATTGATTGCAGCAGCAACCTCCTCCAGTTGCTCAGTGCGGAAAATATGAACAATAAGCGGATTATCCGCCGGGCGACCTTTTGCCAAAAAGAGCCTGCTGATGGCTTCCGGATGGCCGATACCCGCCCCAAGGCCATAGACCGTCTCCGTAGGAAAGGCAACAATCCCGCCAGCGTTAAGGATACTGGCCGCTTCTTCAATTGAATCGGTAAGAATAGTCTGCATGAACATGCTATGAAAGAGGTGAAGCTACCTACAAAATGGAGAGGAGAAGCGTCCCCACCACTGCGCTCACCAATGGTATCGAAAGGTTATCATCAACCTTGAACTTCCCGATATGCACCATAAGCCCCTCGGTCAGAGTTGCCGCTATCGCCATAATAATGCCGACAAAAATATTCAGCCCCGGCACCACACCCACAACAACCAGTGCCGAAACAAAAAACGCCGCACTTCCCTCAACGCTTTTCTGTCCAAACCGGTGTTTCCCGAAACTTTTGCCGATAATAGCCGCAAGCGTATCCGAAACAGCAACTAGGCTGAACGCCGTAACGGCAATAATCTTGGGGAAAAAAAGCACCAGAAGCACTGCTGCCATAACAATATAGGTAGCACCGTTCAAGTGCAGTTTCGTTCTCTCGAGTTCATGCGTCCTCAGCATCGAATCAAAAGTACGGTGATACCATTCCGAGACAGGAGTAAAAAAATTTTTCAGCAGATCAATCAAAAAAAAGCCCGAAAAAAGCGGAAGAAGCAGTAAAAGGGCAAGTTCACGGCTGATAAACCAGTAAATAACAGGGATGGAAAGAGAAGAGACATGAATCGCCTTTCGCGCCACTTCATATCGTAGTTCCAGCCGGTCAATTTCTTCCATAAGGTAAACAGTGCAGTGCAAGCGTCACAAAAAAATCCCATTTTCAGGCTTGAATATACAACGAAATCTCCGTATGCAGAAACCTTCCATCACCTCTTCACCCCAACTCTTTACCCTCATAACTCCCGAACTTTTTCATTTCCCTTTCAAAAGGCGTACTTTGTAGTGCTTTCTTATAAATCGCATTATTGACCTATTGGTATGAAGAGTGAAAAATTGAGGGTTGCTGCCATTGATCTTGGCACCAACTCCTTCCACATGATTATTGTCGAAGAGAACAAGGAAAAGGGGATTATCGAGATTGACCGTGTCAAGGATATGATCTGTATTGGCCACGGCAGCATTTCCACAAAAATGCTCAATGAAGAGGCAATGCAGTCCGGAATTGCAGCACTGAAGAATTTTCTTGTACTTGCCTCACAGCACGGCGTAGCTCCCGAAAATGTCCTTGCATTTGCCACAAGTGCAATCCGGGAAGCAAAAAACCGGGTTGAATTTATCCGCCGCGTCAGGGAAGAGACCGGGCTCAAAGTAAAGATTATTTCAGGCAAGGAGGAGGCGGAGTTTATCTATTACGGTGTTCGCAGTGCCGTCAAAATCGGCAGCACCGCCGATCTTTTGTTCGATATCGGTGGCGGATCCGTTGAATTTGTCCTCGTCAATAATAAAGGAATACAACTGCTCGAAAGCCGTAAAATCGGCGTTGCAAGAATGTGTGAACGCTTCGTCGCCTCAGAACCCATCGGCATCCACGACATCAAAATGCTCGAACAGTTCTTTTCCGCCGAGATGGTCTCCGCCGTTGAAAAAGCCTCAGAACTCAAGGTCACCAGGGCAATAGCCTCCTCGGGTACAGCTCTGAATATTGCCCGTATGATTTTTTTGATGAACGGCCGCGACAGTGCCGTTTCGCTCAACAACAGCTCATTTACCCGCACCGAGTTCCAGCAGCTTTACAAGGCAATCCTCCCACTCGGAGCCGCCGACCGCAAAAAAATGAGCGGACTTGATGAAAAACGCGTTGACCTCATCGTGCCTGGCCTCATTCTCATCGACATGATTTTCAGGCTCTTTAATCTCAATGAAATCGTAGTATCCGATTCCGCACTGCGAGAGGGTATGGTGCTCCACTATTTGAAGCACCGCGCTGCCGCCGGCCAAAAACCCGGTCAGGATGATGAACTCGATATACGCAAAGAAAGCGTCTATGAACTTTGCTTTCGCTTTGGCTGGAGGCGCGACCATGCCGAACATGTAGCCCGGCTCAGCCTTCAGCTTTTCGACAAGCTCGCCCTCCTGCACCATCTTGAAGAGCCCTACCGCGAACTGCTGGAGTACGCATCAATGCTGCATAATATCGGATCATTTGTCTCTATCTCTTCACACCACAAGCACAGCCAGTACCTTATCCAAAACGGAGAACTTCGCGGATTTTCCCCTTTGGAAATCGAGATAATCGGCAACGTTACCCGTTACCACCGCAAATCAACTCCATCCGAGCGCCATACGTCCTACAGCGCGCTCCCGCCCGACACCAAACGCGCAGTTGACGTGCTCTCCGGCATTCTGCGACTCGCCAACGGACTCGAACGGGGCCACCGGCAGAACATTCAAAAAATCACCGTCGAAATCAAGGGAAAAGAGATAACCCTGCACCTCAAAACCCGTTTTGAGCCCGATATTGAAATTTGGGCAGCCGACCTGCTCAAGCCCTGGCTCGAAACCGTCCTCGACAAAACCATTATCCTTCAGCCTCTCTGAAATGCAAGAAGCGGTAACCTATGAGCGCATTGCCGCCACCCTTTCACAAGAAGGGTCGCTCTGGCTCGAATCCGCCTTCTGTAAAGAACCCAATGGCGGCGCGCTCCTTTTTTCAAACCCGGCCGAGGTCGTCACGCTCTCGTCACCCTCCGGGTTGGAACCCTTTTTCCGGACACTTGAAAAAAAACTTGCAGAAGGGTACTTTCTGGCCGGCTGGCTCAGCTACGAAGCCGGTTACGGTTTCGAAGACCGGCTTATGCACCCTCATCCCCCCGCAGGGAACACCCATCCAGCCTCACCGCTCGGGTGGTTCGGTGTTTACCGCGAACCAGAACGCTTTTCAGCCGCCCAGGTCGAACAGCTTTTCGCTGAAGAGAACGCCCTCTTTCCCCTGGATCCTGCGCACGTATCCACCCTCTCCTTCAATCATTCCGAAGCAGAGTACGCAGCTAAAATCAAGCTCATCAAAGAGCACATAGCCGCAGGCAATCTCTATCAGGTAAACTTTACCGGTCGATACCGCTTTACCTTCACCGGCACCCCCACAACACTCTTTGCCGCCTTAAGAGGCACACAACCCTCCTCCTATACCGCCTTCCTCAACACCGGCGGGCGCATCATCCACTCCTTTTCTCCCGAACTTTTTTTCAGGCGAAAAGGGTCGCTTATCGAAACCATGCCGATGAAGGGCACCGCAGCAAGAGGCCGCACGCCCGAAGAAGACACTCGCCTCAAAGAGGAGTTAGCGCGATGCCCCAAAAACCTTGCTGAAAATCTCATGATTGTTGATCTCCTTCGCAACGATCTTGGCCGGATATGCAAGCCCGGTTCAGTCGAAGCAGGGGAGCTCTTTGCAACCCAAACCTGGCCCACACTCCACCAACTTGTCTCAACCATCCGCGGTGAACAGAGTGAACATATCCGGCTTTACGACCTCTTCAGGGCGCTCTATCCCTGCGGCTCCATAACCGGAGCACCCAAAATCAACGCCATGAAACTGATACAAACCCTTGAACCCGAACCAAGAGGCATCTACACCGGCACCATCGGCTACGTCACCCCCGATCGCGACATGGTTTTCAGCGTAGCAATCCGCACCATAGAGCTCTCCGGTACCCAAGGCATCTACGGTTCAGGCGGAGGCATCGTCTGGGACTCCGACCCTCAGGAAGAATATCGTGAGTGCCAGCTTAAGACCAAGATTCTCTCCTTGCCAAAAGCAGTCGTATCGGACGCCCAACCAGAGAAGCCGTGTCCGGAGTTTGAACTCAAGACGACAACTCTTCACCCTGATCTCATCAGCACTATTCCGGATTCCGGTTCCAGAGAAGAACGACTCCCCAGAGACACTTTCAGTGGCACCCACAAAAATTTTGAGCTTTTTGAAAGCATCCTCTGGTCCGGAAACTACCTCTGGCTTCAGGAACACCTCCAGCGGCTTGCGGCATCATCCAAAACGCTCAACTTTCCTTACGACACCGCCGCAGCACACAGTATGCTCAGCCAACTTCACCAGCAACTGCGCCAGGCAGCAACCCTGACCACCACCCCTCATCACCGCTTCAAAGTAAAGCTCAGCCTCTCATTCCAGGGAGCCCTTAGTCTCAGCTACGAGCCCGTGCCCGTGCCCCTTCACGGCCAAACCCTGCGCCTGTGCCTTGCCGCCCATCAAACCGATTCATCAAACCCCTTACTTAGCCACAAAACCACCGCAAGAGAACTCTACGACCCATACTTCACCCTCGCCCGCCAAAAAAACTTCGACGAAGTCCTCTTCCTCAACGAACGCGACGAACTCACCGAAGGAGCCATCAGCAACCTTTTTATCCGTAAAGGCCAGCAACTTATAACCCCGCCCCTTCACTCCGGCCTCCTCAACGGCATTTTCCGCACCTACCTTATCGCCACCAGATCCTTTATAACCGAAAAAACCATAACCCTCACCGACCTGCACACCGCCGACACCATTTTCATCGCAAATTCAGTCCGCGGCCTCCGCCCAGCCCAATTTACCGGCGACCGCCTAAGCCTTCCCTAAGCTCTCCTATATTCCCACCCGCCCCATCCTGCCAGATAGGCCCATTTAAACGCGTATCGATTTCCTTCACCATTTTGCAGGCTTCTGTATCAGTGTTCCGTCTTGTAGGGTTTCATACGCGCACACTGTATCCAATTGGATACTAATTTCCGAACTATTTCTGGAAATAATTGGACTTGAGCTTCAGCTTCAGGCTAAAAGCTAACCAAGTTCTACTTTGCGGTCTACGGCGTAGATCCACTCGCCTTCGGGACGCTGGCGGTTGCCGGCCCATAGTTCAAGGGTTATGCCCTTGCCGGTGGAGACGGGGGAGGTAAATATTTCGATTTGGTAGTAGAGTTCATCGAGGAGGTCATCCCAGACTTTTTCAAGGG
>CAIPKT010000147.1 GCA_903865705.1 uncultured Chlorobiaceae bacterium
CCTTCCCCAAAATTACAAAAAAAAGAGTTACAAACTTTTTCAACATGAAATCCTGCAGACCCCTGTATTTCCTCAATTTGGATGCCGAATATAAAAAATTATCAGTGAATAACAGTGAATTTAATTTCAGTAAAAATCATTTGCGAACTCAGCCATGCGTTCCTCAATACTGGACTGATATGTCGCCTGCAGGTTGACCTCCTGCTTCAGATGCTACCGCCTGTGGCCATCGGCTATTTTTGCCTTATACCCATCATCAGTATTAAACCGGTAAGTTTCTGCAAAGAAGCATACCGAGACCATTGGAAAAAGTTACCAATTTAAGCTATTGTCTGAAAATCGGAGTATACTATTTGAAATGAGGATTTCTCTACATCATGTTTTTAGCAGAAGATTGTTGTTTATGAAACAGGCAAGACGTTGTCTACTCTTATTCGCATTTGTGTTTGCATTGTCGCTGGGTATAAGCGGGACACTTTTTGCTGAAGCTCTTGATATCACTGCGGTGGCTCCAGCACTTGTGGTCACATTTCGGAATAATCTCCCGCCGATCTGGCTTGTTACGCCTTTTATTGTTCTTCTGGTTATGATAGCGACAGGCCCAATCTTGTTCCATCGCTTCTGGGAACGACACTATCCAATGGTTTCGGTAGGCCTTGGTGTTATTGTAGCGGGTTACTATGGATTTCTTATGGATGATGGGTGGCATGTTCTGGAGCATACTTTTGAAGAATACCTCTCTTTTATTGCTCTGATCTCATCTCTCTTTGTAGTTTCCGGCGGAATACTCATTAAAATTGAGCGAAGAGGGACTCCCCTGGTCAATACGTTGCTCCTTTTTATCGGCGCACTGGCTTCAAATCTGGTTGGAACAACCGGTGCGTCCATGCTTCTCATAAGGCCATATATGCGAATCAATGAAGGACGGTTGAAAGCCTTTCATATTGTTTTTTTCATTTTTATTGTCAGCAACATCGGTGGTGCGCTTACCCCTATTGGAGATCCGCCGCTTTTCCTCGGTTTTTTAAAAGGAGTGCCATTTTTCTGGGCACTCCCTAAAGTGTTTTTGCCGTGGGTCATTACCGTAGGCGGTCTCCTTCTCATTTTTATAATTCTTGATGCAAGAGCTGGAATTGGCGATGTAAAGGGATCTGGAGCAAAAGGTGGCGTGAGCATAACAGGAAGGAGAAATTTCTTTTTTCTCGGAGCGATTATTTTTGCGGTTTTTCTTGATCCTGCCGTGATAACAGGGTTTCCGAGTCTTCAGGAGCTTTTTCATTTGCCAATCGGCATCCGGGAAGTGATCATGTTTATGATCGCTCTTCTTGCCTATAAATTCTCGAATCATGAAGCCTTCAAGGGCAATGAGTTCAACTTTGAGCCTATAAAGGAAGTTGCGTTTCTTTTTATAGGTATTTTTGCCACCATGATTCCTGCACTGGCTCTTATTGGCGATTTTGCGAAATCAAATGCCAGTGAGTTCTCGGTATCCCGATTCTACTGGATGACAGGAGCTCTTTCAGGCGTACTTGATAATGCCCCAACCTATCTGAATTTTCTGGCAGGTGCGTTAGGAAAGTTCGGACTGAATATCGCTTCACCCGCCGATGTGTTGATTTTTGCAAACGGCGTAGCCTCTCCGGTTCAGGGAGATCTCTCTTCGGATATTTACCTTGTGGTCATCTCGATTGCCGCGGTCTTTTTTGGGGCAATAACCTATATCGGCAACGCACCGAATTTCATGGTAAAAAACATTGCCGCCCAGGCGGATGTAAACGTTCCTGATTTTCTGGAATACATTTATAAATATTCGTTACCGATACTGCTCCCATTTTTTATTCTCTTATGGTTCCTGTTTTTTAACTATTGAGGGTATACTGTTAATCAATAACACTTGAGATCATGAAAAGCTTTATTGCCGCAATCAAGAATGAAGAGAAGGGATTTGTGATCAAAAACTCTGTTTTCCTGCCTTTTCACTGTGAAATTATAACCATCTGGATAGGAAAAGAGATGTCCCTGCTTTCAGCTCCAGATCTGATTACCGACGTAACTGATGCTGAGGTCCTGGGTGTCCGGGAGGGCGACTTTTACACTAATCTGGTGTTCAGGAAGTGGAACGATCTTTCCAAAGAGTTAGGACATAATAAAGGTCACATTATTCTTCGTGCTGCAGAAAAAGGGGCTGATATATTCAAGGTTGAAAACCTTCACTACATCCGGATCGGTTTTCAGGATCATAAGAAAGAGCTATCCTTTGAAATAATCGATAACCCCTATGATCTTTAGCGACTCAGTACAGTAAAAATGAGATATCCCGCATAGAGCAAAATCAGTAAAACTCCCTGCGTTTTTTTTATCCGTCCATCAAGTCAGCACAAATTTTTCCTGTTGGTTAAGGGCATAGAGCATTTCATGACGAGTAACGGTAATCCTTGTCGCACCTTTTATTCGCCCCTTGGCTGGTATAATATCTGTGTGTAATTTCAAATTTTTTCGATAAACGAAGAAAAGACGAAGAAGGAAGGCATATCGTTACGCTTGCTTTCTGATCGGATTCAGAACCTCAACATTGCATCTCACGTAAAAGAAGGATGAATCCGGTATGACGGTAGAAGCCAGAGCCGGCTTGGATGAGCTATAATTTTCCTAACAGGCTCAACGTTTGATGCCAATAAAACAAAGGCGCTCCGGGAATGTTTCTTCGTTTATTGAGAAACTGGTACTCAATGGGAGATATGCTGTACTTTGTAATATCATCGCCAGATTCCCACCGTTTTATTTCGCCCTCATAACCTGTCAGGATCATAGCGGCCAGATAAGCGGCTTTGGAAGATGCCAATACCGCGTCATCAAGACGGAATGCTCCATTGTAGATGTAGGATTTTAATTGCGTCAAGCCTCTTGCTATGTGCAGAAACTCTTCCTTTGGATCAAAGAATTTGCCCAGTGATCCAATCATCAATGAGGTGTTGATAATGTCGTTCAACACTGCTTCGGTTGTAATGTTTTCCGCTCCCCTGTAGGAAATCTCTTTTTGTGCTGTTGTGGTAAAGGACTGCTTGAGATGATCGAGATTGGATATCCTGTCGAACAAAATGCCAATGTCGAAGAGTTGCTTCATGACTTCCATTTGTTTTTCGGTAATGCCACCGTTGGCATCCTCAACTCTGAATCGAATTCCAACAGTATTGGGAGCAAAAGCGGTGAGTTTATCACCTGTGATGGAATCAATGGAAGGTATATGAACGGTAACCAGAGGGTCGTCTGTTACAATCCATTCGTTTATAATCGGTGCTTGCACCAAGGATGGGTAGCCATGCTCTTCAAACAGAATATCCAGCAAGATCCATAGCTCTTTGTTGTCCCACTGCGAAAAGAAAGTGAGTTTGTAGTGAGCTTTGGGTATGCCAGGTTTATAGCTTCTCCGCTCGTCTAATTCGAATTTACTGAATATACCTCCCGAACAAATGCCGGTCAAAACGGCTTCGATTTTCCCCCTGCTTTCGGTGGTAACAATATCTACATCAATGGAGAACCGTCTGGGTTCTGGTAAAATAAGAAGGAGACTTGTGCCGCCTTTGAAGGTAAAAGAAAGGTCAGTTTTCGCCAACTGCTCGACCAAAGAAAGGGCATAAATGACCTTTTCCATGATGGCAGGGTTAGGGGGGCTTTTGCGGTAGGCTTTCCCTTTTTCCCTGATCCAGTCAGGTGTATATGATTCCGGTATGATCATTTGCTCGGTATCGCACTGACGCGGGTGTTTTTTGTCATAAAATCGATCAGTTCCTGCATTTTTCCCCTTCGTTTGGCATAAGCCGTCATTCTTGTGATGTTGAGGGCGTACATACTATCGAGTGTGTTGAATATTTGCACCAGCTCACTGCCTTGAAAAACGCTGAATAGTTTACGATCAACAAAAATGTCTACCAATATTTTTTCAAGTGAGGGTGTGGCTATTTTCTGTTCTTTTTCAAGGGGCGCTTTGGTTATGAGAGGCTTAACAATGATTGACTCTCTCTCTTCATTAATGTAACGCTCAAGGGTGTTTTCGTCAGGGTTTAAGTACACGTTTTTATATTTCTCATCCTTCAGAAAATAAAAAACTGATTCCGTTGCCACCGCTTCAACCTCAACCAACAGCAAAAATCTATCAGGTTGGTGAATCATCCACTCGCTCAGCCATCGGGTGCTCCACACACAATGCCGTGCGACGGGAAACTGATTATTGAGTTTTCGGGCAATCTCTCTTAGTTTTGGCTCTACCTGCGGGTAAAACTGAGGCTTTGTAGAAAAGATGTAAACTCCTCTCCTTATGGGCTTAAGCAGGTTCTTTGCTTTAAGCGAATGGATCCGCCAAGCAAAGGTTGAATCTTTTACATCAGGCTCAAACGACCGGTAAAAGCCGAGCAACTCCTCACGGGTAATGTGGTGATGATGAGCAAACCGCTGTTGTAGCTGTTCTATGATGAAATCTTTTGGCACGGTGTCTATCATGTTACATAAGCAAGCCATTCAATGTATATAATAAATAACAAATATTGGACAGTATAGCGATACTATTGGCCAATATTTGAATTCAAATAACTGCCAGTTATTGCTAAAACTGGAAATAATTTGATTCATCTACACCAAGTGACCGTTCAGCAGTGGGAGCAAGGGGTAAAAAAGCCTGGTGGAGCCGCCAAGCGTTTATTGGACGTGATCGATCGAAAGGGTATTGCGGTACTGAGCTGAAGTAGTGGTCGCCTATAACTCGTTCTGAAATATTTTTGTTAAATAGGCCGCTTTACATACTCATTCTTATCGAACAAATCTCAAGGACAGAAGAGATGGCCATGATTATTCATTCAGATAAATCATCAATTAGTCTTCTGGTATGTCAAAATTATCATGTGGGTAACTGACACATGCGAATTCGAGGCAGTTATTGCCTTTCCAGTAATGCAGATGATGATCACGGTCTATGTCTCTCCGCCACGCCTCCGCATCATCTCTTACTCTTTTTCGGATAGGAGCACCACCACCGCTTTTCCCATTTCTCAACTGATGGGTAACACTCATATTGTTTTGTCCAAGGGACTCAACGATAGCTCGAAGTAAAGAACGTTTTCATGATGGTTTGATAATGAGCGGAGTTTGCCCCGTTTTATTGGATGCTGAACTTGGAAATGGGTGCAAATGGGTGTATTATTGGTTTATGCTTCAAACCGACACACTTCAAATTACCCCGGAGATCCTGAACCTGATCGCTCAGATCGACGAGTTTAAAGGCGCTTGGCGTGCTTTAGGCACACTCGCCCCAGATCGCCTCTCAGCTTTACGCAGGGTCGCGACAATTGAGAGTATTGGATCATCGACTCGCATTGAGGGTAGCAAACTCAATGATCGAGAGGTAGAACGTCTGCTTTCTAACCTGAAAATCAACTCTTTCGATACGCGTGATGAGCAAGAAGTTGCCGGTTATGCAGAGCTGATGGAACTGGTGTTCGACTCATGGCCGAGCATCCCGTTCAACGAGAACTACATCAAACAGTTACATCAAATCTTGCTGCACCACAGTGAGAAGGATGCCCGGCACAGGGGACAGTACAAAACCAACACGAACAGCGTCGCTGCCTTTGATGAAAATGGCAAACAGCTCGGTATCGTTTTCGAGACAGCAACCCCCTTCGACACCGCTCGTCTCATGGCCAAACTGGTGACTTGGGTGAAGGATGAACGTGAGTCTGCGCAACTGCACCCGCTGTTGATCATCGCTATCTTCGTGGTGGTCTTTCTCGAAATCCATCCGTTCCAGGATGGCAACGGTCGGCTCAGCCGTGTGCTGACCACCTTGCTGTTACTTCAGGCGGGGTATGCCTACGTCCCGTACAGTTCATTGGAAAGTGTTATTGAGCTCAACAAGGAGGCCTACTATCTGGCTCTGCGCCATACTCAGGGTACGGTCCGTACCGATGCGCCGAACTGGCAGCCGTGGTTGCATTTTTTCCTGCGTTCGCTATCCGATCAGGTACACCGTCTTGAGAAAAAGGTAGCGCGTGAGAAGATCGTTTTAGCCTCCTTGCCGGAACTCTCACTGCAGATCGTCGAGTTTGCCCGTGAACATGGGCGCATAACAATAGGAGATGCTATCAAGTTGACTGGCGGCAGCCGCAACACCTTGAAAGGACACTTCCGAAACCTGGTCGAACGCGGTCATCTTATCCAGCATGGCAGTGGGCGTGGTGTCTGGTACGAACTGAGGTAGCTTAAGGAAATGAAATTTTCAGTATCCTGCCAATTTCACCGCCCAGCCGACAACAAAACAACAAGCACAACAGAACAGCCCCGTGTCGTTCGATAATAAACCCGATTGTAAAGCGCTTTCTTTGGATTGGTTATCCAGCCATAACCGCGAGGAGCCTTGAAGCCCAGAGTTCATTTCTTATCATCAAGCTACAGATGTAAAGTATGTTGCTATTTGAGTTCCATACCAGCAAACCGATAAACGGCTTTTTTCACTATCTGGAAATCTTCAACGCGCCAATAAGGGATATGGGGTTTTGGTTTTGTTTGTTTATAGCTTGTACAGTCACTTCCGCACAGTCTCTTCATGAATGGGGTCATTTCAGCTTCAAGTGACTGCCCGGATAAACAAATGTCATAACTGCTTCGGAGCCTGCCCCATTTACTGTAATACTTGGAGTTGGAAATTCTCCTCCAATTGAGCCGCAAATTCTACCGGTGTTAACCCACCCAATGCACTATGCGGCCGGTTATTATTGTAATCAGTTTTTTCAGTCGACGGTTCTCTTCTTCCAGATCATTCAATCTTCTTGTTTCACTGACGGCCATACCGCCGTATTTGGCTTTCCAGTTATAGAGACTTGCATCGCTCATACCGTACTTGCGACAGAGTTCCTTTACCGGCATGCCACTTTCAGCCTCTTACAGAATGCCAATAATCTGTTCTGTTGTGAATCATGTGTTTTTCATGGTTTGTAACTCCTTGGTTGAGTTTAAAAATCAAAAACTCTAATTCCAAGTAATACAGTTTTAAGAGCTCACGTCCGCATCAACCTTGAACTTTCTGCCTTTTACTTTTATATTTTTTTATTTATACTCGTAGATTACACTGTAAAATTAGCGGTATTTGAAGTTCCATCATAGCTCTCCAGTTTAAGTTATTGCCTAAACGAGGTTCGGCTATGACCATGCAACAACCATAAATCAAAGGAGAACAACATGCCACCTATTCCAGAAAAGATTATCCGATTACAAGATGAACATATCATCTTCCCTCATATTCTTAGTTGGGATCCGGCTCCTGAGTGGCTTAGACCTGATCCAGGAAAACTAGAGCGTTTCGGTCAGCTTCAAATAAAGGCAAAACTCAAAGAGCTTGAGCTGTTAAAAGGAAAACTCGAACAACTGCAGAATATTTAATGGTTAGGTAACCACATCGTCCTGAAATGTGGCAGATAGTGTTGTTGGTTATCTGCCACATTTTCATGCACCTGCTCAAGTTAGGGCTTGAAAATATTTTGTCCATAACAAGCATATCATACGCTCATGATAACAAATGGTTTTTCAAACAATCATGTTATGCTGATTGGATATGAAAATCAAGAAAACCTTGGTTTGCGCTCTATTATTGCATACATCCAAAAGATGGGCTATAGAGTACACCTTGTTCCCTTTTTGTCTGGTCAGGAGGGTCTGGTTCTTGACGAAGTAAAAAAACATCAACCAATCCTGATAGGATTTTCTCTGATTTTCCAGTTTAGCATCGAAACTTTCTCAGCCTTGATGCGCTACCTGAGACTTCACCATGTTTCAGCTCATTTTACCGCTGGTGGACACTTTCCAAGTCTTCGCCCTGCCGAAACTCTTGAACTCATTCCTGAGCTCGACACTATAGTTAGGTTTGAAGGAGAAGAGACACTGCTTGACCTCCTTCGTCATCTTGAATCCCGCACGGACTGGTTATCCATTAAAGGTATTGCATACCGGGATAATGGAGCGATTATTGAAACTCCTCTTCGACCTTTCATTGAAAATCTTGATGCTCTCCCTTTTGTTTATCGTAATGGTGAGCCAAAAACCATAGGAGTGATTCCTACAGCGTCAATACTTGCTAGCCGCGGGTGTCATTTCAATTGCTCATTTTGTAGCATTCGGCAGTTTTATGGGTCGCTTCCCGGTAAGCTCCGTCGTTCAAGATCCCCTGAACGCGTTGCCGAAGAGATGCAAATTCTTTTTGAAAATAAGGGCGTGCGCTTTTTCAGTTTTCAGGATGATGATTTTGCTTCACGCTCTCCAGTACAGAAAACATGGATTAGAGCATTTCTAAAAGCTCTTCGTGAAAAAAAATTAAGTGAACGTATAAAGTGGAAAATTTCTTGTCGTGTTGACGATGTCGAGACGGATCTCCTTCAAGAGATGGTTAAGCATGGGTTGTTCGCTATTTACCTGGGCGTAGAATCAGGTAATGAAACAGGACTGAATACACTCAACAAGCAGGTAAGTGTCCAGAAAAATCAGGACACCATTGCTCTCGTTAAAGATTTTAATCTTGCTCTCTCTATTGGCTTTATGCTTTTTGATCCATCATCAACAGCATCCTCTGTAGTCGAAAACATTAACTTTCTTGAATGGGTTGGTCAGGATGGTTACTTCCCGATTAACTTTTGTAAAATGCTCCCCTATGCAGGGACTCCTATAGAGCAACAACTCCGCGAAAGTGGAAGACTGACTGGCACCATTACTCATCCAGACTACGAATTCTTAACTGAGGATATTAACTGGTACGCTTTTTTGGTCCAAAGAGTTTTTATGCGTCGCAACTTTAGCGATACTGGTGTGATCCGCCTTCAGAATACTGACTTTGAATATCGACTTGCCAACGCATTCGACCCGGAAACTATTACCAGCGGTGAAATTGAGAGACTTCGTACGCTTATAAGCCGTTCAAATACTCTCGCAATTCAAACACTTAGGGAGTTGCTTGAGGCCATAGAAACAATGGGTGCCGAAGAGTTTTTTCGAGAAGAAAATACGTTGCTCTCAATCGCAGACAGAGAGTGGAGCGGCGAGGTTGAAATTCAAGAGGAAAACCATAGAATAATCTCAGCTCTTTGGTCGAGGAGAAAAGATATTAATAGTGCCCTTGCTTGAACAAAACCGATAGTGTAGAGTTAAGGGCACTCTCTTAAAAGTGGTTTTTGATACATCATTTCAGAAGGCAACTCCTGCATTTGAAGTACTATCAGATCATGGAAGGCTTGACAACACTTCGTCCTGGAGTAGTGCAGGATCTTCTTGAGCAATGCCGTTCAATCAGGGTAAAACGCCTTTTTCTCTACATGGCCGAAAAAGCAGGACATGATTGGTATAAGCGCCTTGATCACGCTAAACTTGATCTCGGAAAAGGAACAAGAAGTATCGTTAAAGGCGGCGTTTATGTTGAAAAATATGCTCTCAACCTGCCTGAGGAGCTGGTAAAGTTATGATAGAACCAGTGTATCGCCATCAGGTTGACCTCCTGCTTCAAGTGCTACCCCATGTAGCCAAAGAAAACGTCTTTGCGTTGAAAGGTGGTACGGCAATCAATCTGTTTGTACGAGATATGCCCCGGTTATCTGTCGATATTGACCTGACCTATTTGCCTCTGGATGACCGCGATACAGCGATAAGAGGAATCTCTGAGGCCTTGAACCATATCAGGCAGAAGATCAATCAGGCAATTCCAGGGATAAAGACCCAATTGGTTCAGCAAAGCAGTGGACAGGAAGCAAAACTGACCTGTCAATCTTCATCAGCACAGATAAAAATAGAGGTAAACACGATTATCAGGGGCCACGTGTTTCCTCCTCGGATAATGGAGATTGCAAAATCAGTAGAAGTCGAGTTTCAAAAATTCATCAGCTTTTTGAGCATGAAGAATTTTCCGACGAGATCAGACTTGGATTTATTGCTATGCTGATCAGCCATTCCAGACCTATACATGAACTCATCAGTCCAAATCTGCTCGATCAAAAAACAGTGTTTGAGCATCAGTTTGCCGGTATGACCTTAACGGCATTTAGGGGGCACCTCAGAATTGGGATTTTAAAGCCCGGTAAGCGTTTTTTATCGTGATAAATTCTTTTATATAAAAGCTTGTCTAAGCTGTCAAAGCACATTTGAATAATTACTTAACTCAATATTACTCAACCTTGATATAAGGCTGCAGCACCTTAAAATCTGATAAGAGAATTTAATGTTTTATAAAAAATCTTGTAAACAATAACCGATTATATTACAAGTACTTGCGGGTCAAAAAATTCTCTTAGAAGGTTTTAAAATCCGTTTCCTGAAGCGACCCCTATTAACGCCTTATGCCAAGCGGACGGATGAAAACGAACCAACATCATGAAACCTTTACCCATTACTCCGGAAATTTTAAACGTGGCACGTCGGGTTGTATGGTTCAATACGCCAGAGGAAGAACTTGCTGATCCAGTGCATTTTCTTGCGCATGTTATGACTTTTGGTACGCCTGAAGATTTAAAAGCGCTGAAAGGCATCGTGGGGAATGACGAATTCTGTGAGGTTTTGGAGCATGCTCCACCTGGCGTTTTTGATGTGCGCTCGTGGGCATACTGGAACCTAAAATGTGGACGGCAACCAATTCCGCCGTTGCCGACCCGTACCCGGCTTTTGGATTTTACGAAAACTGCTTAGCGGGCGATTTTTTCCGTTTCGTGAGCAGACGCCAATATTTGCGTTTGTCGGAGAGCTGATAAGATATCGACGTCAGAGCGGAGTGCCTCCCCCGGTTTTGCATGCTCTCCTCCTAATGCGTTCAAATCGCATCATGATTGATAGCCTTTTCTGACGGTATCTTGCATAAGATTAACTTCTTCATCGGTCAAAAAGCTGAAATGAGACTCCCTTTTTTTTGCAGAAAGGCGGCCATTATTTTGTAAGCAGAGCCTGATGAAAAGATTGATTCGATGATCAGGCATGTCCACAATGTCTTGCATCGCTCTTTTGGCGTTGTCATAGTTGACAAGAAAATCCAACTCTTCTTTTAATTCCTCTTCAATGGTTTTCATGACGAACGCATATAACGCTTCTGCCTGGGTCGTCATGTCTATGTAGCGGTACCATGTTCCGGTTTCTTCTGATACGGTCATGTGGCCGATTTCGTCCAGCTCATAATCAATGAGTTGCAATAGTGGTGTTGAATACGATTCGAGTGATCTGTTATACAATGTTGGGTTTTTGAGTATAGCTGCGGACACCGGAAACATAATACCTTTGGGAACGGCGCCTCGTCGGGAAAGAATATTGTGGATGAGAAAACGATGAATCCTGCCGTTTCCATCTTCAAAAGGGTGCAGAAAGACAAAGCCGTACGAGATGATCGAAGCGTGAATAATTGGATGAACGCATTCCTGTTTCAGCTTATGATGTGTCGCAAGCAGCCCCTCCATAAGAATTGGCAGATCTTCCGGTTTCGGGCATATATAGTGAACCTTCTGTAGGTAGGGCGAAATGGTTTCAGAAACATAATTCTGGACCTTTCTGTAATCAGTATTCTGAAATCTCTGATCTACAATGGTGTTCTGGATGTTGATCAGGAGATCCTTGGTACAAAAATCCTGTTTTTCTGCGGTTGCAAGTAAAGCAATGAATTTTTCTGTACGAGACGCGCTTGGAGTGATATGCTCAATTTCAAAAGATGATTTGGTTTCCTTGGTGTAGAGGTAGTTCAGTGCTCGTTTGAGTAGCTCAGGATGGTAGTTTATGACGATCTCTTTACAGCGATGGAAAAAATCGTTTTGCTCCATGTTTGCCAGCTTTTCCGTGCGTCGGACAACAGGGCAGAACTCAGAGGTTCCCAGAAGATTGTTGACAATTCTGTATCGTTGTACGTTTTCACCGTGAGAGGCCGTATAGTACCGCTCTTCTTCAAGAAGTTTAACGTAATTACCTTGTGTTATGTCCTCTAATGGTAGTTTTTTGCCTGTCAGGAATTCATAAAGAAACCAGATTTTACGTGCATATCGTCCAGTTGGCTTTAATTGTATCCACATACAGAGATCATCGATGTCAACAACTTCAAAAATCTGACAAAGCGTGGCCAGGTTGATACCGTCATATTTAAGCGCAAACTCCAGATGGTCACCTGTTCGGTCGCCTGGCCAGTATGATGCCGGATAGATGGTTTCAAGATAGCCGTCTTCAACGACCGAATTTTTAGTTCCTGATTGTCCTATGAATGATTTTTGCCAGTTAGGTATCGTTTGTAGTCGATGTTTTGCTAAAAAGTATTCATAACCTGCTGCTCGATGTGTTTCCATGTCTTGAAAGGGTTAAAAAATGATTCAACGTATAGGCATTTTCTTAATTTGATTATTATTTTTTAAAAATAGTTACTTTTGACCCGTTTTATTTTAAAAGTGTTATAATTTCTTAACAAACGGTCAATGCCCGGCCTGAATTTGGGAGGATTTCTGCTTGGCATGAGCAAACATTTGCAATACACTCGCCGAACATCTATTGACCACCAGAAAAAACGACGGTGACTGTGGGGAAAACGGGAGGTGTTCAGGATGGAGGGCATACAAAACTGGGGGAGACGAAGCATATTGAAAGATCTTTTCGACTCCTTGGGTTCTGCATTATTCGGTGCCTTGTGGTAAAGTTATTTTCTATGTTCTGTATGAAAACGGCGATAGAGTCTCTTCCGCGAACAAATTGTACGGGTAAAGATAAATATCTTAAGGCGATAACTTTCGATACGTTACGATAAGTTACCAGTTATTCGCATCACAGAGGCACGGGATATGCCAAAGGTTCGGGTATAGTGTACCCCGATTTTTAGACAGCGGTTTAAGATGTTAACTTGCCCCAAAAAGGAGCAGGTAATGACAAAAAGGACACGAAAAAATTTCAGCGGTGACTTCAAGGCCAAGGTAGCACTTGAGGCTATTCAAGGGGTCAAAACGCTGAATGAAATCGGTCAAGAATTTGGAGTACATCCCGTTCAGGTCAGCAAATGGAAG
>CAIPKT010000148.1 GCA_903865705.1 uncultured Chlorobiaceae bacterium
CGCTGCTGGCAGACCCATTTCGTTAATTTCGAGAAGAAGCTTTCTGGCATGATACAGCCCATGCTCAATATCATAGGTATCATCAAGATGAGGATCATTGATAAAACCTTTCCATCCAATGGTCGTCCGTGGTTTTTCGAAATAAACCCGCATCATGATGCAAAGATCACGCTGCAACTCATTCCGCAATACCGATAAACGGGAGGCATACTCACACGCAGCATCCATATCATGAATCGAACAGGGTCCGACAATAACAAGCAGTCTCAAATCCTTGCCGGTCAATATATTTTCCACTTCACGACGTCCTGCAGCAACTGTAGCAACAACCTGCTCATCTAACGGCAGCATGCCCTTCAGCGCCCTTGGTGAGGAAAGACGTATGATTTGTGAAACTCTTAAATCATGTAACTGTTCCATTCTTTTTACAACAAAATAGCATCATTGAAATTTAGAAGAGGCAAGATAAAAAACCAAACGAATATAATGAGCATCCTTACCGATAAATTCCGGGGGAAAATAACCCGCTGGAAAAAACACTGTTTCTACCTGCTCTTATTTATGAAGGGCAACCGTTACGACAAGATTTCTTTAACACTAATAGCCTCAAAAAAAATATATTATAACAGCAAAGAATGAAGGTGCAAACTAAAAGGCATAAAAAGCTTTGGAAACCTTCTCTCATAAAATTCACAGGCAATCTCATAATCAAAAAAGAATATGAACGTACTGATCACTGACGGCATTGATCCTCAATGTGGTCAAATCCTCGCAAAAAACGGTTTTAATGTGACCGAAAAACCGAAAATCAGCAAGGAAGAACTCAAAGAGATCATCGGAGGCTTCGATAAGCTGATTGTCAGAAGCGCGACAAAAGTTACTGCTGAGATATTAGAATGCGGCAAGAAGCTGAAACTGATAGGAAGAGCGGGAGCAGGCGTCGACAATATCGACATTGAAGCCGCAACCCGCAACGGCATAATTGTCATGAACACGCCGGGTGGAAACACCGTTTCCGCCGCCGAACATACCTGCGCCATGATGCTGTCCGCAGCACGTCGAATTCCCCAGGCAACAGCAGACATGAAACAGGGAAACTGGAACAAGACCAAATTTTCCGGCGTCGAACTTGAGGGTAAAACCCTTTCGATTATCGGTCTTGGAAAAATTGGACGCGAGGTTGCGTCCCGAATGCAAGCATTCGGCATGAAAACAATTGCCTATGATCCCATGATTCCGGACGAGTATGCTGCAAAACTCAATATTGAGCTTCTCCCCTTGCATGAAAATTTCATACGTGCGGATTTTATCACCATTCACTCATCACTCAACGAATCAACCCGTAACCTGATTTCAAAAGATACCCTTGACCTGATGAAGCGTGGCGTTATCATCGTCAACTGCGCCAGAGGAGGAATCATCAATGAAGCGGACCTTGCGGAAGCCATTCTTTCAGGAAAAGTAGCGGCGGCTGCCCTTGATGTTTTTGAGATTGAACCAATCAATCCTGACAATCCGCTTCTCAAACTCGAACAGGTTATTGCCACTCCCCATATTGCAGCATCTACCAGTGAAGCACAGGAAAAAGTAGCCATTCAGATTGCCGAACAGATTGTTGAATGGAAAAGAAGAGGGAAACTCGAAGGCGCGGTAAACGCCTCTGCCGTCGAACTGGCTCAAGCTCCGGGAGTGAGTTCATATCTTGCACTGGCAGAAAAATTGGGGGCCATACTGGCGCAAATGTCTCCAGTCCAAGCCTGCAAAATGACGGTCAGGACCTCAGGCGAGTTCCTTCACACCTTCAATGAAGTCATTACCGCGGCAGCTCTCAAAGGGCTTCTTGATGTCCGGCAGTCAAAGGATACCAACTACATCAATGCCTTCACCATGGCAAAGGAGTGCGGCATCAGTCTGGAGCAGAAGTTTGAAAAAGAAAATCCCGACTATACCAATCTGATTCGCATTGAACTTGAAAACGGAACAACAAAACGCATGATCGGCGGAACCGTCTTTGGTGACAAAGAGATCCGGATTGTGATGATTGACCAGTTTCTTGTGGAATTCAAGCCTGAAGGCAATATCATTATCTACAACAATATCGACAAGCCGGGTGTTCTTGCAAATGTTACCCAGTTGCTTTTGCAGCATAATCTGAATGTTGCCTATGTTGCACTGTCGAGAGATGAGGAAAAAAAGGTCGCGATGACCGCAATTGTAGTCGACGGCAAGGTTATGGCGACGTTGCTTGATGAAATAAGAGCTGTTAATGGCGTTGACATCGCCAATCTTGTTTGCCTTTAATCTCTATGGGTCATATTCCCCGCCTCTTGAGGCGTAAAGTATTATAGAGTTGTCTTCAAAATACCCCGCTGCTTGCGGCGGGGATTCTTTAATCTCTCAGGGTTGAATTCCCCACCGATTGCGGTGAAAGCTTGCTGGATTCTTCTATAAACAGATACCCCGCTGCTTGCGGCGGGGAGCTTCATTAAAAGAGAAAAAAAGTCACCAATAAAAAAAACCTGCCGACAAGGCAGGTTTTTTTATTGTATTCATTGCTGACTGATAGCTGAAGCAAACTCAGAGTTTAGCTTTCTCGAAATCAATACACAGCCACTTATCTTCATAAGAGGCACCGGTTGATTCCATACCGGCAAGGAAAATCGGCAAGACAATAATCTTCTGGTAATCACCGATACGAATAGTAAGATCATCGCCAAGTTTGAGGATTTTTGGTTCAAGTCCCATATTTTCCATAAAGGGCAATCTTACACGAACCTTGTAATGGCCATCAGAAACCTTTTTGATATCGATAGGATTCTCGTTAAAGAATATATCGAGAGGGTTCAAGTCACCGTAAACTTTTTCGCCAACCCTGCGAAGCATTGGTATACCGACAACCTCATCATCAAATAACGGGACTTCGGTGATTGGAATCGGGGCAAAAGCATCCTGGATCTGCTCGATGTACTTCTGCTGAATGGCGCGCCACTTCTGGAAATAAGGATCGGGGCTCTGATCGGGCATAACACGGTTGATGGTAATGCGGTCAACCGTAATACCGTAAAGGTTAAGATAGGTCAAGGCGCGCATAGACTCCTTGATAACCATCTTTTCAGGATTCATGACAAGACGCATGGTTGTTTTGGTGCTGTCGGCAAGCAAGTCAATAATTCCTTCCGTGGAAGAGAACAGATTGTCAACCTTGTCAAAAACCTCTACCGGAGCTACAAAATCGTCGATCCTCTTGATTTTCTTCGAAAGCGGCCTGATAACCGGCTTTACCATGAATTTTTCAACATTACGGATAAGCTTGATAAACCATCCAAACGTTTCAGGCAAGGAAAGAAGACGAAGAGTTTCGCCGGTAGGCGCACAGTCAACAACAAGAAGATCATACTCCTGCTGTTCATTATAGCGCTTGATATATGAGAGGGAAAAAAGTTCTTCCATACCCGGAAGCACACCCATTTCTTCGGCATAAACACCTTCAATACCCCGAGACTCCATCAAGTGGGCAAAATGCTCCCTGACAACATCCCAGTTAAGATTGAGATCACCGAAAACGCTTACTTCCTGACCCCATAGATTTTCAGCAACTTTAACCGGGGAAGGCCCTAACTGAACATCGAGCGAGTCACCCAGACTGTGGGCCGGATCGGTAGACATAATAAGGGTCTTATACCCCATATCAGCGGCTCTGAGAGCTGTCGCTGCAGCTACAGAAGTCTTACCAACACCACCTTTTCCGGTAAAAATGATATTACGCATACGTTATAATGATTCTCATTTAAAGAATTATTGAATAAATCGGCTTCTACCAACAATTATTCTTCATCAATTGACTAACCTGAAAAGGCTTAAGATAACAAATTATCCTTTAATAGAACACGACGAAAAAACAATTCCTGCTGTAAAAAAAATCTCTTTCTCGACCCCGTCACCTCCTGCGCTTGCGTGCGGGACGAGAGGACCTCTCTTGTTTTCCCTTATGACGTTTCGCTGCTGAAACATGGCGGGATGATGAACGGCTTTTTCTATAAGCAGCCTTACCATGAGAACTGCCATGTTTTGCCATCGAAACATGGCGGGATGATGAACGGCTGTTATCGATAAAAACCTCGCTATCGACCTTGATACGCTGACCAGGAACAATCTTCTTTTTGCCGCTCAGATTGTTCAGTGAAGCCAGGCGCTGAACCGTGGTACTATACTTTCTGGCTATGGATGCAAGAGATTCACCTCTTCTCACCCGGTGACTCTCTATCGTCTTCTTTACCCTCTCCCCTTTTCCAGATTCAGACTGAGAGAAGGAAACATTATCCGGAGCCCCAAAAACAATAAGTTTCTGCCCGGGAGTAACATCTGCATCCTTAAGGTTATTCCACGCTATAAGCTGACTGATATAGGCGCGGTAGATCCTTGCGATTGATCCAAGGCTTTCTCCTTGCTGCACAACATGAATCTTCTGGCCTTTTTCTGCAGCTCCCTGCTCCGAAGTCTGAATGCGTGATCCGGTATTGATACTTTCAAGCTTGGCATAAAGCCCTTCACGTTCTGCCGTTGCGTCAGACTTATAGGCATAAATCTCGTCTTGGCGGTTCTGGAACTGAGCAATATATTTCCTGGGGAGTCGGACAACATTTGAAGAGGAAATACCTGATGAAGGAATAATCCCAAGCTTGTACTGCGGATTGAGGAACTGGAGATCACGCATCGGAATACCGATGGTCGCATTTATCTGCTCGAACGATAAAAGTCGCGTTATTTTCAGCGTGTCGATATCCTGATACAAAAAGCCCGGTTCAACCGGACGGATATTATGCTCATTATAGTAGTTCATAATATAGTTCACAGCAATAAACGCCGGTACATACCCTCTGGTTTCAGCCGGCAGATAATCCCATATTGCCCAGTAATCCTTTATGCCACCAGCCCTTCTGATCGCCTTGTTGACATTTCCCGGACCGCAATTATAGGCTGCAAGAGCAAGAAACCAGTCGCCGTAAATACGATAGAGATCCTTCAAATATCGGCTTGCTGCAACCGTAGCCTTGTAAGGGTCGTACCGATCCTCAATAAAAGAGGATGAGTGCAATCCGTACATTTTGCCAGTACCGTACATAAACTGCCACAACCCCTTTGCTCCGGCAGAAGAGACCGCAGCCGGGTTCAGGGCCGATTCAACAATGGCGAGATACTTCATCTCAAGAGGCACATTGTTCGCATCAAATTTTTCTTCAAAAAGAGGAAAATAAAGTTTAGTCAGTCCGAGGATTTTAGCAACCGACCCTCTTTTGTCGACTGCATATAGTCTGATAAATCCCTTGACATGGTCATTATAGACCAGAGGAACAGGTGTTTTATGTTTAAGCGCAGCAATCCTTGCCGCATAAACCGAATCGCTGTATTGGGGTACAAATGTGGAGGGAAATCCGAACTTCCCGCTCTCTTTCGAAGGAATAGAAAAGTGTTCGTCCTTAAAATAGGTTGCATTCACCAGACTGTCAAGAATCTCGGCAACAGACGAACGGTTGAAGGAATCCACGGTATTGGTATTGGTGTCAGCGGCAATAACCGGCAAAGCCAGAAACTGGAAACAAAGTGCCGACAGTAACAAATTGCGTATTCTATAAGAAAATCTGATTTTCACAGGCGGCAGTTTGATTAGAGCAGTGGTTGTTAAACGATCCATGCTGCAACAGCAAAAATCCCTATTGAAATATCAAAGTAACATAAAAACCATTCTCGACTATTACAATAATCCTGAACGTTTATCTCCACAATAGCTGAGGATGGCCACATCAGTAGCTCACCTTCCACAAAAAAAGACCTCCCGGCAACGCCGGATTAAGCTGACTGGTCATGACACCGGTTTCAAGCATCAGAGAGAACTCTTCGACTGAAAGACTTCCCTTTCCTCCGCTGATCATGGCATCAACAAGATAGCGCACCATACTGCGCAAAAAGCGATCCGCTGAAATCCGTAGTACAAGATAATGCTTATAACGGTACCATTTGCAAGCCCTTACACTACAAATACTCCCGGGATTATCTCTATCTTCCTTTGAAAAGGCTGAAAAATCGTGGGTTCCAACCAGAAGGGCGGCCATGTTCTGCATGATCGCCATATCAAGTTTCCCAAATGAACAGCCGGCAAACCGGCCATAAAGAGCTGAAGGCTCCTCAAGAAGAAAATATCGGTACTGTCGCTCCCGGGCACTATGGCGCGCATGGAAATCGGGGTCAACTTCCTGCGGGTTGGTGATCCTGATTGTTTTAGGCAAAAGCGAATTGAGTGAATGAATAATTCTGGATGGCTCAAACGATGATGCCGTCAAAAAATTTGCTATCTGAGCCTTGGCATGAACACCCTTATCGGTTCTTCCTGCCGCAGCCAGAGAGATATTCTCTTGCAAAATAGTGCCAAGAGCCGCCTCAATCTCCCCCTGAACGGTCACAATAGCACCGGACTGCCGTTGCCATCCGGCAAAAGCGGTTCCATCATATTCAACAGTAATCCTGATGTTCTTCATACAGAGAAATAAAATCTTTAGTACATTGCTTTTCCATTAATAGTTGTCTTCTCGTTATCTTATCAAAAAACAATAACATCACGTTGCAGAAAACTCACCTTGCATCGCTCCTTCAGGCACTCAAAAACCTGAAAAGCCCTGAAACCGGCACTCTCTATAAAATCCCCTGTATCTGGAGCGGAAAAGATACCGGTACCGAACAGGTCAACCCGGCGACATACTTCAGTCACATCATCGAAACGATCCTGAACAATCAGGAGAATCCTGCCCCAAAGCCAACCGATGGCGACTGGAGAACCGGTGCTGTAGTCTACAACCTCTTTATCCGTCTTGCAACGGCTTTTGACCATAATGGCGACGGATCCATCGGTACAGAGCCGCTTCCATGCGGATTCAGGGAGACAGGTACCCTCCTGAAAGCCATCGCACTTCTGCCGTATATAAAAAATCTTGGCGCAAATACCATCTACCTTCTTCCGCTGACTGAAATAGGTGCCAAAAGCCGGAAAGGTTCTCTTGGTTCTCCCTATGCCGTCAAAAACCCGCGAAAGCTTGACCCATTGCTTGATGAACCGGCACTCGACCTTTCAGCGGAATTCCTCCTTAAAGCATTTGTTGAAGCCGCGCATCTGCTTGACATGCACGTTGTTCTGGAGTTTGTCTTCAGAACAACCTCTATGGACAGCAGTTGGATAAAAGAGCATCCCGAATGGTTCTACTGGCTGAAAGACAACGAACAGACCCGTAACTACGGCCCGCCCCATTTTGATCAGGATACACTCAACCGGATTTATGAGGTTGTTGACCACCATGAGATGCACAACCTTCCCGCACCGCCTCAAGAATACCGTGATCAATTTGTAGCTCAACCGGTAACCATCCAAAAAGAGGATGACACGCTGCAGGGAACCACACCCGACGGAACTGTATGCCGTATCGCCAGCGCCTTCTCCGACTGGCCCCCTGACGACCAGCAGCCTGCATGGAGCGACGTCACCTATCTGAAAATGCATACCCATGAAGCGTTCAATTACATCGCCTACAACACCATCAGGATGTACGACAGCGCCCTTGATGATCCGGCAACGTTCAATACCAGCCTCTGGAACGAGATTACTGATATCATTCCAAGCTATCAGGAGGAGTATCAGATAGACGGTGCAATGATTGATATGGGCCATGCACTGCCAACGCTTCTGAAACAGACGATTGTCCGCAAGGCGCGCGAAAAAAGAGCGGATTTTGCCTTCTGGGACGAAAACTTCAATCCGACTCCTGAAATTCGGGCTGAAGGGTTCAATGCCGTCTTCGGCTCTCTGCCTTTTGTCGTCCATGATATTGTCTTTATACGGGGTCTGTTGAATCACCTGAACAAAACCGGGATAGCTCTTCCATTTTTTGGAACAGGAGAAAATCACAACACACCGCGTGTCTGTTTCCGTTATCCCCGCCAGGAAGCTGGCCGGAACCACTCGATGTTTATTTTCACACTCAGCGCCATCCTTCCGACCATCCCTTTTCTCCAATCGGGCATGGAGCTCTGTGAATGGTATCCGATAAACCTCGGGCTCAATTTTAATGATTCAGACCGGGCTCTCTATCCGCCGGAAAAACTGCCGCTTTTCAGCGCACTCAGTTTCGACTGGGAATCGTCTAACGGCCTTAAGCCCCTCAACAGCTATATCCGCAAAATACTTGCGATACGGGCACGCTATCTCGATCTGGTACTTTCGGGAGAAACCGGTTCAATGACCATTCCCTATACGAGCGAGCCAGAGCTTTTTGCCGTCATGAGAACAGCCGGAAGCCAAACGCTTCTTTTTGTCGGCAACAGCAACACCAGCGACAACAGAGACGGATTTCTTGAATTCAGCACGGAAAACGGCTCTCTCTTCGACCTTATCAGCGAACAATCATGGCCGATCAAGGGGCATCGGCTTGAGTTGAGCTGCAAACCAGGCCAATGCATGCTTTTTGAGCTTCCCGTGGAGCTTTAAAAAAATATGCTGCGAAAAACGTATCTTTCGAAACTTTTCCGTTAACCACATCCATTTTTTCTTATGTCTATTCTCATTGTCGGCTCTCTTGCCTTTGACGACATCGAAACTCCTTTTGGACGTTCCGACAACACCCTTGGCGGATCATCCACCTACATTGCCCTGTCTGCCAGCTATTTTACCGACAAGATCCAGATGGTCGGCGTTGTAGGCTCCGACTTTGAGGACAAACATTTTGATCTGCTGCACTCCAAAAACATCGACACCAAAGGCGTTCAGATAGTCGAGGAAGGAAAAACCTTCCGCTGGGCAGGCCGCTACCACTACGACATGAATACCCGCGACACGCTCGACACCCAGTTAAACGTCTTTGCTGATTTCGATCCCGTTGTCCCCCAACAATACCGCGATGCGGAATTTGTCTGCCTCGGAAATATCGATCCTGAACTGCAACTCAAGGTGCTTGACCAGATCAACAAGCCAAAACTGGTCATCCTCGACACCATGAACTTCTGGATCGAAGGAAAACCGGAAGAACTCAAAAAAACCCTTAAGCAGGTTGATATCTTCATCCTCAACGACAGTGAAGCCCGACTTTTAAGCGGAGACCCGAATCTGGTCAAATCAGCAAGAATCATCCGCCAGATGGGCCCGAAGACTCTGATCATCAAAAAAGGGGAACACGGCGCCCTGCTCTTTACCGACA
This sequence comes from uncultured Chlorobiaceae bacterium, assembly GCA_903865705.1. Lineage (GTDB taxonomy): Bacteria > Bacteroidota > Chlorobiia > Chlorobiales > Chlorobiaceae > Chlorobium. Next base: position 9,237 of record CAIPKT010000148.1, read on the forward strand.
ACGGTATCTTTGCCGCACCGGCATTTCCGCTTGAATCCATTTACGACCCAACCGGTGCCGGCGACACTTTTGCAGGAGGCTTTATCGGCCATTTGTCACGCTGCGAAACCATCACCGATACCGAAATGCGCCGCGCGGTTCTCTACGGCAGCGCCATGGCAAGCTTCTGTGTTGAAAAATTCGGCACCGAAAAAATTGCGGCGCTTGATCTCCTTGAAATCGAAGACCGCTTCCAGAGTTTCCGTGAACTTTCAAGAATTGACGAATAAAACAGCGTCGCAATCAGCAATTTCAGAATAAAAAGAGATGGAACAGCTCAACCTCCTTGATTACAGTTTCATCGTCGGCTACCTCCTGCTGACGCTGGTTATCGGCCTCTGGTTCTCAAAACGAGCCTCGGAAAATGTCGATGAGTTTTTTCTTTCCGGGCGCCAGCTCCCCTGGTGGATTGCCGGCACCGGCATGGTAGCGACAACCTTTGCCGCCGACACCCCCTTGGCAGTTGCAGGATTTGTAGCTAAAAACGGCATTGCCGGCAACTGGGTATGGTGGACCTTTGTTTCCGGCGGCATGCTGACTGTTTTCTTTTTTGCCCGTCTCTGGCGGCGTGCTGAGATCCTTACCGACCTTGAGTTCATCGAACTGCGCTACAGCGGACCGGCGGCCCGCTTTCTGCGCGGCTTCAAGGCAATCTATTTCGGCCTCTTCATCAACGCCGTCATTATCGGCTGGGTCAACCTCGCCATGTACAAGATCATCAGAATCATGGTTCCTGAACTGAACCCCGAACTGACCATTGTCGCCCTTGTGTTGCTGACCACCTTTTATTCCGGCCTTTCCGGACTCTGGGGCGTCTCCATTACCGATGCCGTGCAGTTTGTCATCGCCATGACGGGCTGTATCATTCTTGCCGTCCTTGCGGTTCAGTCACCCGTGGTCGTTTCTGCAGGGGGCCTCACCAAAGCCCTTCCAGCGTGGATGTTCGACTTCTTCCCAACCTTCAGCTCATCAGGAAAAAGCATCACGGGAGCCGTGGCACTCCCCTTCATCTCCTTTGCCGCCATGGCCTTTGTCCAGTGGTGGTCATCCTGGTACCCCGGCTCAGAACCCGGCGGCGGCGGCTATATTGCCCAGCGCATGATGAGCGCCAAAAATGAAAAACACTCGCTTCTGGCCACCCTCTGGTTTACCGTTGCCCATTACTGCCTGCGACCATGGCCATGGATCATTGTCGGTCTGGTCAGCCTTGTCATGTTTCCCGACCTGCCGATGAACCAGAAAGAGGACGGCTTCGTCTACGTCATGAAAGCCGTGCTGCCTCCCGGCCTTAAAGGGCTGCTGATTGCCGCATTCCTTGCTGCATACATGTCAACACTTTCAACACACCTGAACTGGGGAACGAGCTACCTCATCAACGACTTCTACAAACGGTTTCTGAAAACGGACGCCGATGAAAAGCACTATGTCACGGTTTCAAAAATCACCACAGCCCTGACTGCGATATTTGCGCTCTACATCACCTTCTTTGTGCTCGACACCATCACCGGAGCATGGGAGTTCATCATCCAGTGCGGTGCAGGCACCGGCTTTGTCCTGATTCTCCGCTGGTTCTGGTGGCGGCTGAATGCGTGGTCTGAAATCACCTCCATGGTGGCGCCCTTTATTGCCTTTACAGGGTTGCAGCTCTTTACCACCATCACCTTCCCCTTTTCGATTTTTATCATTGTTGCCTTTACCATAACGGCAACCCTGATCGTCACCTTTTTGACGCCTCCGACCGAAACCGCCCAGTTGGAGACCTTTTACAGAACCACGCGAGTCGGCGGGGTACTCTGGAAAAAAATCTCAAAAAACCTGCCCGATGTAGACTCCGATACCGGCTTTGTCATGCTCTTTGTTGACTGGGCGCTCGGCATCATCATGATCTACACAATCCTTTTCGGCACCGGAAAATTCATCTTCGGCGACCCGCTCCAGGGATCGCTCTATCTTGGTGCGGGAATCATTGCCGGATCACTCATCTATGCAGACCTGAACCGCAGGGGCTGGAACAACCTTAACTGAGGTATAACGCCATGGGCAAACCAGCCCTTATTCTTGCATCGCAGTCACCGAGACGGCGCGAAATCCTTTCGCTTACGCTTCTGCCATTTGAGACGATAGCGGTCGAGACCCCTGAAACCCTCGACCCATTGCTCTCAATTGAAGAGAATGTCACCAAAATTGCCCTTGAAAAAGCAGAGGAAGCCATGCTGCTGTTTCCTGAAAAAGGGTGCGGTACCGTTATTCTCACGGCTGATACCGTCGTAGCAAAAGGCAACCGAATCTATGGAAAACCAACCGGATTTGACGAAGCATTCGACATGCTCAAAACCCTCCAGAACCGTTCGCACCGCGTCTATACCGGCTTTGTAATCCTTTGCGGCACCAAAACCCATACCGAATGCGTAACGACCACCGTGGAGTTTGAACCCATGACGGACAACGAAATCAAACGCTACCTTTTGTCGGAAAAACCATACGACAAAGCTGGATCATACGGCATCCAGGACCCCCTTCTCGCCTGCCATGTCAAGCGAATTGAGGGGTGCTACTATAACGTTGTCGGGCTCCCCCTATCGAGAGTCTGCAAGGCGCTCAAAGCCTTTTTATAGCTATTGCATGTCATTGGACACTAAGGGGAACACTAAGGGACGTTGTTGAATAACGACAAAACTCTCAACACATCATCTTTTTCGTATCATATAATTTACTGCGCTTGTCGTCACGCCCAACTGCCGAGCGGTCTCTGCCATTGACAGTCCATACTCACTGGTAAAGTTTTTGGCGAGACTCTTTCTCATCGTTGACAGTATTCCACTCCGGCTCCCCGATCGAAAAAATGCTACGGAGATTCCGGCGTTCTCACAAGCATCAGCAATATCTTGTCGGACCTGTTTCAACCGTTCACCTGAAGAAAGCTGATTATCAATAAACGCTTCAGCCTCTGCATGCAGTAATTGCACAAACTCACAACTCCCCAGAATCCGTTCATCACCCTGCTCCTTCAACCCCTGTTTGCGCATCGACAGTACTTGCGACCACCC
>CAIPKT010000149.1 GCA_903865705.1 uncultured Chlorobiaceae bacterium
TCCAGGACAAGGCGCTTTGATTGAGTATTCCATTTTCATGGCTTCTATGATCGCCACCTCTTGACCCTCCTTGACCTCTTCCCCAACTTTTACTGCGATGGATACGACATGGCCGGGCATGGCTGCAGGGACCGGTGTGCCTGCGTGTGGCTGGGGAGCCGCAACGGCCTCGACCACTGGTGGAACAGCAACGGACCGGGGATTGATGGCCGAGCCTTCGGCAAAAGTGACGGCAAAGGGTGCGCCATCAACAAAAACGGTAAAATTTCCGGCCATGGAGATGACTTTTGATACCGATGGACCCTGAACCGGGGCGGCGGGCGGAAGCTTTGAAAAGAGCTCTTCAAGCCGATGATTCACTTCTTTCTGATGGATGTCGTGCTTGTGCGCCTCGTGATAGGCGGCAACCACCTCTGCTCTTGTTTTTGCCTTGATTTCAACGGCAATGTCGGCCTTGTAGCGGATGCCGTTAGCACAGTCGCCCTGGAGAAAAGCGATACCTTTTGCACCGCAGGTTGCTGCAATAAAAATGTTTTCGTCGGTCTGCGGAATATTAGCTTTCTGGAGCAGTGCCTTGTTGTAGGCTATGCCGAGTTCCGGGTTCCGGTCGTTGATGTCGTGAACATCTTCGGTTGTTGGTGCCATGCCAAGCTGTTCGGATGCCAGTCTGACAACCTCTTCGTCTGGCTGGGCAGGGGGCTTGCCAAAGTAGCCAAGCACCATTTTGCCGTAACCATCGGTAATCTTTGTCCAGTTGCCCTGGAGTGTATTGGCAAAAGCCTGTTGAATGTAAAACTGTGAGACGGGTGTGACTGATGCGCCAAAGCCACCTTTAACAACCACTTCACGCATGTTCTTGATAACCTGGGGCAGCAGGTGAAGCGTGTTGTTGTCGCGCATCATCTGAGTGTTAGCCGTAAGGGCTCCACCGGGCATCGGCGAAAAAGAGATGACCGGATTGACTGCCGTGGCTTCGGGAGGCATGTAGTATTTGTACATCTGGTCAATAAAGAGCGCCTCGACTTCAAGGTATTTTTCATGATCGATGTCGAGGGTGTACCCGGTGCCTCTGAGCCTCTGCCACATGGTAAGAATATCGACAGCAGCAGTTCCTCCGCTGACCGGGGCCATCGAGAGGTCGATAATGTCGGCTCCGCCCTCAATGGCGGAAAAGTTGCAGGCTACGCCCATTCCTGCCGTATCGTGGGTATGAAACTCGATTTCGGTGCCTTCGGGCAGCATCTTTCTTGCTCCAAGAATGGTCTCATAGACAACCGCCGGAGTTGTTGTGCCTGAGGCATCCTTGAAAGCGACACTGTCATAAGGAATTTCAGCATCCAGAATTTCCTGCAGTTTGTTGAGATAGAACCGGGGGGTATGACAACTGGTTTCGTTCTGGGCTGGCGGAAGACCCATCATGGCAATAACAACCTGGTGTTTAAGCCCTGCATTGTGGATACATTGTCCGGAATAAGAAAGATTGCGAACATCCATCAATGCGTCGAAATTACGAATCGTGGTTATGCCATGTTTTTTAAAGAGTCGGGCATGGAGATCAATAATATCGCGTGACTGTGAAACAAGGCCGACGACATTGGCCCCTCTCGAAAGTGTCTGAAGGTTAATATCCGGTCCCACTACTTTGCGTGCGGCATCCATCATAGCAAAAGCATCCTCTTCACAATAGAAGTAAAGACTCTGAAACCGTGCACCACCGCCTATTTCAAAATTTTCAGTACCAGCATGAACAGCGGCCGCAAGGGCAGGCAGAAAGTCTTCTGTCTTTACCCTTGCGCCAAAACACGACTGAAATCCGTCCCGAAACGAGACGTCCATAAATTTGATTTTTTTCATGAGTCCCTTTTTTTTCGGTTAACTGAGAATAGAAATCAGCCGGGTCAGGGTCAGTGCGTGTCGTCGGCGAAGGTGCCAAGTTGACGGAATGACGCCTCTTCGATACTGCTGTGCAGGCTGTTGCCGTTTGCATCCATGGTAACAATGGCCGGGAAGGAACTTACTTCCAGATGCCACATGGCTTCGGGCACGCCCATTTCTTCGAGAAAATCAACACCGGTAACTTTATTGATACAGCGGGCGTAGTACTGCGCTGCCCCGCCGATAGCATTGAGATAGACCGCCCCGTGCTCTTGCAGCCCCTTAAGGGTTTTCGGGCCCATGCCACCTTTACCGATAATTGCTCTCAGTCCAAGTTTCTTGATAACATCGGCCTGAAAAGGCTCTTCACGAATTGATGTGGTCGGTCCGGCGGCGGTAACCCGATAGCTCCCGTCATCATTTTTCATGATAACCGGTCCGCAATGGAAAAGAATCCCGCCCGTCGTGTCGAGATGATCAGGCAGGTCGTGATGCATGATGTAGTGATGGAAAGCATCGCGGCCGGTATGCATCGTGCCGTTAATGAGTACAACATCGCCAACCTTCAGGCTTCGGATCTCTGCTTCACTGACCGGCGCCTGCAGGGTGACCTCTTTTCCGGTAAGAGGCATCCCCTCGCCTTTTGCCATACGTTTGATTTCGTCCGCATTCCTGTACTGCCAATGCTGAATAGCTCCGGTCTCGGGGTCAAGCAGCACGCCAAGGCGGCGGTATGCCCAACAGTTGTAGGCAACGGAAACAAAAAAGCTTGCCGGAACGCGGTGTGATTTGCCGATTTTGCAGCCAAAAAGAGTTGTTTTTCCGCCAAATCCCATCGGGCCGATATCCATCGTATTGGCTTTTTGCAGAATATCCTGCTCAAGACTGTCAAGTTCACTGTCGGGGTTCCGATCGTCAATGGTGCGGAAAAGTTGCTTTTTTGCAAGTTCAAATCCGCTCATGCGGTCGCCACCGATTCCAACGCCGATAACACCGGGGCTGCAACCCTGGCCCTGCGCCTGGTACACGGCATGCAGCAGGCATTTGCGGACACCGTCAAGATCACGCGAAGCACTTCCAAGTCCGGGTATCTGGTCGGGCAGCGCGTACTGAATATTTTTGTTTTCGCATCCTCCCCCTTTCAGAATCAGCTTGACCTCAATCTCATCTTTTTCCCACGGTTCAAAATGGATCACCGGAAAATGGCATCCAAGATTATTGCCGGAGTTCTTTCCCGTGATGGCATCAACCGCATTGGGACGAAGTTTGCCGGTTCGCGAGGCTTCCGCTATGGCCTCTTCAATCTCCCGTTTCATGAGCAGTTGATCGGCTCCCCGTGGGGTTTTGATGAAAAAGGTCGGCATGCCGGTATCCTGGCAGACCGGCGAAACATTGTCAACAGCCATGTCGATATTGACCGAAATGGTTGACATGGCAAGACCTGCCTGGGAAAGAGGATCTTCACGCTCAATCGCGGCTGCAAGGGCACACCGGACGTCGCTTGGCAGGTTTGCTGATGTTTCGGTAATGAGCGCAAGAATTGATTCCCTGAAATTTTCCATAGATATATTAAGCACTTAAGTTTGAATGTAACCTGGGTAAGGTATGAAACGTTAATCTGTAATGATTTTGGCCGCAGCCTTTTCCTTGACCAGCAGTACAGGAATATCGGAAGAACGGAAAACCTCTTCAGCAACACTGCCCATCATGAGCCGATTCAGGCCAGTACGACCATGAGAACCCATAATGATAAGATCGGCCCCCCAGGAATTCGCCTGTTCAGCAATAACGCTGTGAGCTTCCCCTTTGAGAACGCGAAAATCGGCATTCAATCCCTTTTTTTTCTCAGCCATCAAAACACGGGAAAAATTATCAGGAAGGGAATCCTCCTCTTCTGGCTGAGCTGAAAGAAGTTCAGGGGCGATCACCGGTTTTTCAGGAACAGTTCCGGGCGAAAGGATATGCACAAACCTGACATGAGCACCAACTTTCCGGGCAAATTCAACGGCATAGCGTACAGCGTTATCCGATGTAGCAGAGTAATCAGTCGGACAAAGTATCCTTGCAAGATGTATCATAAACGTGTGTTGAGTGCATGAATGTAATGAATGGCATACCTTTTTTTATAGAGCCGTAATTTACATTTTTTTCAAAGGAATCCATTTTCGTTATAGGCGATTCTTGTCTGCTTCTCTATACTCCCCTATATTAATTAATTGAACTTTTTTTTCAGTGCTTGCACTCATGAACGGAGAAAAAACGCTATGGAGTCGATAGCTGAAGCATTGAGCCATCCGGAGGCATACCCTCATGCCACAGGCAACATTGAAGTTGTTGAGACCCACATCTCCTGGATTTTCCTGACCGATTTCTGGGCCTACAAGGTAAAAAAAACGCTGAATCTTGGGTTTCTGGATTTTTCAACTCTTCAGAAACGCCACCTTTACTGCAACGAAGAACTTCGCCTCAACCGAAGACTGTGCCCGGAACTTTACCTCTCTGTCGTCCCGGTTGTGCGCACGGCAAACAGTATCCTGATTGACGGAGAAGGCGAAATTGTAGATTATGCCGTAAAAATGGTACGCTTTGACCGGACAATGGAGCTTGACAGGATGCTTTCAGCAAAGGTGCTTAAAGAGGAGCATATCGATACGCTTGCCGGCATGATCGCCGGGTTCCATACGTCGCTGCCTCCAGCGCTTCCGGAAAGCGGGTTCGGCCATCCGGACAACCTCATCAAACCGATCCTGCACAATTTCACCTCCATGGAGCCGATTGCCGCGAGCGAAGATGAAACCAGTCGCCTTGAGTTTTTGAGGGTGTGGAGCATCACGGAGCATCAACGGCTCTATCCTCTTTTTCTCCAGAGAAAGAGCGGAGGATTTATCCGCCAATGCCACGGCGACCTGCATACCGGCAATATGGTCTTGTGGAAAGAGCGGATTTTTATCTTTGACTGTATTGAGTTTAATGAAAACCTCAGCATTATTGATGTCATCAGCGACCTTGCATTTCTCTTTATGGATCTTGAGCATGGAGGAGAGCGAGGACTCGCATGGCGGCTTTTGAACAACTACTTGACTGAAACAGGAGATTACCAAGCTCTGCCGGTTTTCCGCTTTTATGTTGTTTACCGGGCCATGGTCAGGGCAAAGGTGACCGCAATCCGTTATGCGCAAACAAGTGGGCAATGCCAGGCTAAGATTCTCGAAGAACACCGTTCATTCGTCCAGCTTGCACTGGATTATACCGTAAATAAAAAAGCGTTGCTCATCCTCACCTTCGGTGTCTCGGGAAGCGGAAAAACATTTTTTTCCCGCGATATTGCCCAAAGAACAGGGTGCGTGCATCTCCGGTCGGATATAGAAAGAAAACGGTTGGCTGGTCTTAAACCGCTTGAGCGGAGCAAAAGGAATGGTGCCCTTTATTCGGAGGAAATCAGCCGGCAAACCTACCGCAAACTGCTTGACCTGGCAAAACTTTGCATCAATGAAGGGGTAACGGTTATCGTGGATGCAACATTTCTGAAACGATGCCACCGGAAGCTCTTTATGGAGCTGGCCGAAAAGCAACAAGTTCCCTGCAGGATTCTGCACTTTTCTGCTTCTGAACCTGTGCTCAATGAAAGAGTGCGCAAGCGGTATCTGACAGGCAATGATGCCTCCGAAGCCGACATTGCCGTACTTAACTTACAACTGAGGAAGCTGGAGCCGCTTGAAGCCGGAGAGCACGCTATCAGTATAAATATCAATACAGAGCAGGCTATCGACGGAGCATCGGTTGCTGCGCTGCTGCAATCAATCACCCGGATCTGCTCTCCCATCCAGGGCTGAAAGGGAAAGCGAAATGTTTTTCAAAGGGAAAGCTACATGATGACGCCAAACCCAAAGCGGATGGCATAGCCAGCCAAAGAACTCAATGCCACTACGGTAAAACTCAATCCGACCATTTCAAGAAAACGGCTTTTGAAAGACAAGTCACGCGCAACGGAGATATAGTAATTAGAAAAACCTATAATCGTGAATGCTATAACAAATGAAACCCCGAGTGAGAGCGAGTGATTGTTGAAAAAAAGATATGGAGTAATCAGCAACAGCGCGATAAGCATATATGCAATGCCGGTATAGAGTGCGGCAATCAAAGGGCTTTTCCCTGTCGGAGCTGATTTTGTTGAGAGATAGCTTGATGCTGCCATTGAAAGGGCAGCGGCAATCCCGGTGACGGAGGCCGTCAAGGCGATAAACCGTGTATTCTGCAAGGCAAAGGTAAGCCCTGCCAGCACACCCATCAGTTGGACAAGCGCATCATTAAGACCAAGCATTAAAAAAGCCCTGTACTGCAGGCGTTCCTCATCAAGCAGCGTCAAAAGAGCCTGTTCATGCTCCTCCTCATCACGAATGATGCCAATGATCTCCTTGAATGAACCAGGTAGACGGCTGTAAACGTAATGGGCGCGTTTTTCCCCGTTTTCCATCAGCTTGATACCAAATGCAAAACCAAACACCATACTGACGAGGGTGAAAAACCATACCCTGATTTGGCTGGGGCCAATGTCTTTCCGGGTATAGTTTTGCCAGATGTTGTAGTGACGCATCTCGTCATCGGCAATCTGGGAGAGTATGCGACGATTTTTCACGCCGCGTATTCTTCCGGAAAGATTTTTATAAATATGATGCTCGGTTATCTCATTCTTCTGAAAACCCGCAACTTCCCGCATATCAAAATCCCTTCCCTTTTTCACAAATTCACTGATTAAAAAGTTATTGAATCCTCCTATCTGGAGAGCGTTGCAGCCTCAATCAGCTCATTCATTCTCGACAAAAATGCCGCTGTTGAATCAAGTCCACCCTCAAGAAGCAGCGCACCTTCATAAAGCTGTTTCATGGCTGTTTTGATCAACGGATTATGAGCATCCGCAATGATCATACCTGAAAGATTCCGAATAATCGGATGAGATGTATTGACCTCAAGAATCTTTTTCCCGGCCGGCATGTCGGCCTGCATCATCTTCATCATCTTTTCCATCTGGCTGTCGAGACTGTTTTTTCCGCTCACCAGAGTTACCGGTGAACTGACAAGCCGATGCGATTCAATGACATCCTCAATCCCTTCACCAAGAGTTTCGCGGAAAAGTTGCAGCACTGGTGCAAGAAGATTTTCTGCAAGAGGTTCTGCCGTCTCCTTTTTCTGCTTCGAGAAATCGATATCCGCTTTCTCAATAGATTTCAGCGGCTTTTTATCATACTCATGAATCGAAGGAATAACGAAAACATCAACAGGATCACTGAGCAGCAATACCTCAATACCCATATTCTGGAAATACTCAAGGTTTGGATGAGCCAGAAGCTGTCCCCGACTGGTACCGGAATGGTAGTAAATCTCTGTTTGATCGGCACCCATTCTTTCACGGTACTCCTTAAGCGTCACATATTCACCATCAGCCGTTTTGGTACTTTCAAACCGCAACAGCTCAATCAGTTTGTCACGATTGGTATAGTCCGTATTCAGGCCGATTTTGATAATGGGGCCAAATGCCTTGTAAAAAGTTTTGAACTTCTCGGGCTGCTCCTTTGCAAGGGCTTCAAACCAGGCAAGGATCTTTCCGGTAAGTATCTGGCGAATTTTAGCCATCACCGGGCTCGACTGAACGACCTCTCTTGAAACATTGAGCGACAGATCTTCGGTATCAACAACACCTGCAATAAAACGAAGATACTCAGGCAGCAGATCGCGGCACTCATTCTGGATAAGCACCTTTTTCACATAAAGCTGCGGGCCATGGTTTTCGAGCTCGCCCTGACGGTAAAGCATCTCCGGCGGAGCCTCTTTCGGCAGAAAAAGCAGCGCTTTAAAGGTAACCATCCCTTCGACGGAAACAGGCAGATAATCAAGCGGATCCTGATAATCGTTTGCGATGAACTTGTAGAACTCATTGACCTCCTCATCCTTCAGCTCACTTTTTGAACGCTGCCAGAGTGCGGTGATACTGTTGAGCTGCTTGTCGCCGAGATAGATCGGGAAATCAACAAAATTTGAATATTTTTTAACTATCTGCTCAATGCGGTACTCTTCAGCAAACTCTTTGTACTCTTCTTTAAGCTTGAAAGAAATTTTTGTTCCCCGCTCAGCCTTGTCGATTTTTTCAATCGTGTAGGTACCCTGGCCGCTTGAACGCCAGCGGTAACCTTCTGAACCAGGATGGGCGCTTCTGGTCTCTACGGTAACATCTTCGGTTACCATAAACACGGAGTAGAAGCCTACACCGAACTGGCCGATAAGGTTGCCGTCAAGTTGCTTCTGCTGCTCTTTCAAGGATTGCATGAAGCCTAAAGTCCCCGACTTTGCTACGGTACCAAGATTGGCAATCAACTCCTCTTCCGTCATTCCGACACCACTGTCTTCAATGGCGAAGGTCATCTCTTCAGAATTAATGCTCAGGCGAATGGCAAGATCGGTCTCCTTGTCGAGCATATCCTGATCGGTCAAGGCGTTGAAACGTGCCTTGCTCAGTGCATCAGAAGCGTTGGAAATCAGCTCTCTGAGATATATTTCGGGATGGGTATAGAGGGAGTGGACGATAAGATCCAGAAGCTGCTTCATTTCAGCCTTATATTCAAACTCCTGAACCTGAGTAGTGCCGTTGTTATTAGTGTTGCTCATAGTTGTGCATTATTTGTAAATGTTCCTGTCTGTCATATACCTGGTTATTAACTACAGTGCAAGGCTTAAGGATCAAGAGCGTCGCAATTTCTTGCGGGCTGCCGCCTCGCCTGCATAGACATGCTTGATGCCGTCACCAAGAGCTTTCTCGATATCGCGAATGTTTGAAACAAGCCTTCCCATCCCGGACAGTTCGACCGAAGCCGCCTGATCAGATCCCCACATGGCACGGTCGAGAGTTACATGACGCTCAATAAAGGTCGCGCCAAGCGCTACGGCAGCCCACGTCGTGGAAAGCCCGACTTCATGGCCGGAATATCCTATTGGCGAATCAGGGTAACGGGCTTTGAGAGTTGTAATCATCCGAAGGTTCAACTCTTCAATCGGAGACGGATAGGTTGAGTTGGTATGAGCAATGAGAATATTTTGGCTTCCGAGTTCTTCGACAGTTTTTTCTACCTCTTCCATGGTAGACATGCCGGTAGAAATAATAAGCGGCCTTCCTGTTGCCGCAGTTTTTTTCAGCAGCGGAAGATCGGTGAGCGATGCTGAAGCACCCTTATAACAAGGCGGTTCAAACTGTTCCATAAAATCGACCGAATCCTCATCCCAGCAGGACGCAAACCATAAAATTCCATGCTCTTTGCTGTAACGGTCTATTTCCTGATACTCGTCCCGCCCAAACTCAACCTTATACCGGTAATCGATATACTTCATCCGTCCCCAAGGAGTATCCCGCTCAATATCGCGCTGATCTTTCGGGACGCAAAGCTCTGGCGTACGCTTCTGAAACTTTACAGCATCACATCCGGCAATAGCCGCGCCGGCTATAAGTTTTTTTGCGACATCCATCGAGCCGTTATGGTTGATGCCGATTTCAGCAATGACAAAAACTGGATGGCCATCCCCTACTTTTCTATTTCCTATGGTAACTTCCGCCATAATAATTACTCTTGGTAAAACGAACCGTCCACAACTTTTTAAGTATGCACAGAATCGATGTTAATAAAAAAAGTCAGGAATTCCGGAGCATGATCAGCCACTCAGCAAAATCCCTGAATGCACCGTACCCGCCATCGGCGTGGGCACGATAATGAATATATGGTTCAACAAAAACAGTTGCATCTCCAGGACACCCGGTCAATCCGGCTGAAGCTATCTCGTTCATAATGCCAATATCATTGACATCGTCGCCAATATAGGCAAGTTCATGCTTTTGAAGCCCGGTTTCAGCCATTACCGTTTCAAGCAACGACAACTTCTCTTTGACTCCCAAATAAAGCCTCGTTATCCCAAGCTTTTCAGCACGTCGTTTGATACTTGGAGAGAGTTCTCCAGTCATGATGGCGGTATCGATCCCAATATTTCTTAACCGCTCAACACCCATTCCATCCCTGATGGAATAGCGCTTCATCTCCTCTCCCCTCTCTGAATAATAGACGCCGTTATCGGTAAAAACACCGTCATTATCGGAAATGACCAGTTTTATCTTTTCAGCCCTTTTCGCAAGTTCGACAATCGTTAATGATACCATAGTAAGCAGAACGTTTCATCAGTACAATAATTTTTTCCCCGGCTAATATATGACTTTTCCGGCACTTCAAAAAAAACACTGCGGATGCCCAGGTATTATGCAAGTTCGTTATCAGCCTGACTTGCATCACATGACAAAAGGCGGCCGTTGTCGAAACAATGACCGCCTTTCATAAATATTCATGACGCACAAAGCAAATAGCGCGACTTATGCGTAAACCTTTCTGTAATTGTCAATGGCATGCACAATGCTCTGACGGGCAATTTCAGCACTCTGGAACTCCTCAACAAGCACCGTTTTCTCTTCAAGTGATTTGTACTCTTCAAAGAAGTGCTTCAATTCAGAGGCAAAGTAAGGTGGCAACTGATCAATATTTTGAATATTGTTCATGCTGACATCATCTTCAGCAACAGCAATAATCTTGTCGTCACCCTCTCCATGATCGATCATGCGCATGACGCCTATGACCCTTGCCCTTACCATACACATAGGAACAATGTCACTCTGTGAAATCACCAGAATATCAAGGGGATCATGATCATCACCAAGAGTTTTTGGAATGAATCCGTAATTGGCAGGATAAAAAACAGCGGAATAAAGCACCCGATCAAGCTTAAGCATGCCGGTTTTTTTGTCAAGTTCATACTTTGTCTTGCTGCCTTTTGAAATCTCGATAATAGCAGTGACAATATGAGGCTGACCTTCACCTATCTCAACATCGTGCCAGGGATTAAAATTCATAACGTACTCGGGGCTTGTACTTCGTTAAAAAAAGCTATGTCATTATAGCGATTTTTTCAAAATCAGGCAACCTATAAAAGAGCAGGAAAACGGTCAATGCTTCTGTCGAAAAGATCAAGCGCCGTGTTTCAGTTCAAAATCAGGGTCAATCTGTTCTTGTTGTTCACTCGCTGGTAATCAATACCCTGCGTCATGTTACGGATCAGACTCAAACCAGATTCATCTGCCACCTCAGTGCTGTCGAGCGGGTTAACAGCCTCTCCTGCGCTTTCCAATACCAGTTCAACGCGTCCCTGCTTTTCCGAATAGGCAAGAGTCATATCAAGAACAGTGGTCAAAAGAAGATGCCGGTATATCCTGAGCAGCTCCTCAATCGTCAAGAGCAAATTCTGTCGAGTCTTTAACGGCAGAATCTGCTTTTCACAAAAAACCTCTATCTCGGCATGCATGGTAAAAAGATCATATTTGGGGGATGCAATATGATAGTGAATGCTTCTTACCCTGTTGATGAAAGCCCGTGTCTTTTCCTTTTGCGGATTGTCGAATATCTGCTTCGGAGAACCTTCTTCATAAATAATCCCCTCATCCATATACATGACACGGTTAGAGACATCTCTTGCAAATTCCATTTCATGGGTAACAATAACCATGGTCATCCCCTTTTTGCCCAGACGACGAATAACCGACAACACTTCACTGACCATGGTCGGATCAAGCGATGAGGTTGGCTCATCAAAAAGAATAATTTCAGGATCCATAGCCAGACACCGGGCAATAGCTACCCGCTGTTTTTGCCCGCCTGAAAGTTCATCCGGATAATTGTGAGCCTTTTCGGCAAGCCCCACCAAAGTGAGAATTTCCATGGCTTTCTGCTCAGCCTCTTGCTTACTCTTGCCCAACAGTTTAATGGGGGCGATGGTCAGATTGTCCATGACACAAAGATGAGCGAAAAGATTAAACGACTGAAAAACCATGTTCATTTTCTGTCGGATTTTCGGCACATCTGTTTTTGAATCAAGAATATCAACCCCGTCAATATAAATAGAGCCGCCACTTGGCCTGTCAAGCAGATTGATGCAACGCAACAAGGTACTTTTGCCGGTTCCGGAAGGCCCGATTATTGAGATGACCTCTCCTTCCCTGATTTCAAGATTGACATCCTTGAGTACAGCGAGGTTCCCGAAATTTTTCGAAAGATGCTCTACCTTTATCATACGCCTTCGATTTGCTTTCTTTTTGATTTAGGATCAACCAGTCGTTCGACATACTCAAGTGAAAGCATAAGAACCCAGGAGATGAAAAAATAGAGGATTGCAACCATGACCAGCGGGAAAAAAGCATCAAAAGTACGGCTTCTGATAATATCGCTGGCTTTCGTCAAATCTTGAACAGCGATATAACCGACAACAGAGGTCATTTTGACCAGAGAAATAAATTCGCCCTTGTAAACCGGCAGAATGCGCTGGATAGTTTGAGGCAGGATAATAAAAATAAAAGTATTGACTCTGGTAAAACCCATGGCAATACCGGCCTCAGTCTGCCCCTTGTCTATACTGTTAATGCCCGCCCGGTAAATCTCCGCAACATAAGCTGCAAAATTCATCCCGAATGCAATGACAGAGACAATGACGGGGTTAATATCTACTGAAGCAAAAACAACATAAAACATCAACATCAAAAAAACCAGCACCGGCATCCCGCGCAATATTGATATATAGACTTTCGCCATGGCACTCAGCGCCCTGTTGGGTGACATTCGCATGAAACATACCAGCCCTCCAAGCAGGGTACCGAAAAGAGTTGCGCAAACCGAGATAATAGCAGTGGTCTTCAATCCATCCAGAAGGATGAGATAACGGTCCTCCTGAATGATGTTGCTGTAAAAGCTCCCCGTAAAAGAAGCCAGTAATGACGATAATCCCCCATTATCCATGCCAGCTAAGTTCAGTTGGCCAAGTGGCAGGTTGTTGGGCAGGAGATAAAGCATACACCCTATTGCAATCAAAAGCACGATATGCTTTACGGTAAACCTTTGCATTCCGAAATCGTTTTCTTTTAAAAAATTCACGTTGAATCTTATTCCCCCGATATTCCGGGACGCCACCCGGCAAACAGCTCTTCACTAATTACCGTACCAATCTCCTTTTTTATAATATTTACCAAAAAAGGGAGCGGGAGTCAAAATCTGGTCATTCTTTAACAAGCGCAGCAATTCCCCCAACGTAATACGGAGTAGAAAAAAGGACCTGCTTCGACCGTTCGCTGGTTATCGTAATGCAGGCCGCAATCATGTCAACCTTACCGGAAATCAATGCAGGAATCATTCCTCCAAAATCCATATTCACAATCACCAGTTTCTTGTCCAGTTTTTTTGCTATACGCTGGGCAAGCTCAATATCATACCCCACAATTTCTCGCGAGCCATCCACAAACGAAAATGGTTCAGTTACGCTTGAAGTGCCCATCCGCAAAACGCCATTGTTTCCACTTGAAGTAATTTGCGGCATTGGAGCAGGATTTCCTGATTTGGGGAACCAACGTTTCAACATCTGCTCAGTCGTTCCATCTTTCTTCAGATCACCTACCACCGCATCTATTGTTTTTTTTAGCTCAAGATCATCACGCCGCACGGCAAACCCATAGTTGTCAACCGTAATCATATCCTTAAGAACAACAAGGCCACTGTTTTTAGCGGCAATGTTTTTCAAGATAGGCTCATCATAAGCAGCCGCATCCGCCTTGCCGGATTTAACCGCAAGCGCAGCATCCATAACGCTGTTAAAATATTTGAACTTGGCATTTGGTAACTTTGAAAGCACTAACTGATCGGCTACGGTGCCGGTTGGAATGGCAAACTCTTTTCCGTTAAGTTGTTGAAGTTCACTTATTTTCTCTCTTTTGCTGCAGCCCGACAAAATCAGGCATGAGCAAAAAAATACCGTGATAACAAGGCCAAGCCTATTGCTTCTCATAATAGCTCTGTTTTTTTTCGATTAATTTCTATCAGAAAAACGACCTGATCCACCATACCAAACATAGATCAGGTTGAAAAATACGGTATTGAATGGTAATCTCACGATGGAATTGTTCCAGAATCCAAAGATTCTGTTTATTCACGTGGTTCTTTGTATCTTTGCCGGCAAAAGGGCCGCGATCCCGCAAGCTATAGTTGGGTGTTGCCGAGGGCACAAAACCGCATTTTACTCGGAACCGCAACAGGCACCACAATTTTTTTCACAACATCCCGCGACCGCAGCACACGGGAAGAAGAGAGCCGATACGCACAATGGATTTAATCAAGGAAACCGCAAGACGGAAAACATTTGCCATCATCAGCCATCCTGATGCCGGTAAAACCACACTGACAGAAAAATTCCTCCTCTTTGGAGGCGCTATCCAGACCGCCGGAGCTGTAAAAAGCAACAAAATCCGCAAAACCGCAACCAGCGACTTCATGGAGATCGAAAAACAGCGCGGAATTTCCGTTGCCACATCGGTCATGGGGTTTGAATATGCCGGAAAACGGGTCAATATTCTCGACACACCCGGTCACAAAGACTTTGCCGAAGACACTTACCGGACACTGACCGCTGTCGACAGTGTCATCCTGGTCGTCGATTGCGTCAAAGGGGTAGAAGAACAGACCGAAAAGCTGATGGAGGTATGCCGGATGCGCCAGACTCCGGTCATCATCTTTATCAACAAGATGGATCGTGAAGGCCGCAACCCCTTCGAACTGCTTGACGAACTTGAACACAAGCTGCAGATCAGCGTCAGGCCACTGACCTGGCCGATCAGTCAGGGCCAGACCTTCAAAGGGGTTTACAACCTGTACAACAAAGAGCTCAACCTTTTTGAAGCCAATACCACCCGCATCAGCGAAAGCAATATCCGGGTCAATGACCTCAACGACCCTGAACTTGAGAAATGGATTCCCGAAAGTTTCTGCAAAAAACTCCGGGAAGATGTTGCCTTGATCGAAGGAGTCTATGAGCCTTTCCATGAAGACATATACCGTGACGGCCTGCTCGCTCCCGTATTTTTTGGCAGCGCCATCAATAATTTCGGAGTCAGGGAGCTCCTCGAAACATTCCTCACAGTTGCTCCAAGCCCCGATGAACGGGAAGCGGCTGAACGGATCGTCAAAGCTTCGGAACCGGCGATGAGCGGGTTTGTTTTTAAAATCCATGCCAATCTCGACCCGAACCACCGCGACCGCACCGCTTTTTTCAGGATCTGCTCAGGCAGTTTTGAACGCAACAAATTCTACTACCACACCAGACTGAAGAAAAAAATACGCTTTTCAAGCCCGACCCAGTTCATGGCCAATGAAAAAAGTGTTGTTGATGAGTCATGGCCTGGTGATGTCATCGGCCTCTATGACAACGGCTCCCTCAAAATCGGCGACTCGCTTACCGAAGGTGAAGATCTTCATTTCCGCGGCATCCCAAGCTTTTCGCCCGAAATCTTCAAGGCGCTCGAAAACCGTGACCCAATGAAGGCAAAACAGCTCGACAAAGGTGTCCGCCAGCTTACCGAAGAAGGAGTCGCACAGCTATTCATTCAGCACGGTGCCCGCAAAATTATCGGTACCGTTGGAGAGCTGCAATTCGACGTCATCAAATTCCGTCTGGAACACGAATACGGTGCCCAGTGCGACTTCACTCCCCTACGCTTCCACAAAGCATTCTGGATTACCGGCAACAACAAAGAGATGCTCGAAGAATTTCTTCGCCGCAAATGGAACGCCATTGCTCACGATAAGGAAGATCATCCCGTCTTTTTTGCCGAAAGCGAATGGATGATGAAAACCGCCAGGGAAGACTACCCTGACCTTGAGTTCCATACCACCTCAGAGTTCAAAACTGAAGGGTAAAAAAAATCCATCATGTCGTGGTTATTGGGGTGAGCTGGTCCAGGTCGAAGGCGGTATACCGCTTTCGATCCTGCTGTGGGGCGAAGAGGGCAGTGCGGGCCAGCGGCAGTTGGGCTGCGCGCCCGGTAGGCTGCGCAAACGGAGCGAAGCGGAGTGCGGTGCCTTGCTATATGAAGGGTATTGGCACCTGATTTTGAAAAAAATCATTTGTAAAAACAGTACGTTTCAGGTAAATTATGTCAAAGGATTGGGCTTTTCTCGGTCGACAATGGGGCTTTGGACTATTTCCGAGGCCTTTTTGTTTTTATGGAAAGATTTTTCTGTTCAGCTCTTTGCTTTTAAGAATTTCGTAGGTTCTGTTGGATTGAGTGGGTCGCAAGTACTGAAGTGCCAATGGCCGCGCGACGAGGTCGGCTATTTGCAGACCGGTTGAGTTGCTTGCTTTCGGCACGAAAACAGGTTCGAACTTCATTTTCTGAAAATCCATTGCTTTGTAATACCAATCGCACTGGTTGGCACAAATGCGCCGGAACTCAAGCTCAAGCTGTGCATCCTCAATTTTTCCTCGTGCTTCGAGAAGTACATGTAATCGTTTCCCGGCCTCTCCCCTACTGCTCAAGTAGTTCAAAACCCTTTCCATACAGAAACGTAATGCCAACTCGTAGGGGTTGATGGGATTGGTGTACTTGATCACCAGTTTAGGCTTGTCGATGATTGATGTGATAAGCTGTATGGGTGCATCGGCAATGATTTGAGAGAGCCTTTCCAAAAACTGCTCTCGCAATGCTCTGTTCGTTCTCAGCGTAGCGAATATGCCACTTTCTTTTCGGATGTCGCGTTCATGCAGTATTACCTGGTCGTGACCCCATACATCAAGTTTCAACTTTTGAACGCTCGGCACAAGAAAGTTCAGATAATCGTGCTTGCTGATGATGCAAAACACCAGCGCAAATACGGGGAACTCCTTATCCAGCGTCACAAGGCCATGGTCGCCACTTTCATCGACAAATATGAGATAATCGCTATAAGGAATACCATCCATCGGTAAAAAGGTAAAAATTAAGACTACTGATCGTTCATGAAATTGACCTCTCAAGTAAACATTCAAGTTATCACCATTACACTTGCCGACCAAGAGAATCTGCTGTAACCTGTCAACACGTCACCATCTCCAGATCTGTCGTAACTATCGATGCATGACTCGGGGCTATTAAGAATAGGCGACTCCTTTCATTCAGTGCTTTTACCTGCACTGCACTCTACCGGTTTTCTTTGCTTCTTAGCTTCTTACAGGAGATACCCAAGACTCCTGCGATGTGACTTGTTCTCAACGCCCACGCGAGCGCTCCTGCTCTCTTATCCATTCACGATCTGAATCTGTCACTATTGGAGTAATATTTCCACATTCATCTTCATAAAGCGTCGTGACTACACATAACGGATCATCGGGAAGGAACTGCTTTATCTCTACGAACTCATTACCCTGCATGACTAACTGCGGCGGCAACTCTGATTCTATATTTAGAAACATATCCCCAAATATTACAGCATTCGGATCCCCTATAGCATTCAAATGAGTAACGTTTTTCTTTATCGAGCCATCTGTAGCGATGACTTCAAAACGCGAAGGGATTTGATACCGTTTTGCAGTTACATAATCAGTGCGTGCTAATGATTTCAGAACATCAAGCTTGAACTGCTCATCACCTGATACATTATATACTTTACCAGATAAACCATACACTAAGCCGGTATCGGCATCGTATATAGCCCAAAGATTTACGATCAATTCAGTCAAAGTGATTGATTCTAATTGTTAAATATTGGTCAAGGGAGGCTTAACCCGTTTATTCCTAAAATGAACAATATGAATAGCGCCTGGTAATTTCAAAACTAAGCTATCAACAACAAGCCAAGTCGTAATTCTTGCCGAAACGAGCCTGTATTTGGTTGACTATCTGTTTTCTGTCTGTTTTTTTTATTGCCGAATCAATTTGTGTTGAGTGTTTGTCAGAAAATCACATGAAATCGTCCAGGAATTCGGATGCTGGTTCAGAACCTGTTACCAGCAGGCAATCGCGAGCCCTTGTACACGCAACGTAAAGCAAATGTCGTTCGGTGTTGTATACCTCTTCAAGATCGGTTTCGTCAGTGACTTTTTCGATTCGTTCTTGATGCGGGATGACTTCGTCGTCACAGGCCATAACGGCAACTGCACGAAATTCGAGCCCTTTGGCAAGATGCATGGTTCCGATTGATATATGCCCGGAAGTTGTTTCGAGATGTTCGTCAAGCACTTTATATGGGATGCCTGACGCTTCGATTGCTTTGCGGGCCCGGTTGATTTCGGCTGAAGAGCGAACAAATATTCCTATTTCATAAGGCATTAATCCTTCTTGTGTTCGTTCCAGTATCCAGGTGCTCACAAGCTTGATCTCTTCTTCCGGGGTGTTGAGGACTTTTATTATTGGGGCTGGACCGTTGAAGAGTGAAATTGTTCCGCTCCGTTTTTCAATGTTGCCATCGACATCTGAGAGTTCAGGTGATAATAAACGATCTGCCTGTGTTCTGATTTGGTGTGATGTTCGGTAATTGATATGGAGGGTTCGTGACCTGCCGCGAATATCAATGCCAAGTGCTTTCCATGAAAATGGCAACTGAAAAATCCGCTGGCCAAGGTCTCCAGCGAAAAAGAGGCTGTTGGGTTTGTTGGGTGCGAGTGCTGCCAGAAACCGCAACTGGGCAATGCTGATATCCTGCGCTTCATCAACTACGATATAGTCGAATGGCTTTTTCTCACTGGCTTCAAGTCTGGCTGCTAATCTGGAGAACATCGCTGATGCGGTCATTAGATTTTTAGCGTTAAGCCTGGAACGAACTTTTTCGAAGATTTCCCATAACAAAATTCGCTGTTGCTCGGGCAGCCGGGTTTTTCGACCCAATCTTCTTACATCACGATATTCTTCCCAGTTGTTGAGTTGCCAGGCATCGACGACGTCATCCCATTCGGCGAGAAGAAAATGCAGACTGAATTTCTGGCCTTCGGTCTCTTGTGCGGCGTCGTGCATGAGTTGCCTAAGCGTCTCTCTATCAGCGATAATGGGCGGTGTTTTTGGCACATCGGAAAGTCGTTTAGCTATGACATCAATGGCATGAACTTCGAGTCGTTCAGCAATACGAGGGTCATGGCTGATCAGCCGGCGAAGTTTTGTGTTCAGTGCATAAGCAAGTATTTCCGAAAAGGTGGTGAGCAATACCCTTGCCTCTGGGTTGGTTCGGGCAAGAAAGTATGCCCGGTGCAGTGCAACAATGGTTTTTCCTGTACCGGCAGAACCGGTGACTTTTGCAGGGCCATTATAGTCACGCTCGACCAGTTCTCGCTGGGATGGGTGGAGAAAGATAGTCCATTTATCCCATGGATAGTCGAGAGCAGATGCTAATTCATCGATGTTGTTCATGACCCTGAAACGTCTCAAGGCGTCTGGATGGTTGAATGGATTCGTACCAACTGGCAGCGCTCGGGCAAATTGTGGCTTCCCTCCGGTAGCAATTTCAAGCAGTGCTTCTGATGCTTCACCGGGAAGATGATCGGCCAATTCAAGAATGGAGTCCTCATCTGCATTGTGAACGGCTTCTATCCACTCTTTTGGGACTCCGTAGGATAACAGGTCGGCCTCCGGGATTCCTGCAAAAAGAGGTAGTTTGGGCGGTGCAACAGCCAAATCTGGAGCTGGATAGCTCTTGGTTCTTATTTCCCTGACCGTTTCCCGAACCTCAACGAGCTGCGCCGCTCCGGTTTTGGGGTGGGTTTCGAGTTTTCTCCGATTTGCCCAGCGATATGCTTCGTCATGGTGATCGACATAACAAAGCAGAATACTGGTTTCTGTTCTATGAACGATGATGCGAAGATCACCGCTGACCCTGACGGACCAGAAATTTTTGTCCCGTGCTCGGTCAAGCTTGTGGAAATTCATTCCTGGACTTGCAGAATTCAGTTGCAAATCAAATGCAGTGGTTTTAACGGTCTTTTGCTCATCGCCTGTCAGCCGGGCAAGGCTATCGGTAAAGGTATCGGCAATACGAAATTCCATAACAGCGTCTTCAATAAATTATTCTACTCGAAAGACCTTCATAACCTCGTCGCCAAGGTGGTTGATGACTTTTACTGCAATTCGACCGGTTTCCGGCTTATCGAACGGGCGGGAGATGTTGCTGTGGAGCGTTGCCCAGGCCTCTTCATTGATTTCAGCCTTGAGGGTGGTTTTGAGCGATTTGTAGGGGTCGTTGGCGCCAAGGAAATAGGCGTGCCGGACAAAGAATGATTCCATGTTGTAGTCGGTGTCGATGAACCAGCAGGCTATACCTTCGGCTCCATCACTGCGCACTTCGCCGGTGTTGGGGTGAAAAACGTCAACGCCGTTGACTTGTACCTGTATCTGGCCATTATCTGATGGGATGATGTCGATATCTGGCTCACCAAAGATGACAAAGAGGTTACCTTTGCCGGTGTTTTTGAGGTCGTCGGCCATGTGCAGATCGGCGTTCATCCGTGCCTTCAGCACCGGGATACGACCCAGTTTGTTGAAGTCCGCGGAGTGGGCATCGTAGTTGAAGGCGCAGGTGATCAGCACGTCAAAGTCGGCATCACCCGCTTCACGGGCAGCGGCAACAAGGTCAGGACGTGAAACCGTGCCGAATTCGGGTCCGATGAAGATAGCCGCCCTTCGTTCAACCCCTTCATGTGCTTCGATATACTTTCCTTCAGCACAAATAAGCTCTCCCGGCCAGGGAGTGAGGGAGGTAAAAGTGACTTTGTCATCCTTGTGCGCTTGCTGTACTCCGGCATTTTTGAGGTTTTCGAGAATCATCTGAACAAAACTGCGCTCTTCGCCATAGGCGTTGCCGGAATTGCCCAGCGTGTCGAGCAGTTCATCGTTTTCACCTACACCAAGCACCCGATGAGGGGAGATGCTTTCAACCGTAAAGGGGCCAGCGACACGGACTTTCTTTTTATCGACGTAGGGCTTGTCGTAGAGATATTCAGAATCGGCTTTTGCCGCAATGGAGGCATCAATCTCCTGCTGCCGAGCTATGCGCTCTGCCCACCATGCGGCATGAAGTGTTGTTGCTTCTTCCGACCATTGCTTGCCAGCTTCACGAGGGATTTCCCACTCCTGCCAGGTCTTGCCAAGCGCCTTGTTAAGCTTTTCACGAAGCGGTTCAAGGGTCAATTGATACTTGTCCCAAATGACATCAATTTCAGCATTGTTGGCAATTGACTTCAGGGTGACATGCGGAACCCGCTCATAGACAAAACCATGACGGATATCGCCTCTTGTCGGCTGGGATGATGGCGCTGCATCAGTCAATGCCGCTTCCTTTAATTGACCTTCACGGCTGTCGGCAAGCAGATAGTAAGCGTAGCGAGCACCCATAATGCGAGCACGAGCCAAGGCAAGCGCCACACGTGAGGTGTCGATGGTGATCCAGCGGCGACCCCATTGTTCTGCGACATAAGCAGTGGTGCCGGAGCCGCAGGTTGGGTCGAGCACCAGGTCACCGGGATCGGTGGCCATGAGGATGCAGCGCTCAACAATTTTTGTCGCTGTTTGGACAATATAATTTTTATCGACAAGTCGTGTGTCGTTCCAAATGTTTGTGAGCTTACGTAACGGAAAATCATCAAGATATTGTTTGTAGGCCAAACTTGCGCCATATGGAAAAAGTCGCTTGTTTGCCAATAAGCTAAGAAGTTTTTCTTTCCTCGCAGTTATCCAACATTTACCTTTCGGCGGATTGTATACTTTTCCCTGCCATTCAACAGGGAATACCGATTTTTCGTCGAAAGAGGGGGCCTGTATTGGTACCGGATTGAATAATTTGCTTTTAGTTGGTATAGATGAAGGATTCTCTTTTTCTTCTTTTGTTGTCCCTCTGTTTGAGCCGTCCTCAAGTTCGAGTTGATCCCATCTTGTGAGAGTGCCGTCATCCTCTTTGTATAACTGCCTATATTTAGCAGATGAGATGTTCCGAGAATACCAAAGTATGTAGTCATACATATTTTCAAGATTCTTAGCCCCAAGAGTCATTGCCTTTTTTCTGAACGGTATAAGGCAGACAAAGCTTTGATCCCCAAACACCTCATCCATCAACGCCCTGACCCGATGCACGTTCTCATCCCCAATCTGCACAAAAATCGAACCTGACTCAGTCAATAAATCCCGTGCCACCGTGAGCCGGTCGCGCAAGTAGGTGAGATAAGAGTGAATGCCATCACGCCAGGTATCACGAAACGCTTTGACCTGCTCAGGCTCGCGGGTGATATGGTCAGTGTTGCCATCCTTGACATCGCGGCTGGTAGTTGACCACTGGAAGTTGGAGTTGAATTTGATACCATAAGGCGGATCAAAATAGATGCACTGCACTGCTCCTCGCAGCCCTTCACGCTCGGCAAGACTCGCCATGACCTGAAGGCTGTCGCCAAGGATCATGCGGTTAGCCCAGTGGGCATCGTGCTGGTAGAACTCCGTTTTGGCATTGTCATCAGGGAGACCGTTGAAATCAGCAAAAAGGTCGCACTGGGTATCGGCAGCCTTTGCATCGGCTTTGCTTCGGCGGAGCAGGTCGTCGATGAGCACTTTCGGGTGAACTTTTTCTTGGATATAGAGCGGTGGAGCCTGAACAACAAGGTCACTCCAGTCCTGCTCGTCTTTGCCGCGCCAGACAAGCTGAGGGTCGAGGTCACGGTTGCGACGGTCATAAGCAACACGAACAGGGCTCTGTTCATTTTTTTCCATGACCGACTGATGTTCGGCAGTTGGAATGTTTTTGCGTGTTGCCTCGTCGTGGCGGATGGTTTCGACTTCCAAATATGATGTTGGTTTTTTTGCCATGGTTCTCTTCTTCTGGTCTGGTTTTCCTGTTTGTGTTCGCCACTGCAAGCTTTAGATTCTATGATGCCTCTGCTGCGACAGGTGGTGAACAGTGATCAATCATTGTGTTGAATGATTCGGCAACTTTTGTTTCGAAGTCTGGTTCAAACGAGTATATCTCGGTGAATTCTGCAAATGCCCATCGGCCATAGGTGCCGAGATTGTTCACTCCTGGAATCCAGTAGGTATCCATGGTGGATTTTTTCTCTTTGGCATCTTCCCGGCGGTATCCTTTGATTTCTACAACAAGATGCAGAAGGTCGTTTTCGCCGTGGCCGTCATCGACGAGTACAATAAAGTCGGGGCGGTAGCGGCGCATTTCGGAGCCATATCGGTAAGGGACTTCAAAACCAAGACTGTGGTTTTTGACATAAGCCCGAACTTTGGGGTGTGATTCGGCTATACGGCAGAATTCTGCTTCCCAGTCACTATCGAGAATGACCCAGTTGATATGGCATCGACGGTCATCGGTTTTCCAACGGTCAAGTTTGGATGTATTGAAGTTTACATGAATGGTTGAGCCGGTTGGATTATAGGGCTCGAGCACGGCTTTGATGGGTCGTTTGCCTATTTGAGCAAGGGTTATGGCCG
Source organism: uncultured Chlorobiaceae bacterium (assembly GCA_903865705.1). Classification (GTDB taxonomy): domain Bacteria; phylum Bacteroidota; class Chlorobiia; order Chlorobiales; family Chlorobiaceae; genus Chlorobium. The sequence goes on from CAIPKT010000149.1 coordinate 23,210, forward strand.
TTGTTATCCGGTTGCAGGCCATGTCTGCAAGCTCTTGATACATAAGTTGTGCCGGCCAGGTGCCGCCTTTGCAGACAAGGCAGGTATCAAGCCATTGTTTGGTAATCCGTTTGAGTTGACCGAAAAGGTGCAGTTTTGGCGCTTCTTCAGGGTCTCTCCATTTTGTGTAGAGCAGGCGCTGGGTCAGATGAAAAAGCAGCGTGGAGCGCCGCATATCGCCGAGATGCTCAAGATTGAGGTTGACGGATTCGCCAATAATTCCGGAGTTTCTTGTGATTGACGGGCCGACAAGTTCCGGGGTGAGTTCAAGAATCGAGTCTTGTGTGAATTCAGCGGTGAGCTGTTCTTCAGGCAGTTCTACCCGGTAGCCGGCAACATTTGGAAATATGATTTCAAGGTTGTCACGATCAGGACAAACGGCTTTGACGTTGATGGTGTTGCGGGGTGGTTGTGGTGGAGCAATCACCGGTTTTGCAGTAAAGTCGAATGGTATGCCGAGTACGTCGGCATATTCAACGTTGAAGAGGCCTGTCACTTCGTTAAGCTCATAAGATTGACGACGAAGGGCGCGACCGATGACCTGTTCGCAAAGCAACTGAGTGCCAAATGCACGAACACCAAGCACGTGAGTAACGGTGTTGGCGTCCCAACCTTCGGTCAGCATGGATACGGAGACGACACATCGGATTGATTGACCCAGCCGTCCCTCTTTTCCGACGGTATTCATGACTTCGCGAAGAAGCTCTTGATCGGAGATACTTTCTGCCTTTTGTCGGTCTCTGGTTCTTTCAATGATGTCGCGGCGGAACCTTTCGATTTCGTCTCCAGCCATCTCACGAAAGTTTTTATCGAGAGCATCGCCGGATTCAAGCTGTTCGCTATCAATCAGCAGGGTTCTTGGTTGAGGAATCGGATCACCGTGTTCATTGAAATTTCTGAAGAGTTCAAGCCGACCGTTCATCAATTGTGTAGAGCCGTCTTCCTGCTCACGGTAAAAGCCTGAGATGTAGTCGTAGACAAGCTTTGAGGTTGAGGTGTTGTTGCAGACAACGATGAAACAGGGTGGCACTCTTAACCCATCTGATTCCCACAGGTCAAAGGTTTTTTTGTAGTGGCCATAAAGCGCCTCAAGTGCCGTCTGCAATTCAACAGGTAAACTAAGCGGGTCGAGCGTTTTTGACTTGCCTCGCCCTTTTTTGGGCATTCTTGTGCGAATATGCTCCCAGAGGTTTCTGAATTTGGGCATTTCACCACCAGGAATATTGTCGGCAACCGGTACTCGTGGCAGTTTCACAATGCCGCATTCTATTGCATCCATCAGTGAAAAGTCGCTCAAAGTCCAGGGAAAAAGTGTTCCTTCAACATACCCTGATCCACTCAGAAAAAACGGGGTGGCAGAGAGGTCCATCACCCTTGTGACTCCAAGCTTCCGATTGACGGTTTCCAAGCCAGATATCCAGACTCGTGCGGCTTCGTTATTCTCTTCGGCCTCTTTTTTGTCGTCGCCTTTGAGGTCTATATCTTCTTCAGGGGTTGGCTTTTCTCGATAACAGTGATGTGCTTCGTCATTGATGACCATGATGTTTTTTATGCCCATCAGGTCAGGTATAACACGTTGCAGCATCTGCCCTTCAGTTTCAACGGTGTTGAGTTTTTCACCTCGACCTTGAAGCAGCGCCCTGCCGCCTTTTGATATGTCAATTCGTTCGCGCAGTTTGAAGGCGTGGTAGTTTGTGATAACGATTTTGGCTCGTTCGATATCACTGATCATATCATTTGGAACAAGTTCACGACTTTGGTAGTAGCTATAGGGATCATTAGGCTGCAAGACGCGAAGCCGGTCGCGAATGGTTATGCCGGGGGTGACAATCAGGAAGCCTCGAGTGAATTTTTTGCTTTGTGGTCTTCGTGTCGCATTTACCACCTGCCAGGCAATAATCATGGCCATCACGGTGGTTTTGCCTGCGCCGGTGGCAAGTTTCAGTGCAAGTCGGGTTATTTCCGGGTTGGCATTGTTGTTGGCATCTTCGAGGTGGTCGAGAAATCGTTTACCTGCCTTCCCTGCCTGTGGAGCTACCTCTGTGAGCCAGATTGCTGTTTCGACCGCTTCGATTTGGCAGAAAAAAGGTTTGATACTGTTGAACTTGTGGTGCCGCCAGTGTTGCAGAAGCCTGGCTGTTTCAGGGGTTACCTGCCAGTTGTTTGGATTTGGAATGGATCTCCATTTGTCAACTTCTTGGCGAACAGCATTGATAAGGGAGGTCTGATCGTATTGCTGTTTTTCACTTGACAACCCCTTTCCTTCATCAAAAACAATCTGCTGTTGCTCCGAGCTGCTCCGCCGCTTTTTTGGCTTTGGAATGGGTGTTATAAATTCAGCGCGACGTCGTGTTTCGATGACCTTTTGTGTTGGTTGGCCATCTTTATCAAGTTCCCAGTGTCGAACAGGATAATCGTAAGGGGAGTTGAGAATGGGATGGTCAAAAAAGGGATTGCTCATATCAGATATCACCTTTGGTCAGTGTATTGAAAAGAAAAATATGATTGGCTCAATTCTATCCATCAAAACTCATGCAATATTGCTTTATTTATCATTTATTCACATCAAACAAAAGAAATAAGGTGGGTTACATGCAAATTTATTGCTGGTAATATGTTGAATAAATAGCAGATAGTGGGAAATATGATGCCCAGCAATTCACAAGTCACTCTACTTTATCAATACAATTGCTGCCCTGATAGCGGGCATTGTTGACCTGCGTTGATACCGGGTACATTTCCAGAATACCCTTATCAGCAGGAACCAGCATCTTCGGAAGTGTTCCGGGATCGGCTTCCAGCCATGCTTTCCAGTTCTTGGGTTCGAGAACGACAGGCATCCGGTCGTGGATTGCTGCTATCTGCTCATTAGCTTGCGTGGTGATGATGGTGCAGGTTGTTATGGCGGGTTCTTCGGTATTCTTCGGTTTCCAGGTGTCCCACAGTCCGGCAAATGCCATGGGCAGGCCATCCGCCCGGCGGATATAATAGGGCTGCTTCTTTTTACCTTCGATGCGCTTCCACTCATAAAAGCCGCTTGCTGGAATCAGACAGTGGTTCCGCCCCACCAGATGCTTGTAATAGGGTTTTGAGACTAACGATTCAGCCCGTGCGTTTATTGGTCTGATTTTGGGCAGTTCTTTCGCCCAATGGGGAATCAATCCCCATCGTGCTGCGCTGAGCGTATAGGGTCCATGGTTGGCCTGCAAGGTTAGAATATCCGTTTCAGGAGGAATGTTGTATTGATTCGACAGGGATAAGCCTTGATACTCTTCAAACGGCAGCTCCAGTTGGCGAAGAAGATCAAGAAAGTATTTCAGTTCGTAAAACCCGAATCGTCCGCACATCGCTTCCCCTCGTTTTCCGTTATCAAATACCCCTACAACATCCTCTTTACCGGTAATATAGAACGGCGATGAAAGATATGGAATGGCCGATGTATATTCCTGTAATGAAAACCTTGGAAAAACGATGAGACTCACCAGATTGCATTCCGGCTCGGTGCTGGACTTTTTTACTCCGGACTTGACAACGTTGCTGGAGTTGCCGCTTGCGGGCACGGCTATTGCTGCCGGCTTTCCCTCGCCTGCTGAAGAGTATATCGAGATTGCCCTTGATCTGAACAAAGAGCTGATCAAGCACCCTGCCGCTACCTTTTATGCGAGAGTCAAAGGCAATTCCATGGTTGATGCGGGCATTCAGGATGGCGACTTGCTGGTTATCGACAAGGCCCTTGAGGCCAAAGAGGGCTCTATTGCGGTCTGTTTTCTTGATGGTGAGTTTACCGTCAAGCGTCTTTCGGTGCGTGAAGAGGGCGTCTACCTGATGCCAGCCAATGCTGAGTTCAAGCCAATCAAAATCACGGAAGAAAATGATTTTCTGGTGTGGGGCATTGTTGCGTATGTGATTCATAAACCACGATAACGGAATTGTGCCGCAAGCAGCATGCAGCACAACGCTTTCGCTCTTTGCGGATGAAGCGCCAGCTTCACCGGAACCCGACAAAAAGATCATGCAGGTCATGTGTGACGGAAATTTAAGCCCTGCCCAGCTGCTGCTCTTCCGTTCCCATACCTGCTATCTGCCAAGCCCCCCTTGCCTGCCAAGCGAATAAGGCTCACTTATACACAAATAATACGTATACTCAGAAGAGTTGAGGTATGAAATAAATTTTCACCCACCTAAATTCCCTGCTATGAAAAAGTTACTCCTTATTTGTGCTACAATAATCGCTCTTTCTGGTTGTGCTGGATATAGCGTTAAGAACCCTGTAAGTGGAGAACATTATAGAGTGTATAGACCTCAACCTTACTTACTCTTGATACCTAATGAGAAAGGAACAGAAACTCCGGAACCTTCTGGTAAAAATTCTGCTACGGATGTAACTGTAAATGGTATTAAATATATAGGACGTATTTTTTACTTACCAGATTATTCTAAACCTTATGAGATTAAATCGTGGGGTCTTCTTGGAAAAGCGAATTTTACGTTTGATATAACGGATGGCTGGCAACTTGTTAAGATATCTGATCAAGCTGACAATTCTGGGCTAGCCACTTCAATACCAGGACTTATATCAACCGTATTACCCGGATTAAATATGGGGAATAAATCATTACTTAAGCATCCTTTAACATCCGATAGTAAGAATGATTGCCTTCTGTACAGAATTATTATTAATGAAAACAGTGGCCAGTCAAGTTTACAACAAGTGCCAATCATACCTCCTCAATAATTGATTCTGCAACAAAAGCAAGCGAACTGCACAAAGAAAAAGATGCGTTGAAATTAGGGCACAAAGAGGCATGACAAGAAAAGTGAGGCAAAAGTAGAGGGACACCCTGCCAATTTATTAAAAATTGATATTATTGAGGTGACGGTATAAAAAGTGCTGAGGTTTTAGTACAAAGAATTCATAAGCAAGTAATCTTATAGATTATCTTCTGATAAAGATCTTCTTTTGAGTTTTACTCCATCGATGATTATCCAGTCTTCTTCAATAATCGGTTCACCCCCATTAGGGTCGATCTGAGCACTAATTTTTTTCATGTTTTCTATATAACTCTCCATTAAGTGCGCAGCGACGCTTAGGAGCTTGATTTTTGAGTCAGTGCGTCGAATAAACCCACTACCTTTATCATGGTCATCAATACGTTTTAAGCTTAGCTCGCTTAGGCAGTATTCATTCTCCATTTTGGCATCGGAGTAGCCAAGTATGCGCGGTGGAAGGGTCGGGACTCCATCTTTCTCGTTATAAATATGATATGGATTAGCCAAGTCTTTGATTGTTGTGGTATTCCCGTAACGAGGCATACCAAAAGCATAACATACCAACGGTTTGATTAAATCATTTTTATAATTGAATTTATCATAAGCTTTCGCACTCGAAATTTCATCAAGCCAGCGTGCATATAATATTGCTGCCATGGCACCTCCGAGAGAGTGACCTGTTATGTATATGGGTAGTTTTGGCATAACCGATACCATTTGCAGTACCTCATCATAGATGGATTCGACAGCTTGATAAAAACCTTTATGAAAAAGATCCTGCCTTCGGTTGGGATAATGAATCCTGCCTGCTTGAAGATTTGTCACCCAATCCTTGAGCATTGTAATGCCAGGAAAGAGGAAATAATGGAACTGTTTTTCAGTTCCACGTAAGGCAATGAATATTGCCTTTGGCGTAGAGGCAACGAGAGCTACAACCATCTCCCTCTCAATAAATTGAAATTTGAACGAACTTCCTTCCAAATTGGAAATTTGATAGACCTGGCTTGCTTCGATGAACTGCACCGCTTGAACAATACTGCCATATCCCGAACATGGAACAATATTAAGGCGGTTGGCATCTCTTACTTCATATTCAGGAATATGATGGTAGGTTGCAAGCGATATAAGGGATGATAAATAAGCCTTTGGCCAAGAAAAAATACAAGATGACCAATCTGTTTCAGCTTGTTTATATACCTCACTCAGAATATCTGCAAGATTTTTCTTCGGCGTTATCATGATAACACCTCCTTGAAAAAACCATATTCGACCAATCCCAGAAATACTATAATAATACTATACGCATTCAATAAGAAAAACACTACCACTCCGAGATTAGTTCACTTTGTCTGATTATTGTTCCCTCCGTTCATGCCTGCAGTTCGCCGACCAAATTCATACTCTGCTAAACGGGAGCTGGAGTTGCTTCAAGTACATAGGTAATTGCATTACCCCCCGCCCGCTGCTCCCCCGCTCCTGAACCCTGACAACAAACCACCCTGCTTCATCACCGGGCGCGCCTGCGCTTGCCCTTGCCCTGCAGCTGCATTGCCTTTCCGCAGCATAAAGAGGTCAGGTTATCAACTTGGACTCAGCCTTTTTTTATCTACCGGTTGGGGTCTACTTTATTACGATGTTCGGCCAGCAAGACAAACAAAAGAAGAATGCAAATGCTTGATGCGTGGCACCTGTGGGTCATCGCGGGTTTAGTGCTCTGGATTGTAGAAATTTTCACGTCCGGCTTCGTTGTCGGCCTTTTTGCTACTGCTTGCTTGGCTGTGGCTCCTTTTGCAGGTGCAAACGTTTCGTTCAAGATGCAGTTGCTGGTATTTGGTGTTGCAACGGTTATCATGACGTTGGGAGTCAGACCGCTGGTACTCAAGCATTTTTATGGCCAAGATCCGAAAATCAGGACGAACGTTGATGCACTTATCGGAAAGTCCGGCTTTGTTACCGAAACTATTGACCATCAGCGTGGGAGCGAAAGAGTAAAGATTGATGGAGAAATATGGCGTGCCATCACGCAAAACGAATCACCGGTTGAGATTGGCCGAAAGGTAACTGTGCGGGAAGTCGAGGGGAACAAACTCGTAGTCGAAACAATAACCGAAAAGGAAGGGAACGCATCATGAGTATTCTATTGGTCTTTGTAGTGTTGATTGCCCTGATTATTACATTTGTGGTTAAAGGAGTTTCTGTAGTCGGTTGTTACCAGAACATTTCGGCGTGCGGCGGTTCGTCCCTCACCTCTGCTCACCAAAATCTTGGTACTGCCCTCTCGCTCAAAAGCAAAGCCGGCATGAGCAGCCAACTGACTACGGGACGAAAACCAGGCGGAAGCCAATGCCGCCGACCCGGCCGGCGGGGAAGTCGTCGGATCGAGAAGCCGACCGACAGTACTCGGCGTTGGTGAGCCGGCACCCGCCACGAATCACACAGTCCGAACCCGTTGATGGCCCAGTGGGATTTGTAACAACACCTTGCGCTTTACAGTCATCATAAAAGGTTCCACCGTACCAATCGCTGCACCACTCCCAGACATTACCGTGCATGTTGTACAAACCATAAGCGTTAGGCGCAAAACTGTTTACCGCAACAGTATTCCGCCGATAAACCCCTGTCGGATTACCATTGTACGGATAATTGCCGTCATAATTTGCTTGGTTGGTCGTTAGGTTCTCTCCTGTATTGAACGGGGTTCTGCTGCCTGCCCGGCAGGCGTACTCCCACTCCGCTTCAGTAGGCAAGCGATACACTTTGCCTCTTTTTGCCGAAAGTGCTTTGCAATAGGCCGTAACATCATACCAACTCACATTAACCACGGGGTCGTTCGTTTCTCCCTGGTTGGCCCCTTCGTTCCACTGGTAACCTGTTGCTGCAACAAATTTCCTGAACTCGGCAACCGTTACTTCATATTTAGCCATATAAAAGTTACTCACTTTTACCCGATGCAGAGTCTCATCGCTCTGGTGACCAACTTCACCCTCGGGGCTTCCCATCGTAAAGGTGCCGCCGCGAATCAGCACAAACTCCATCGCGTTTGCTGACATTGCTCCGCTGAAAAACATGAACACAGCAAGAAAAAGAGCAAGAATGATGGAATAAATGCGTTTTGGTTTCATCTTTTGGCCCAAAAGAAAATGGTTAAAACGTTGGTACGACCATGATTGGCCAAATGGGGCAGTAGCTCCTTGATGGCCACTTTCTGGCCCGTCTTCAAGTCGATACCAAGATAGACCCGGCTCATCCCACCCTCTCCAAGAAGGCGCTCTATCTGATAGTTCAGTATCTGTTGTTCCATAGACTACGTTCCTTGAAGGATATCTTTTTATAAACTTAAAACGACAGAATGAACTGCCAACTGACTAAGGGGCGAAGACCAGGCGGAAGCCAACGCGGTTGAACCGAGAGATTGGGGGGTAGTAGTTCCGAAAAGCCGACCGACAGTACTTCGCGTGTCCGCCCCAGCCCCCGCCACGAAGCAAACGCTCCGAACCCGTTGATGGCCCCTGAGGGTTGGTCACCGTGCCGTTCGCTTTACATTCGTCATAATAGGTTCCACCGTACCAGTCGCTGCACCACTCCGCAACATTGCCGTGCATGTTGTACAATCCCCACGCATTGGGCGCAAAACTGTTTACCGCAACGGTATTCTGCCGGTAAACTCCATTCAGATTGCCATTGTACGGATAATTGCCGTCATAATTTGCCTGTTTGGTCGTCAGGTTCTCTCCAGTATTGAACGGAGTTTTGCTTCCTGCACGGCAGGCATACTCCCACTCCGCTTCAGTAGGCAAACGATACAGCTTGCCTCTTTTTGCCGAGAGCGCTTTGCAATAAGCCATAGCATCATTCCAGCTCAAATGAACCACGGGATCGTTCTCTTCACTCTGAGGTCGAATATTCCCTGAAAATCCATGGCGCCAGTTTACTCCTGCTCTATTTTCCCAAGTGGTGCCATTCCAAATATAGCTGCCATCTCCTTTTTCGGCATCTGTCCGATACCCTGTTGCTGCAACAAATTTCCTGAACTCGGCAACCGTTACTTCATATTTGGCCATATAAAACTCACTCACTTTTACCCGATGCTGAGTTTCACTGTACTCTATCCCATTTTCCTGCCAAAAAGCCATGATTTCAGCCCTGCCAGCTTCACCCTCAGGGCTTCCCATCGTAAAGGTGCCACCGCGAATCAGCACAAACTCCATAGCTTTCGCTGGCATTGCTCCGCTGAAAAACATGAACACAGCAAGAAAAAATGCGGGAATGATGGAACAAATGCGTTTTGGTTTCATCTTTTGACCTAAAAGAAAATGGTTAAAAAGTTGGTACGTTAATATTGGAAGGCTTTTCCGGAACAGACTCCGGACGGGCTGGTGCTGAAGCCGGATATTCAGCAGGGGTCTCAGCAGGTGCTGCTGGCGCCTCTGGTGCCTCAACCGAATATTCAGCGGCAGGCGCTGCGGGAGCCTCGACTGGCGCTTCTACAGGTGCCTCTTGTTTACTACGGCTATTCAAGCTCAATACCCCAATTAAAAACGCAAAAAACAAAATCAATGCGATAAGAAATTTCCCGAATGAAGCGAATGATTCTACAGGAGGAGGATTAGGTCGCGGTTGCGGTGGTGCCGGCGCATGTATCGCCCGCATAAAATCGTTGCAGTTCCGATACCGATCTCCCTTCTCTTTTGACGTTGCTTTGTCCACAATCCTCTGCATCTTTTCCGAGACATACTCATAAGTACTCTTCATCCTCGGTAACGGCTCTTTGACAATCTTGACCTGCACCTCAAATTCCGATTCGGTTTCCATATCATAAGGGGCTTTGCCGGTCAGCATCTGATACAACAGCACTCCCAATGAGTAAATATCTGTCCTCTCATCAACCTCTCGGCCATTCACCTGCTCAGGACTCATATAGGCCAGAGTTCCCATACGAATACCTGTCTTGGTATGCAGTGTACTGCTGCTTCCAGCGGCTATTTTTGCAATACCGAAATCGACAACCTTGACTTGCTTGCCTTTGGTAATGATGATGTTTGAGGGTTTGATGTCACGGTGAATCACCTCATTGTCATGCGCATAAGCAAATGCCTCCAGTAACTGGCAAAAGAGTTCTTTTGCTTCTTCTTCAGGAATCGGACCTTTTTCCTTTGCGATATACTCTTCAAGAGTCACCCCCTCAATGTATTCCTGAACAAGAAAGAGTCGTGTGCCGATCTCTTCGTAGCGGATAAGACGAACAATATGCTGATGGCTGAGTTTCGCCATAAATTGCGCCTCACGCCGAAACCGGTCACGCAGTTCATCATGATTGGCCAGTTGCGCCAGCAGCTCTTTGATGGCTACTTTCTGGCCAGTCTTCAAGTCGATACCAAGATAGACCCGACTCATCCCACCCTCTCCAAGAAGGCGCTCTATCTGATAGTTCAGTATCTGTTGTTCCATTGTTACGCTTGAGAGATCATGAAAAATGGGTCAGCCTTGTACCTGAAAAGCGATAATCATTACAGTAATGCGAAAAAAATAACGGCGAAGGAGTTGCCAATAACTTGCCTGATATTTCGGGAGACTCTGCCACTGTTGAGAGAAAAACGATATAACCACTTTCAAACAGTTTTCTGTATTTGTGCAGAGATCAATGTTACTGAAATAGTGCCCGACAAGTTGTTTCCCTTAAATCAGTCTCAATCAATTCCATATATTTCTTTTATTTTCATATCACGATCAAAAACAAAAAATATCCTATTAAATTTGACACTAACTTTTTTCCGAATAGTGCCTAAATATTCAAATCTTGTAAATAAGATGTATGTTGATTCGTCTTGCCTTTCAATATTAATAATTTTGTTTTTCGAATAAGCAGTTATGCCCCAGACATACTGAATTTTGTTATAGATTTGTTCAGAAGTAGGACTCAAAATATCCCAATATCTGCTCATGTTCGTGGATAAATATTTAGTTATACCAGCAATATCTCTGTTATCTTCAGCTTCTACAAAGCTTCTGATAATACTGGCGTATTCGTTACTGTCTTGATCAGGGATAGGGCTGTAAACTTCTGCAGGGGCCTCAGCAGGTGCTGCTGGCGCCTCTGGTGCCTCAACCGGATATTCAGCGGCAGGCGCTGCGGGTGCCTCGACTGGCGCTTCTACAGGTGCCTCTTGTTTACTGCGGCTATTCAAGCTCAATACCCCAATTAATAAAAACACAAGAAGCATGACAAGTAAAATTAGTCCTGAATGCAGAGAATGATCTTCAGGAGGAGTAATCTTAGGTCGCGGTTGCGGAGGTGACGGTGCATGTATCGCCCGCATAAAGTCGTTACAGTTCCGATACCGATCTCCCTTCTCTTTTGACGTTGCTTTGTCCACAATCCTCTGCATCTTTTCCGAGACATACTCATAAGTACTCTTCATCCTCGGTAACGGCTCTTTGACAATCTTGACCTGTACCTCAAATTCCGAATCCGTCTCCAAATCGTAGGGCGCTTTGCCGGTCAGCATCTGATATAACAGCACTCCCAATGAGTAAATATCTGTCCTCTCATCAACCTCCCGACCATTCACCTGCTCAGGGCTCATATAGGCCAGGGTTCCCATACGAATACCTGTCTTGGTATGCAGTGTACTGCTGCTTCCAGCGGCTATTTTTGCAATACCGAAATCGACAACCTTGACTTGCTTCCCTTTGGTAATGAGGATGTTTGATGGCTTGATATCGCGGTGAATCACCTCATTGTCATGCGCATAAGCAAATGCCTCCAGCAACTGGCAAAAGAGTTCTTTAGCTTCCTCTTCCGGAATCGGGCCTTTTTCTTTTGCGATATACTCCTCAAGAGTTACTCCTTCA
>CAIPKT010000150.1 GCA_903865705.1 uncultured Chlorobiaceae bacterium
CTGCTTGCAGAGAAATATCAGGGAATCCGCCCCGCTCCGGGCTACCCCGCCTGCCCCGATCACACGGAGAAAGCTGAGCTTTTCACGCTGCTGAACGCCGAAACCAACACCGGCATCACGCTCACCGAAACGTTCGCCATGAAGCCCGCGGCCTCAGTCAGCGGATTTTACTTTGCGCACCCGCAAGCAAGGTACTTCGTACTGGGCAAAATTGGGCGGGATCAGATTGAGGATTACGCCGGACGCAAGGGGATGAGCGTCAAGGTGGCGGAAAAATGGCTCGCTCCGGTCTTGAATTACGACCCTGAATAAAAGAGCTTTCCGCCATTACACTTTTGTAACCCGGAGCAACGTGTACTTTGTTGTACAATTGCTCCGGGTTTTTTGTAACTACAGTGAAAAAAGCTACCACTTCATCATCGGCAAGGGGCTTGACGGATTGGTCTTCAGCCTTTTGATGGCGAGCCTGGCAAGTATTTTATGGAATCCGGCGTTTGGATAAGCATCAAGAACATCCGAAACGAAATCATCCGGCAAGCGAAAGCGGATCAGTCCGCCCGACAGGTCAATCAAATCCGCCTTTCTGAACGCCTCAACCAGCCATGCGGGGTTTTCCTTATAACGGGTAATCTTGTGATGCTCGCTAATCATGGCATCGATCTCCTTGCACCACGAAGCTTTAAAATTCTTTTCCAGATAACGCTGCGCCAACAGTTGTGAGGGGGCAAGATAGTCCAGAGTGTTCTCTGTCCAGATCCCGAGATCATGAAAAACCGCGGCAATGGCTATTTTATCCTCTGCTTCCTTGTCATCGCCGGCAAGTGCCATACAGAAATTAAAGAGGCGCATGCAGTGGTTGCGGTAAGCATCATAATCAAGCGCGAGCTGCGGTTTATAGCCTGCAAGCAATTCATCAAGCAAAGCGGACTGACGGACAACATTCATTTTCTATGGTTTCAACTGTATTTTCAAACACTCTTATTCATGACCCGGCTTTTCCCTGTGATCCATTGCGCGACCGATACAATGCGGCCTCTATAAGTCTCAAGAATGATTCGTCCAAAGCTCTCTTATCCAACAAGCTTTCGAGAGAGAGAGAGAGAACATAACACCTGAAAGCTGAAATTTAGAGAACTGTTTTTTTAAAGCTCAAGCGGCTCCATAACATTTCCGATGGATAAAGAGAGTGCATAAAAAAAGCCCTGCGGTAAAACAGGGCTTCACTGCTAACCGCGCTATCAGAAATAAGCCGGTCAACACAATGTACGTAATAAACTACCGCTTAAAAGTAGTAGTGCACACCAGCACCGATTGAAATGCCTGACATATCCAATGAACCATGATTTACAATACTATCATCTTCACTATAGCTGGTGAAAATATAGCCGACTTCAAAGTTAAAACCAAGTTCAGGAATGCCTGCGAAGTTATATTCAGCGCCAATCAATGGCCTTACAAGCCACAAGGTGTCAGTATAATCGGGGTCACCTGTGTACTCGTAACTCACACGTCCAAGCCCGGCTTCAAGGCCAACAAAGAAGCGACTGTTCTCCTTGACAACCGGCGCATAGAGACCCTTTACCGTACCAGCCAAAACATTAGTTTTTTGCTCAATACCAGGATGGTCATAATTTTTATCTGTTAGCGAAGAGAGGTAAATATTGCCCTCAACACCAAACTCATTGTTTATCCAGTAACGGCTGCTGAGACCACTCGCACCATCTGAAAAGAGAGTAGCACCACCCGTGTTCAGTCCCATATACTGATAACCAACACTCCATTTCTCGGTGTTTCTACCTTCCACCGCTGAAGCTGTGCCTGCACCAAACATAAGAGCAAGACCTGCTAATAAGACTGCTTTTCTCATAGTCATGACCATTCTCCGTTTTTTTCTTTTATAGACGAGAGTGCATTGAGCCCCCAGTCTTTACTGCTTTAACTATTGGCTGGACAGCTCACTTTTGTTTACACTTAAAATATACTAATCATCTTTCTTTATTTAAACAAAATAATACCGCAAAAAGAGGCCAATAAAATACAACACAGGAGTTAATTCATCATACTCCTGTGGAGCGATTGCTACTTGCGCTCTGTTTGCGCTCATTTTTATTCGTTACCGCTTTTGCGCTGGCCAGTCATCTCTTTTTCAAGATCGATCTCTTTAATGGTGTAACCGGCTGGCACCTCGAATTTTGAAGCGGGAACAACAGCATTTTCATCAATCCTTGATGCCTTGATCGTGATGCCTCCCATCTGAGTTTTGACAGCAATTTTTTTATAGAGCACTCCATAAGCCCTCTGATCTTTTTGTTCCTTGTTCAGGGATACGGAATATTTAGTTCCGGTAACACCGGCAACTACTTCACTGCCCTCCTCGCGATAATCGAAATCTTTTTTCATCTGTTCGGGATCGAGCCCCTTGCCCATCTGCATGGCCATCTCCCGGAACTTTCTGATATCTGTTTTTGTAGCTACTTTGCTGGTCTCATCCCGGCCATTGACAACTTTTTCGAGCTCATAGGAGATCATATAATTGCCATCGGTGATATCAACCTTTTTTTCATGCGTTTTCATACCCATGATATTCGAGTCCGTCACCGTCTCGCGGCTCTCCCGGCGACCGTAATCATCGAAGAAAAGGGTTGATACACTCTTTATCCCCATGATTTCCATTGGCTCGTAATAAACAATACCTGATTGCAACTCGTAACGTTTGGGCGATGAACTGACGGAAGAGAGGCTCGAACTTCCTGATTGCAGAGAATCAGATTTTTTGGAGCAACCGGAGACAATCGCCAGCATTGAAAGAAGCAGGATACCGGCTGTTGTTTTCAGGGCTGATTTCATTGGTAGGCATGCTGTAATGTTTAAGAAGATGAAACTTCGTTAAAATTACACATATCAAAAGGAATTTTCAACTGCGCAATGCAGGTATTTTTTACAGAATAGAGCCCTTTCCGGGATTTGTTGCTGTGAATTGACGGAATACTTTGTACTTTAGCTTATTATGAAATTCAGCCGCTCATGAGCGGTATCAGTCGACGGGTAAAACAATCTGAAAAGCGAGCTCAAGCGGCGCCCTGGATTGAACCAACGAAATTTATTTTCACCAACATATAACTTCAATAAACCTTAAATAATAAATACCATGGCAAACGAACCAATCAATGATTTCTCAGTTGCACTCAACAATCTTTTGAAAACCGTCGGCACACTTGCCCAGCAGCAGCTTGATCTCTTGAACGTCGGAATCAAGGCAGCAGGACAGGTTATCGAGCCTCTTGTCAAAACCTCTTCAGAACTTCTTGGCAACGTCATCAACTCTTTAGGCCAGGTTCTCCAGAGCGTCACATCAGCTTTTGCTCCTAAAAAGTAAGTAGTCGTTTTTTCGCTAAAAAAGCACCCTATTGCCAAAAGCACAGGGTGCTTTTTTTGTTTACAACCCGCAGCTTTCCGTTTTGTATTGAGGAAGCGGCTTGTTCAATGCCTTCAATAATTTTTCATCGCGGTTGTATACATCCTGACGGAATTGCAGCTCGTCACCTTCATCCGTGGCGGTCAGGTACAGGATATAGACCGGAATCCGTTTAGGAAGGGTTACCATCTTTGTTTTCCCAGTGTTGATTGCGGCATTAATTTTTGTTTTGCTCCAGAGAACGCTGTCCTGCAACACAAGAGCAGCAAGATCCAGAGGGTTTTGTACCCTGATGCACCCGGAGCTGAAGGTCCTTATGTTCTCAGCAAACAACTCCTTGTTTGGCGTATCGTGCAGGTAAACAATATAGCGGTTCGGCAACAGAAACTTGATCCGCCCCAATGCGCCGTCATCTCCGGAGCCCTGCTGCAGACGGTAGGGGAAGTTAGCAGCCGAATACTGTGACCAGTTGACCGATGAAGGAGCAATAACACCTCCGTCCCGGGCAATAATCTTCAAGTTTTTGCGACTAAGATATGAGATGCTTTTACGAAGAGCGGGAAGCGCATCTTTGTCAAGAATGGTTGGCGGGATGACCCACTGGGGATTCAGAATAACGTATTGCATATCAGCCTTGAAGAGCGGGGTTTCACGCTGCGGTTTTCCAACAATGACCCGGGTACTCCAACGCTGGCGACCTTTTTCGACATACTGCAGGGTAAAACTAGGGACGTTCACCATAATGCAGGTAGGTTCGAGGTCACTTAAAAACCATCTGCATCGTTCAAGATTGATGCGAATTTCATCAATACGACGCGCCACAGGAATATTCATGACACGGACGGTGGCAGCTCCAACAACACCATCAACCTCCATGCCGTTCCGCTTCTGAAACCGCCTGACCGCATCAACCATCTCTCTGCTGTAAACCGTTGTCGTATCCGAATTCAGGGCAGAAATATCACCCGACACTTTGAGGCGCTGACGCAACATGGTGACACGATTCTCCCTTACTCCCTCTTTCAGCTTCACTCCTTCGGCCAGAACCGGCCAACCACCTTCACGCTCAATGGTGCGATACCGCGCAAGCCCTTTTTTGAGCATATCATATTTTGGATGCTGTAACCGAAGATCTTTTAACACGGCAGCAATCTGGCCAGAGGCACTTGCATTATGGAGCTTATACTCAAGAACACTGCCATTCCTGGCATGACCTACATTCCAGTGCGTATCAAGGGTTTCGGGATCAACCTTTCCATAACGGAGATTACCGGAAAAGGTCAGAAAGACATCAGTAAGAAGGATGTCGTAACAGGCTGATAATTCAGGAGTTGCAGTCTTTTTACTGTAAATGTCCTTGATCTCTTTGAGATGGTAGTCCGTTGGTTCAAGGCCGTCATCGACCGATTCCTCAACCGCAGAAATCAATTCAGCAATCATCGTCCGCTTTGCCCATACAGGCTGAAAACCCCTTGCTGCATAAAACCGATGAAGCCGGATGTTGAAGAGCGCCCTTTCACTGCTGCCTTCGGGGCTCTTCTGCTGAATCAGCCGGTCAAGGCGTTCATGAATCTTTTCCGTCGTACCAAGACCAAGCTCTTTCTTTAGCTGCAACTGCTCTTGCTGAGTCGCCGCAGGTTTTACCAGAACGGGACGTACCGGACTGAAGGCAAGCCAGAAAAGAAGAATACCAATCATACGTCGTGGCTGTATTCGTTATGAAAAATGGTCAGAATAGAGCTGGCGGTGCTTAAGTTCAGGCGCAAAAATAGAAGACTTGCTTAAGAAATCATTGGCATCGTGGTAGATAAAGAGGCAACTGCCCCCTTTGATAAGATCGATAACCTGCTGGAAACTGTCAAAAGAAAGAGCGGGACAACCCTCACTTCTGCCAAGACGACCGTGCTTTCTGATAAAATCGTAAGAGACATAGTTGGCGCCATGAATGACGATGCTTCTTGATTCGGCCTTGTCGTTAATCCCCCTCTCCTGACCCTGAAGCCTTAGTGAGTACCCGTTTTTGCCATCATAGGTGTCGCCTGTTGTATAAAACCCAAGGCTGCTTTGACGGGAACCTGGAACATTGGAAAAACTTTGTGCATAGTTCCCGCCGCTTCCGCTGCCGTGAGCAACAAGGGCTGAATAAAGCAATCTGCCCTGATTAACATCAATGACAAAAAGGCGTTCATCAACCGAAGGCCTGTTGAAATCAATAACCGTCAGAATACCGTCACGATTTACCTTACCCTGCTCTTTGAGAGCACGATATCCCGCAAGCGCCGCACTGAGCACTTGAGAACTTATCTTGTTTCGGAGTTCAGGAAATTTGAAAAAAACAGAACTGTTTTTTTTGAAAGGATTAACATCAAAAGTCAGCGATTGTCCCTTTTCGGGAAACGCCATCATAAGCATCATAAAAAACACCATCAGCAATCGAATCATAGCAACATACATTCACAATTAAACCGGCACGCCCTCTTTTAAGAGTTCAGCCAGAAGAAAACATACTTAATAAAACATCGTAACGCTCCCCCAGAGAGGGAAAATATCATCAAGACAAATCAATAAATTGATTGAAAAGATAATTTTTTTCACGCCATCCTCCCAACTTATTTGACAACAGGGAAACCGATAAAACGCCAGCGTGAATTAACCGTGACGACGATATCCTGCTCAGACGGTGCTATTTCAGTCGGAGCTGGCGAGGGAGCTGACTTCAACGCTATGGAATCCATGGAGAACCTGCCGCTATAAACCGGCTGACTGAAACTGACCTCAATCAACTGGCCGATACGACCACCTGCGGCCAGAGCCATGGTTGCCGCATCCCTTCTTGCATTACCTACCGCAACAGCAAGCGCCTGCTGACGAAGCACTTCGTAGCGGCTCGATGAAAAACTGATACTCTGTACCTCATCGGCCCCGGCCTGAACCACGGCATCAATAACCCGACCAATAATACCGAGAGTGCGCACCTTCACCATAATGAGATGGCGTGCACTGTAACCTTTCAGCAGACTCTTCCCCAGCGACGGATCCCACTCCCAATTTGGAGAAACCGTATAGGTTGCCGTGGGTGCATCTTCAAGAGAAATGCCTGCTGTCCGGAGTGCGCCCTGTACCTTACGATACCTCTCGGCTGCTTCGGCAGCAGCCTTATCGGCACTTTTTGCATCCGATTTTACCACAACTCCAAACTCCGCCATATCCGGCTTTACTGAAACCGTTCCTGACGCCGATACCAAAACCTGCGGCTCTTCGGCACGGGCATTCAGAGTAAAACCAGCCACCGCTAAAAGCAACCATGCACTGAAAAAAATAAGCTTTGTTTTCATTGATAACTTTTTCGTTACTGTCCCTTTTTTCTTCCGTAACTCAATATTTTTATTCTATTACGGAATCAATTGCTGTGGAGGAGAAGGGGCACTCCATGTGAAGTGCCCCCTACCGGGTTCTGTTGTTAATTCTGATACAATTCTTTAACCTGAAATAAAAGGTACCACCCAATAATTGCTCCGATTATTCCACCAAAAATGCCACTTACAGAAAGAATACTTCCAATCAAGCTGACAATGCTTGCATAAAACAGCAATGTCCAGGCTGCCTTGGTACGTTTGAATAATCCGGGAATGGCAACAATTTCTATGACCAGAGTAACAACCGAAAAAACAAGCCCTATAATTGCACCAAACCCCCATCCAAATCCGTGCATATGCCCGTAACCGCCCATCATTGCAAACGGAGAAAGAATAGCGGTAAGACCCAAAGCCGCTAAAATAAGGGGCAACGCCATAACCGCCAAAACAATCACCAAATATGGCGATACCTTAACAAGAAACTCTTTGACTTCTTGCGGCAAAGCAAATGGTGCTTTATTCACCATATACTCATCAAGTATTCCTTCAAGCTGTGACAATAGTCCATTTAAATCTGACTTTGCCTGAGCATTTTGCCCAGAACCCTTGGTTTCCTCATGGGATGAGTTTTCGGACATGGGTGTGTATTTTAAAGTTAAAATAAAGCCTCACAGTACAACACTACCACTCAGTCGAGTTGAGGCCAACAATCTCCTTGTATGCAATGGCGGTAGCACAGGACGTAACAGGAATTGTAACAAGAAGCCCGACTCCAAGAGCAAGACATCCAAGCAGGTTGATGGCAAAAAGGGCAAAAGCGAAACCCAAAAAGGCAAACCAGTTTTTGGAAATTATTTTGCGGCTTGTCTCCAATGCCTGCCAGAATTCCATGCGGTAATCAAGAATTAAAAAGGTGGCAAACATGTAGGATACGGCAAGGTAGATACCTGGAATGATAAGCAGCGCAAGACCGATGCCAACCAGAAAGCCACCGGCAAGACTGGCAAGAAACAGAGGCAGGAAATAGTTAAAGCCCTTGAAAAAATCGGCAAACTCGAACTGCTGCCCGCTCATCAGTTTGAATGCCGCAATACTGTACCCGGCAGAGAGTGACGCGACAACCGCTGAAATAATAAGAGAACCTGCAAAAGCAAGTTTTGAGCTTACAGCATACGCGACAAAAATAATAAGCGTAAAGCCTAAAAACTCACCAACATGCTCCTTGAACATCTCCCACCCCTGCTTGATATAGTCCTGTATATTGACCGTAACAGAAGTATTGATCTGCCGCTCGAACACCTGCGGATCAACTTTTACACCAAAATCAAAAGATGCCATTGTAATCTTCTCCACGTTTAAACGTTTACCCGTAAGCAAAATCATAACCGGGAAAAAAATGGACCATTTCCATAAACCAAGACGAGCCGCCGCTGAGAAACCGGTGCGACTTGCTTGAATTATACTCGGAAGTTACAAAAGAGATACATATGCGCCAACCAAAATAAAAGCTTTAAAAAAATGGTGGTCAAACTTCCCCTGAAGAAAAAATGTCAGTAACGGTGTTCAGTTGACTCCATCTGGCCATCAGGAGATCTGACACAAAAGCTGTCAGGGAAAAAACTTTGAGATTTGAATTTGCATAAAAATGCCGCAATCGTTTTGTCGCGTCGCTGCACAACAACTGCTCCATCCTGCCATATCCCGTTTTCCTGATACCAGCGACTGTGAGGCGGATCGCCCTGATTCTGATGAATGTTATGCACACCACGACCTCGTCTGAATGGCTCACCAAAAATAAAGAGCTTTCTGGAGTGCAGCAGAAGAGGTTCAAGATCGCGGAATGCGGCTGGCCCCGTACCATATTTCCATAAGGCGTGCAAAGCTCCTTGCATAGTGGCATCGTGGTTGCCAGCTTCAGACGATGCCTCCATGCACTCTCCAGTCGGCTGAAGCTCCGGACTGCGATAGTAATCGAGGGCCCCTGAACCGGGTTCTGAATCAAGCGGGTGCCATCCTTCACGGAAATGGAGGAAGCGCTGAAAGACATCAAGCTCAAGCTCAACAAGGCGCCAATGCATCCCGTCAGCTTCTTTCTTGCTGTCAAGATCAACAGGGCAGCGAAACACTCTTGCTCCTGCGCGAACTTTGAGATTGCAGTGGTAGTACTCCGTATCGCTGAAGAAACGATCGCAATAATAGTTATGAAGGGTGCCGACCAGAACACCATAACCATCGTCAAGTGGCATAAAAAAGCTGGTTGCGCTGTTGAAACCGGTGAGTTATCGAAAAATAAAAGTGTAAGTTACGCAACAACTCAAAGGAAGTCAAATCAGGCACACCACGCACAAACAACAAAGGTATCTTCCGGGAAAAAATAAATCAACAGATGAACATTTCCGAACGAAAAGTCTTGTATGTCGGTCATGACACGGAGATCACAAATCATGCCGCCGCACTGATTATTTCCGAGGCATACCGTGC
The DNA here is from genome assembly GCA_903865705.1 of uncultured Chlorobiaceae bacterium. Taxonomy (GTDB): domain Bacteria; phylum Bacteroidota; class Chlorobiia; order Chlorobiales; family Chlorobiaceae; genus Chlorobium. Next base: position 9,253 of record CAIPKT010000150.1, read on the forward strand.
CGTTGAGGATCACGGACGGTTTTCACTGGTGCTTGCCGGTGGCAACTCTCCAAGGTTTTTGTATGAAAAACTTGCACAGGGAGTTACCACAGATATCCTTGAGCGCTATGCTCTTTCGGTACCCAACAGCATCTCAGGCAGCAAGCAAAATATCCATCCTCTTCCACCGAATACATGGCTTTTCCAGGGGGATGAGCGCTGCGTCCCGTTTGATCATCCAGACAGCAATTACCGGATGGTAAAAGAGTCCTTGCTACTGCACTCCGGTATTGCCAAAGACCATTTTTTCCGAATGGCCGGAGAAAATTCTGATACCGAACTTGCCGCAAGAGCTTATGAAGATGCCATCCGCACTTTTTTCAAGAGCGAAGAGGGATTGCAAGAAGATGATTTTCCGGTCTTTGACCTGATCGTGCTGGGCCTTGGCGAAGATGGCCATACCGCATCACTCTTCAGAGACAACACCGAAGCACTTCAGGAAGAAAAGAGATGGGTAATTACGGTCAATGCACCAAGGGCAAAGCCACCGGGGATGCGGCTGACCATCACCATCCCGGTGATCAACCATGCCAGGAATGTGCTCTTTTTTACCAATGGCCGCAAAAAG
>CAIPKT010000151.1 GCA_903865705.1 uncultured Chlorobiaceae bacterium
GGCGGAAGCTTTTATCTGCTTCCTCCCCGTTACTGGATTGGGCTGTCCATTTTGCCATGGATTTTTTTGAGTTATGTTTTTGACATGGTTTCCACTAATCTTTCAGCCGGGCTTCTTATTACCGGCAATACCCGATATCTGCCTGTTGTCACCTTTGCCGGTGCGGCCGTTACAGCGTTTTTCTGCTGGTGGCTTATCCCTTTGAGCGGCATGAACGGGGCTGCGTATGCCATCGTTGCCGGGACGGCAGTCATGTGCCTGGTTATGGCCTGGTACTCCCTGAAGGTGTTTCCGGTTCGCTATGACTGGCTGAAACTGTTTCTGTTGCTGGTGACGGGTGTTGCGATGGCGTTACTTCAGCTTCTTATCGGGCAGGAGTTGCCCCAGGCAGGGGCCATTATTGCGGCAAAAACAATGTTGCTGGTGCTCTATCTGGGCGTTGCTGTGTCGCTTTTCGGCTCTGAGGCCCAGCTTGTTGCCGTTAAAGTGGCCGGTAAATTTAGCCGGAAGTGACTGCCCGATAAATACCTGTGACCGGGCAGAGCCGTTCTGTCAACGAAGAGGGTTCCCCCTATTGCTCTCTGTTGTTATGGTGCCGACGCGTAGCGATTCGTTCAAGCACTATTTTCAGCGAATCCCGCTGTTCAGGCGTGCACACCTTCGCCAGTTCATGAAAGTAAAGCGCCATTTTTTGCTCTATGGCGGCCTGACGGGAGCCGATACCGAGGGCTATGGTCTCAATTTTTTTGGTATCAGGCCTCTTTTGAAGCGACTCTTCAATCAGTTGTTTTTTAAGCAGCCCTATTGCCTGCATCTCCGCTTCGACTTTGAGAAAATGCTCCCGGCGAAGTTTGCCAAAACTGGCGGCTTGCGATTCATTGAGGGAAAGCTGCCTTGTAAAAAAGAGCTGACGATTGTGATGCCCTCCTCTTGGCAGTGGCCGGTTTGTACTTGGCCACCACAGCATTCCGAGCAAGGTTATATTGATAATAACAAGAAGGATAAATGCCGTTGCAACAAGCCGTTTTGTCGTAAAAAAGTTCATGATATTATTAACTCAGGTTCTCCCTGCGTCAAGCGGGAATGTATGCTCATCTTTTTCATCGCGTCTATTGATAGTAATCTGTCATTTCAGGGCGTCTGGTCATAGTAGGCAAGATCCTGGCTGGTGTAGTCAAGGCTCTGATTGTCGAGCAACTCGCTGATGGTCGCTGTTGCAGGCTGCCAGCCACCATCAAAAATGGTTAAAGCTGCCGTACCGAAATTAATGAAAAGAAGCACTCCCATAAACGCCAGTCGGAAATCAATGCGCTGGCCGAAATGACTTTTCCGTCCCTCACCGAACTCACGATCCACTCGTTGCATCAGTCGAACCCTAAACTGATGATGAAGCTCAAGCGGAGCCATTTCATCAAGCAAGGTCATGGTTCTCCGAACCTCCCTCTCTATGTCTTCGTCATGTTTTTTCATGTATTCGCTCCTGTTTCTATTATATGAGACGACAGGTTTGTCAAAAACTTGTGTTCTTTTGAAAAATAAATTACCGGTCGTTGTAGTAGGCATAAAGCTTGGTGTGCAGGTTTTTTTTAGCCCTGTGCACCAGAGATTCGACGGCTGATACCGATGTTTTCAGGATATCAGCAATTTCCTGCTGACTGTAGCCCTCCTGCTTGCTGAGCAGAAACGCGGCTCTTTGGCTGTCGGGAAGCGAATTCAGTGCCTCCTGCAATATTTCAGACCGTTCGCTTTCGGCCATGGATTCGGCGGGATTTTCATTACCGGGAGCCGCAATATCCTCAGATGGGTCAGTAACCCCAATTATTCGTTTCAATGAACTGAACCGCTTTTTCCTTTTTATCCGTCGCAGGTGGTCGAGCGATTTTGTGACGGCAATCCGGTATATCCATGTTGAGAGTTTTGCCTCTTCCCTGAACTGATCCAGCGAACGAAATAGCTCAATAAAAACATCCTGTGCAAGGTCTTCGGCATCTTCACGGTTAAAAACAAAACGGTAACAGGTATTGATCACCATCTCCTGATGTTCAGCAACAAGGCTTTTGAACAGCTCGTCTTTGGATGTCATACCTGATTTTTGCAAAATACGTATTGTTACTGCTCCCGCGATTGATCAGAAAAAAAATCCCCGATGGTGAAACCGGGGAAAAATCAGTTATTACTATCTAAATCTAGCCAGTTCAAGCTAACTTAGCGGCAAAGGCAAGCACCTTGTCAACCTTCTCCTGCGAGTCGGCTTCACAATAAAGGCGCAATACCGGTTCTGTGCCGGATGGGCGGATAAGCATCCATCCACCTTCAAAATGATATTTGTAACCGTCAAGATTACTGAATTTCAGCACTTTGTATCCTGCGATGGAGGTAAGATCACCTCGTGATGCACGTTCGATGATTGCCTGTTTTTTTGCCTCACTGACATGCAGGTCGTGGCGGTTGTAACAGAAAAAACCATATTCATCATAAAGTTCCTGAACAAGTTCCGAAAGGGTTTTGTTCCTGCGCGTCATCATTTCAAGAATCAGAAGACCGGTATAGACACCGTCCCGCTCCGGCAGAAATGCGGTAATGCCTATGCCGCCCGACTCTTCGCCACCCATCAGAATGTTATTGGAGGTCATGAGTTTGCTGACATGCTTGAACCCGACCTGCAACTCATGCATGACGAGATTATGCTTCTCGCATATTTTGTTGATGACATCGGTCAGGGTAAAGGTTTTTGCAACCTCTCCGGTTTGGTGTTTCTCCTCGACCAGATCCTTGAGAATAATAGCGAAGAGCTTATGCGAATCCACAAAAGCCCCGTTTTCATCAAGCATGCCTATCCTGTCAGCATCGCCGTCATTGATAATGGCGACATCAGGCTCAACCTCCTTGAAGAATTCGATAAACTCTCCGATGTACTGAGGCATTGGTTCAGGGTTGATACCTCCAAAACTCGGGTTGATGCTGCAGTGATAACAACTGAGCATAGATTCATCAAACAGGCTGGTGAGTATATCCTGTCCGGCCCCGTACATGGCATTGTGAGCTATCTTTATTCGTGACTCGCGGATCAGGGGAAGGTCAATGCTGCTTTTCAGATAATTGAGATAAAATCCCTTCATGTCGACCAGCTCAATCAGCTTTTTATCGACCTCAATCAGGGTATTCGGATCAATCTCTGTCAGATAGGTTTCGATTTCTGCAATCACTTCAGGGTGTGCCGGGCCGCCGTATGAGGCCTTGACCTTGAAGCCGTTATAGATTGGCGGATTGTGGGAAGCGGTGATCACAATGCCACCGGCAAGCTCCTTTGCTTTCGTATAGAGAGAAACTGCGGGTGTTGAGGCAAAACCCTCAGACAGAAAAACCTTGAGTCCTTGTGAAGAAAAAACATCAGCGGTATATTCAGCAAACTCTTTCGACATGAAGCGGGTATCGTAACCGATGCACACCCCTTTGGCCCTGTTGGGATGACCTAAAAAGTAGCGTGCAGAGGCAAGAGTTGCAAGTTTAAGGTTGTCAAAGGTATAATCTTTTGCTATGATCGCGCGCCATCCGTCAGTACCGAATTTAACTTGCATTCTTTATTGATTTTGATATAATTAAAGCTTGGGTATTCTGCATATTATGTTGAAAAACATACCCATAATAACATAAAATACCGATTTCACGTCGTTCATCCAATTATCTCCCTTTTTGATGTCAAAAAAGCTGTTTGTATTAGCCGGTGAGGTATCTGGAGATATGCATGCTGCCGGAGTCATCGCTGATCTGCTGAAAGCAAGGCCTGAAATCAAGGTATTCGGTATTGGCGGCCAAAAGCTTCGGGCTCTTGGAGCAGAGTTGCTCTATGATACCGAACAGATGAGCATCATGGGTTTTGTCGATGTGCTCAAGCATTCGCTCTTTCTCCGACGGGTTTTTCGTGACCTCAAGAAAGCGGTACGCCGTGAAAAACCCCAGGCGGCTTTTCTTGTCGACTATCCGGGCATGAACCTTGTCATGGCCCGTTTTTTTCATGAACTTGGTATTCCGGTCATCTTTTATATATCCCCGCAGGTATGGGCATGGAAAGAGGGCAGGGTAAAGGCGATCCGGCGTTATATCGACCGGCTTCTTGTTATTTTCGATTTCGAAGTGGATTTTTTCCGCAACCATGGTATCACGGCGGAATTTGTCGGTCATCCGGTTATTCAACAACTGTCAGAACTTTCACTGCCGTCAAAAGAGCTGTTTTTAAGCAGGAATGCCGTCAAGCCTGGCACTCGTCTTGTAGGCCTTTTGCCTGGAAGCCGCAAGCAGGAAATCTCCCACATACTTCCCGAACTGCTTGATGCTGCGCGCAGGCTCAACCAAAAGTACCAGACGGTATTTCTTCTTGGCCGTGCCCCAAACCTCAATGAAGGATTCTCCCGCTTGCTTTCGGATTACAGCGATCTTACTGTGGTTAACTGTTCGGCCTATGAAGTGATGCAGTACAGCGATCTTGCGCTGGTCACTTCCGGCACGGCAACCCTTGAAACGCTCTGTTTCGGTTGCCCTATGGTGGTAGTTTACAAGACCGGAGCGCTTAACTACATGATTGGCCGAAGGCTGGTCAAACTGAAAAACATTTCGCTTGCCAATATTGTAGCCAAAGGGCTCGGAAGCAGTGAAAGGGCTGTGCCGGAACTGATCCAGCATGAGGCCAACGGGCCAGAGATCTTCCGGCAGGCAGAGATAATTCTTGACAATCCTGATCTTGCCGCCTCCATGCGCCGTGAGTTGCTTGCCGCACGCGACCGTCTTGCCGGAGCCTCTCCGTCACATAAAATTGCCGCTATATTACAGGGATATCTTTAACATGAAAGTACATCGCGGTAAATCTGTTCACCCGGCAAGTCGTGGCTCTTTCAGTGATCGTATACCGCGTCATCGTGACTTGAAGCGAATTACCAGTGACTATTAAAAGCTCAATACCATGGAAAAAGCAGTTGCTTATCTCGTCGGCCATCCGGTCATATTTATTATTGCCGTCATCGTTTCAATCATGATTCTTTTCTCCTTTCTCAAAAGGGTCATGCGGTTATTTCTTGTTGTGGCCGCCTTGCTGGTGCTCTACGCAGCATATCTGCAGCTCACCGGAGGCCACACATTTGAGACTTTTCAGCATATCGGTCTCTGGTTCGGCAACACATTCCATTTTATCACCGGCATTTTCGGCTATCTGTTTGACCTGGTGAAGAGTCCGAAAACGGGGCTTTAGTAATCGGCAATGATAATGCCCCGGTGGGGCAGCTTTCAGCCATTACGGCAATGTCGATACCTTCGTCAAGCTCTTCGAGCATGCGCACACAGATGCCGCAGTCCACACACTTTTCCCGTTCCATGCTGATGTCGGCATTTTCGGCTTTGTAAAAACCGGAATGATCATGACTTTCCCGGGCGTGAAGGGGAAGGTATCGAGAGGCAAGTTCCCGGAGACGGCAGTCATTGATGGCATTGCAGCGGCATTGCAGGCACCGCAGGGCTTCCGAACGGGCTTGCTCAGGTGTATATCCTCTAACCACTTCGCTGAAACTCTCTGTACGGCCCATCAGGGGCAGCTCGGGCATGGCGACTCTGGGTGCCGGTACAGTTCTTGCATAGAATGTCTTCGGAGCCTCATCACTTGCTCCGTACGATGAGTTGAAAGATGCTTTCGGTGCAGAAACAATTTCACCGTTTAAAAAGAGATTGATGGAATGAGCTGCCAGCTTTCCCTGAGCCACCGCGCGAATGGCCGTATCGGTGCCGGTGACACAGTCTCCTCCGGCAAAAAGCCATGGCGTTGCCGATTGCAGTGTGCCCGCATCGACCAGCAGTTCGCCGTACTCTCCGGTGCCTGTTGTCGCAGTATAAGCTATCGAAGGGTCGATCTGCTGGCCAATAGCCGGGATGATGGTGTCGGCCATGATGGTAAACTCCGAGCCCTCGACAGGCACCGGTTTTCTTCGTCCGCTTTTGTCGGGAGGCCCTGCCTGCATCGTTATTGCGGTTATTTCGAGTGCGCCGTTGAACCTCCTGATTACTGTCGGGGCAGCATGTTCGACAAGGGCGATGCCTTCAGCCTGAGCCTCGTCAATTTCAGAAGCAGCGACCGGCATATCCTCTTTGGAACGGCGGTAGAGGATGGTAACGGTTGACACTCCAAGCCGGATTGCGGTTCTTGCCGCATCAATGGCGGTGTTCCCACCGCCGATTATTACTGTTCGTTTACCCGGGTGGAGTTGCTCTCCGTTAGCCATGTTGCGAAGAAAGTCGATACCGCTGATTACTCCGGCTTCGTTTTCACCCGTAATGTTCATCAGCGATGCCTTTTGAGCACCGACCGCAAGAAACACGGCATCGAACTCTGCCTGAAGCATTTCAAGGGTCATCTCTTTGCCGAAAGTGGTGTTGAAGCGGAACTCCAGACCCATGGCGAGCAGGGGAGCGATGTCACTGTCGAGCACGCTTTCCGGAAGCCGGAAACGGGGGATGCCATAACGCATCATGCCGCCGGCTTTGGCGCCTGATTCAAGAACCGTTACCTCATGGCCTTTGCAGAGCAGGAACCAGGCGGCTGAAAGACCGGCCGGGCCGGAGCCGATAATGGCCACCCTCTTTCCTGTTTTCGGAGCGATTTCAGGGATAAAACGATCTGATTGCTCTCTCTCCCTGTCAGCGGCATAGCGTTTCAGGGCGCAGATGGAGATTGGCGTATCAATGCCGTGCCGTCGGCACTCATCCTCACAGGGAGCGGGGCAGATACGACCGAGAATTCCGGGAAGGGGAATGGTCTGCTTGATAATCTGTAACGCCTCTCTCTCATCATGGCGGGCAATTGCGGCAATAAAGTCAGGAATGTTGCAACCGGCAGGGCAAAAGAGTTCACAGGGCCCCATGCAGTCTCCTCCATGTTCTTCAATAATGCGCTCAAGGTTCTGCCGCCTCATTGAGCTTATTTCTGCATTGTCGGTTTCAATAACCATCCCCTCTGAAGCAAGGGTATCACATGAAGGAACAAAACGGTTTTTTCCCTTGATTTCGACAATGCACATCCAGCATGAACCTCGTTTTTCAAGTGATTTATGAAAACAAAGAGTTGGAATAATGATGCCTGCCGCAGTTGCAGCTTCAAGAATCGTTGTTCCAGGCGCTGCTGTAACGGATTGCTGGTTGATGGTAAGAGAGAGTGGATTCATGGGGGTGGCAAAAAGCGTTACGGTTCGTTGTTTTCTGAAGAGTGCTTTTCCGAAAAGTTCTTTTCGAGATAGAGGGCAACTTTTTCAAGATGCCACATTGGTGTCGAGGTGGCTCCGCATACACCTACCTCAGCAACAGTTTTTCCGTCACGGCCACTAAGCCATTCCGTTTGAATCTCATCGATATCTTCGATAAAGTAGCTTTGCGGGTTTGCCTCTTTGCAGATACCATACAATACCTGGCCGTTTGAACTTTTTTTGCCGGCCACAAAGATGATAACGTCATTGGCAAGCGAGAAGTCATGCAGCTTCTGGTTTCGGCTTGAGACCTGCCGGCAAATAGTGTCTTTGAACACATGCGGGGGCATAGGGCTTACTCCGGTCATTGCAGCGGTAATGTCAATATCGCGGATGGGCATCCAACTCGCAGGTTCGCGGGAAAGCGCTTGAGCAAAAATTGATTCAAGATTTGTTTTCAGCTCGTAAAATCCCGGAACATCCATGGTAGTCTGCGAGATAAGCGCGCTTTTTTTTGCCGGATCAAGCGGTTTGGTCTCTTCAGGATCGCTGAGGTCAGCATGTTTGATAATGACGGCCTGGTTGTTGCATTGACCGTTGATACCGATAACTTCCGGGTGGGTTTGTTTGCCGTAAATGATAATCTGGTAGCCCAGTTCATAAAGCAATCTTGTCGTGCGCTGCAGCCTGGAGACGACAGGGCAGGTCGTATCAGTAACGGTCAGATTGTTCTCTTTGGCAATCCGGTAGGTTGAGGGGGGTTCACCATGCGCCCTTATCAGGACACGGGCATTTTTAAGCTTCCTGAACGCCGTTTCGTCGACGGTGACAAGCCCAAGCCCTTCGAGCCGTTTTACCTCGACCTCATTATGGACCACATCACCGAAAGAGTACAGTCCACCCTCTTGCTGGAGCTTTTCTTCGGCAACATAGATCGTTCCCTGAACTCCAATGCAGAAGCCTGATGAGGTTCTGTCGAGGTTTACTTTCATGCGGAGTTACTATTAATGGTTATACTTCTACCAGTTCGACATCGGGCATTTCGGATCCCATAAAGAGCTGATAGAGCATACTGAATTTTTGGGGCAGATCGCTGACCAGCAGGTGTGGTGCGGATGCTTTCCTGGCGGAAGCAAGCATGCCTGATTCAGTGAGGAGCTCTCTGGTTCTGAAGGCGACCGCTTCGGCTGAATCAATAATACGGATATCAGGGCCGACGGTCTCTTCAATAACCTTGCGCAGAATCGGATAGTGCGTACAGCCAAGAACCAGCGTATCGATACCCTCTTTGGTGATTTCAGACAAATATTGTTCAGCAATAAGTTTTGTTGCCGGGTGGTCGATAAAACCCTCTTCGGCCAGCGGAACAAAGAGAGGGCAGGCCCGGGAAAAAACCTCAATATCCGGGTTGAGCTCGTTGATGGCCCGGCCGTATGCATTCGAAGAAACCGTTGCCTGAGTGCCGATAACACCGATGCGGTTGTTTCTTGTTGCCTTTGCGGCCAGCTTTGCACCAGCTTTCAGAACACCGGTGACGGTGATGCCGGGGCAGGATTTTTCAACAACATCAAGAGCCAGCGCAGAGACGGTATTGCAGGCGACGACGATTATTTTCGGCTGATAACGCATCAGCATGGCCGTATCGTCCGCCGCATACTTTCGGATGGTCACCTGCGACTTTGGCCCGTATGGTACCCGGGCCGTATCGCCAAAGTAGATAATCCGCTCAAACGGAAGAGCAGCCTGTATCGCCTTGACAACGGTCAGTCCACCAATTCCGGAGTCAAAAATACCAATAGGGCTTTGGGTCAATTGACAGTTGATAATTGACAACTGACAAAAGAGAAGTTACCGTTGACACATATGCTAATTTTTCATTGCCAACGGTTCATTATCCCTTGCCTCTTGTCTATTGTTAAAATTAGACGTTGAAACGAAAAACAATTACATCGCCATCTTTGACAATATACTCTTTTCCTTCTGATCGGAGCTTGCCGGCTATCTTGACCTTTTGTTCTGAACCAAGCTCAATAAGATCCCGATAGAACATGACTTCAGCGCGGATAAACCCTTTTTCAAAATCAGAATGGATTGCTCCGGCAGCTTCAGGTGCGGCAGCTCCCTTGCGAATGGTCCATGCATGAACTTCTTTTTCTCCGGCGGTAAAATAGGTCTGGAGGCCGAGCAGATCGTATGCGGCCTTGATAAGGCGGTCGAGGCCTGATGTGTGCAGTCCCAGGCTTTCAAGAAATTCCGGACGCTCTTCTTCAGGCAGTTCGGCTATTTCCGCTTCAGTTTGTGCGCTGATGATGAGCATCTTCGAGCCTGATGCCGCGGCTATTTCAGCAACTTTTTCGGTATAGCTGTTTCCATCCGGAAGGTCACTTTCGGCAACATTGGCCGCAAAAAGAATTGGCTTGGACGTGAGAAGGAAGAACTGCCGGGCAATTGCCTGCTCCTCTGGACTTTCAATAATTTTTCGGACGGGGATTCCTTCACTGAGGCCGCTGATTATTTTTTCAGCCACTTCAAGTTGCAAAAGAAGCTCTTTTTCCTTTCTGGCATTTTTTCTGAGCCGGTCGATTCTTTTTTCCATGCTGTCGAGGTCGGCTAGCATCAGCTCGGTCTCAATGGTGATGATGTCGTCAGCAGGGTCTATTCTTCCTTCGACATGGATAATATTGTCGTCATCAAAACAGCGGACAACATGCACAATGGCATCGACCTCCCTGATATGCGACAGAAACTGGTTGCCGAGCCCTTCGCCCTTGCTTGCCCCTTTGACCAGCCCGGCAATATCGACGATTTCGAGGGTCGCGGGTACCAGTGTCGGGGTTTTTACAACATCAGCAATCTGTTGCATTCTTTCGTCCGGTACAAGGACTGTTCCAACGTTTGGCTCTATGGTACAGAAGGGGTAATTGGCCGCTTCAGCCTGTTTTGCCGTGATGGCATTGAAAAGTGTAGACTTTCCGACATTTGGCAATCCGACAATGCCGCAGCGAAGTGACATAAAATAAATGTTTGTTGAATGAGTGGCCACGAGAAAAACAATGGTTTTAACATGTAACCAATATGTTTGGAAAAAGCAAATATTTTTTATAAAATGATAAGCTAATTCAAAATACTCTTGTGAAACAGGAAACAGGAAAAAAACGTATCATTATTGCTATTGACGGGCCGGCAGCATCCGGAAAAAGTACCACAGCGCGGAGAGTAGCCGAAAGGCTCGGTTATACCTATATCGATACCGGTGCCATGTACCGGAGCGTGACTCTCAAAGCCCTGCAACAGGGAGTTTTGGATGGTTTGCGCCATTCACCCGAGAGTGTTTCCAGTTTACTTCAAAATCTTTCCATACGTTTTGACGGCGATCGTGTTTTTCTTGATGGCAGTGATGTTACGGCCATGATCAGGGAGAACAGGGTAAGCCGTGAGGTCAGTTTTATCAGCTCACTCAAGCCGGTACGTGACAGGCTGCGCGAGATGCAGCAGGAACTTGGTCGGCAGCGGGGTGTTGTGATGGACGGCCGCGATATTGGCACGGTTGTATTTCCCGATGCTGAACTGAAAATTTTTCTTGTAGCCGATGCCCGTGAAAGGGCAAAGCGCCGTTACGCTGAACTGATTGCAAAGTCTCCCGAAGGAGAGGATTTACCCGATCTTGACTTGCTCGAAGAAGAAATCAAGAGACGGGACAAGGATGATGCAGAGAGGGAGCACGCTCCCTTGAAAAAACATCCTGAAGCATACGAAATTGATACATCAGATTTGACGATCGAGCGTCAGGTAGATATGGTCTGCAATCTTGCTCTTGAAAAAGGGGTGGCTGGCAGATAACAGAATTCGGGATTTATAGATATTGTTTTTTTAACCCATAAAACCACCAAGCCGATATCTCTCGCGGCGGGCAGGCTAACTATAAGAGAGAAAGGAAAAAATTAATGGCAGAAGCATTTACACAGGAAAAAAAGGTCAAGGAAAGACCTGCAAGAAAAAAACTCAAATTTTTTGCACACTACGAGCCCGCCGAACTTGCCTTGATGGAGCAGCTTTATTCAAGCACGCTCAACGAAATTACCGAAGATGAGATTATCAAGGGCAGAATTGTCTCGATTTCCAACAAGGATGTCACCATTGATGTCGGCTTCAAGTCGGAGGGTATCGTTTCCCTGCTTGAATTCAGGGCAGAGGATGAGGTCAAGGTTGGCGATGATGTTGAAGTCTATCTTGAGAACATCGAAGACAAGATGGGGCAGCTCATCCTTTCAAAGAAGAAAGCGGATGTCCTGAGAATCTGGGATCGGATCTATGATTCAATCGAAAACGATACCATCATCAATGGCAAGATCATCAATCGTGTCAAGGGTGGTATGACGGTCTCTCTTTCCGGTGTCGAAGCCTTCCTTCCCGGTTCGCAGATTGATGTCAAGCCGGTTCGTGATTTCGACGCTCTTGTCGGTCAGACCATGGACTTCAGGGTTGTCAAAATCAATCCGGTTACACAGAATATTGTTGTCAGTCATAAAGTTATTCTCGAAGAGGCTTATGCAGCCCGTCGTGAAGAGATGCTTGCCAATATCAAGGTGGGTATGGTTCTTGAAGGAACAGTCAAGAACATTACCGACTTCGGTATCTTCGTCGATCTTGGCGGTCTGGACGGTCTTGTCCATATCACCGATATCACCTGGGGCAGAATCAACCATCCTTCAGAGGTTGTTGATCTTGACCAGCCGATCAAGGTTGTTGTTGTCGGCTTTGACGAGAACACCAAGCGTGTCTCTTTGGGCATGAAGCAGCTTGAGTCTCATCCTTGGGAAAATATCGAGATCAAGTATCCCGTCAGTTCCAAGGCACAGGGTCGTGTTGTCTCCATTACCGATTACGGCGCTTTTGTCGAAATTGAGAAGGGCATCGAGGGTCTTGTACACATTTCAGAGATGAGCTGGACACAGCATATCAAGCATCCGGGTCAGTTCGTCACCTTGGGTCAGGAAGTTGAATGTGTGATCCTCAATATCGACAAGGATCATACCAAGCTTTCGCTTTCCATGAAACGGGTCAACGAGGATCCATGGATTGCCCTTTCTGAAAAATATATTGAGAACTCGCTGCATAAAGGTACCGTCAGCAATATCACCGATTTCGGTGTCTTTGTTGAGCTTGAGCCCGGCGTTGACGGTCTGGTTCACATTTCCGACCTGTCATGGACCAAGAAGATTCGCCATCCAAGTGAACTGGTCAAAAAGAACCAGGATCTGGAAGTGAAGGTTCTCAAGTTTGATGTACATGCCCGCCGAATTGCACTCGGACACAAACAAATCAATCAGGATCCCTGGGATGAGTTCGAACAGAAATATGCTGTTGGAGCTGAAACACCTGGAGAGATTTCACAGATCATCGAGAAGGGCGTCATTGTCATTCTTCCTGGTGATGTTGACGGGTTTGTTCCGGTATCGCACCTTCTTCAGGGCGGCGTGAAGGATATCCATTCATCGTTCAAAATCGGCGATGCACTGCCGCTTCGCGTTATTGAGTTCGACAAGGAGAACAAGCGCATCATTCTTTCAGCTCTTGAGTATTTCAAAGACAAGAACAAGGAAGAGATTGAAGCTTACCTGGCTGCTCATCCAAATGAGAAAAAGGAAATTGAGGCGGCTACGGCTGAACTCGAACCTCCGGTCAAATCAGGTGAGAAAAAACTCAGCGAGCAGAAAGCTTGAGATAAGTACTTGCTCACTTTCCTGGTCGCATGTTGTAACAAAAAAAGCCTTCTCTGTTTCAGGGAAGGCTTTTTTTTTGTTAATAACCGTAACTTTTCAGCATGTTGTTTTTCTTTCGCCAGTCTGGACGTACCTTGATGAAGAGCTCCAGGAATACCGGACGCCCAAGCATCTCTTCAATATCTTTTCGTGCTGTTTGTCCAAGTTTTTTAAGGGCGGCGCCTTTGCTGCCGATCAAAATCTGTTTCTGGGTTTCGCGTTCAACGATAACCGAGCAGCGGATAAGATCCTTTCTGGTTGGATCGTTTTCATGTTGTTCCTTGAATTCATCAATGACGACCTCGGTCGAATAGGGTACTTCACGGCCATAAAGTAAAAAGATCTTTTCACGGATAATTTCACTCACAAAAAAACGTTCGGGAGCTGTGCTAAGCGTATCTTCCGGATAGAGAGGATAGTTGAGTGGAAGAAAAGGGCGGATTGCTTCGATAAGCTCTGGGAGGTTATCACCTTTCAAGGCAGAAACCGACATGACGGCTGCAGGATTCCAGGTGTTCCTGATAAACTCTTCAGCTTGGTGTTGACGCTCGGGACCCGCAAGATCGCATTTATTCAGAACAGCAATAATCGGTTTCCCTGCCGGTTTAAGCCACTCATTGAAAAGCTCTTCGGCGAACGGCCGGTCAAATAAATCTTTTTTTCCGGAAAAAGGGAGCAGGGCAATGACGACGTCTGCATCTTTAAGGGAGTCGCGGATGAAACCAAGCATGGCTTCATGAAGTTTTTGCTGTGGCTTCATGATTCCCGGCGTATCGAGAAAAATAATCTGGCACTTGTCGTTGTGGTATATTCCGGTGATTTTTTTTCGCGTGGTTTGCGGCTTATGTGTTACAATGGAGAGCTTGTAGTCGAGTAACTCGTTGAGCAGTGTTGATTTGCCTGCATTGGGCGGGCCGATGATAATGGCGAAACCGCAGGAAAAAGGAGATGATGCCATGTAACTTTTTTATGAAAGGTTCAATCAGTTTTAAAAATATACTATACTAAATTATAGGCTGCCATGACAATGAAAAAGGGGTAACTCAATACTTGAATGGAAAAAAAATCCAGCCATGATCCGTGGCTTCTGGTTCCGATGGCAGGGCTTCTTGTTTTTGGACTGATAGCCATCTACAGCGCAACCAATGGAACCGGTGATACATCGCTCTTTTACCGGCAGTTGGCGTGGGCATTGTTTGGCATTATTGCGATGTTGTTTGTCAACTATAACGATGTTCGTTTTATCAGGGATAATACGTATATCTTTTACGCTATAGGAATTCTTCTTCTTGTGGCAGTACTGATTTACGGAAAAAAAATAGCCGGACAGACAAGCTGGATGAAAATCGGATTTATAAGTTTTCAGCCTTCCGAAATAGCCAAGATGGCCACCATTCTTGCTCTGGCAAGATTTCTTTCCGATGACGATACCAATATCCGCTCAATTCGGCATCTGCTTATTGCTTTCGGAATATCCTTCGTCCCCATTGTGCTTATTATGCTGCAGCCGGATATGGGTACCATGCTGACTTTTCTGCCATTGATTGCAACCATGCTTATTATGGCAGGTTTCGATATCTATATCCTTATGCTCATTGTTTTTCCTGTTATTCTCATAGTCTCAGGCTTTTTTAATATTTATTTTATTTTTACTATTGCCGCTGTTTTGATGACGATCTTGTTTGTCAAGCATAAGAAATTAAGGTTTCATCAACTCCTTATTATGGGTTCAGGTCTTGCTGCCAGCCTTCTTACCAACCGGTTTTCGAGTGAAATTCTCAAGCCTCATCAGTTAAAAAGAATCCAGACATTTATTGACCCCATGACGGATCCTCGTGGCGCGGGATATAATGCCCTTCAGGCAAAAATAGCGATAAGTTCAGGAGGCTTTTGGGGAAAAGGTTTTCTTGCAGGAACACAGACCCAGTTGCGTTTTATTCCTGCGCAGTGGACTGATTTTATTTTTTGTGTTATTGCTGAAGAGCTTGGCTTTGTTGGCGCATCAATCTTGATTGCGCTTTATCTGACCCTGATTCTGAGGTTAATCTGGGCTATTTTTTCAATTAATAACAAGTTTGTCGAGCTCACACTTGGCGGATTTGTTTCTTTGCTTTTTGTCCATGTTTTTGTAAATGTCGGCATGACACTTGGCATTATTCCAGTCATTGGAGTTCCTCTGCCATTTGTCTCTTATGGCGGTTCTTCTCTGGTTGGCAATATGATTATGGTTGGATTGGCCATGAATTTCTACAGGAATAAAAGAAGTCTCGGTTATTCAGGGAGGTTGGAGTAACAGAAAAAGCGTCATGGTGACGGCGCTTTTTTTTGGAGCTTTTTCTTTAATGAAGACGTTGCTTTATTCTGTAAAAAAAACGCTTCCCCTCTTTGCCTGACTGGACACGGTCGATTTCGGGGTCAGCCAAGCCGTATTTGTTCAACCAAAGGCTGACTGTTGTTCCTTTAGTATTCAGGGCTTTAGCTATATCGCCTGGTTTGAAGTTTTTTTCAGAATTTGAACGCAACAGCTCCTTGATTGATGCGCCAAGTTGGCCTCGTCCGAATTTTGAAATGCCGTTCTCCTCGGGCGTTGAACCTTCAAGCTTTGAGAGGTTGTTCTCAAGCTTTTTTATGACGATTGACAACTCATCTTCCAGTGGCTTTATTTTTTCATTGAACTCTTTTTGAATTTGGCTGATTTTTGCCTGTAGATCTTTTTTTTCTTCAACAAGCGACTGAAAATAATCAATCCGCTGAACGAAACGGTCATATTTGTCCGGTGACCCGGTCCCATTTTTTGAAGTGCTCATAGTCATGCTCATGGTTTTGATATAACTGTGTTCTTTGAAAATAAAATATATAAAAAATATACATATATCGAAAATAAACATGTTATTACAATCGTATTACGTTCTTTTTTCGTGTTTCTGAAAGAGGGACGCGTGGTTTCGGATTATGGGTAATTCGGGAGAAACATAAATATGAAAGGGTATATCAATAAAAGAGTTGCCGGTGTAACCCTTGGGTGTAAGCTGAACTATGCGGAAACGTCATCTATTCTTGGTGATTTATGCAAACAAGGATGGTTGCTTTCATCGATCGAAGAGGGTGCGGATCTTGTGGTGATTCATACCTGTGCATTGACGAAACAGGCTGAACAGAAATGTCGTCAGAAAATAAGGGGGATTATTCGAAAAAATCCTTCGAGCCGGGTAGTCGTTATCGGGTGTTATTCCCAGTTTAATCCAGAGGCTCTTGCAGCAATAAATGGAATAGATGCAATCCTTGGCAGTAACGATAAATTTGAAATACAATCGTATAACGATATCATGCAGGGGAACCGCTCACTTCCTTTGGTCAAAGTTTCGCCGGCCTGCACGTTTGACGAAACCTATCAGGGATATTCATTGCCAACGGTCGTGAGTACGGAAAGAACCCGCGCATTTTTGAAAATACAGGATGGTTGTAATTACGGCTGTTCATATTGTGTGATTCCCTTGATCAGAGGCAAATCAAGATCAATACCAGCCGGCCGGATTGTTGAGCGCGCTCATGTATTGGCATCATCCGGTTATCGTGAAATTGTCCTTACAGGTGTCAATATAGGCGATTACCATTGTGAAGGCCTCAAGCTGTGCAATCTTTTGCGCATGCTGGAAGAAGTCAATGTCAATCGTATCCGTATCAGTTCTATTGAACCGGATATTGTCGATAGTGAGTTGATTTCGTTGGTTGCGGGATCGAAAAAAATTGTACCGCATTTTCATATTCCTCTTCAAAGTGGCTCGGATGCCGTCCTCCGGGCTATGCGTCGCCGCTATGATACAGCAAATTACCGTAAAAAGATTCTGCAGTCGGTCGAGCTAATTGCCGGGTGTGCCATTGGAGCTGATGTGATGGTTGGCTATCCTGGTGAAACAGAGGAAGATTTTCGGCAGATGTACCGTTTTATTGAAGGACTTCCTCTCGCTTATCTTCATGTGTTCAGTTGTTCAATTCGGCCCGGGACCTTGCTTGCCCTTCAGTCAGCAAACCGGGAATGCAAGGCGGTTGATCCAGGTGAAATCGGCCGGCGCTACAAAGAACTCGTTGAGCTTGGCCGTAAGCATGAGGCTCGTTTTAAAGCACGCTATATCGGCAAAGAGTGTCTGGTCCTTTTTGAGGGAGCCAAGCCCGCTGACAAAGGTATTCAGCAATGCAGCGGCTATACACGCAACTATCAGAGAGTTCTGGTTGAAAGCACCGACAGGGATTTGCAGCAAACCTTGTCAGGTAATGAATTGCCAGTCTTGATCAACTCTCTTGACGAGGATTTGAATTTAAAAGGGAGAGTGCTATCTTAATTTTCAAAGGTTCTTTGATCTCGTTTTATCAACTAAATCGTTGCAATCCATGCCCATTAAATCCCGTATCCGTACAATTCCCGACTATCCGAAAAAAGGGATTCTTTTTCGTGATATTACGACACTCATCAAGGATCCGGTAGGCTTCAGGATGGTTATTGACAATCTGGCACAGCACTATCTGCAGGCCGGGATGGATTTTGATATTATTGTCGGTATAGAGGCAAGAGGATTTATTATTGGCGGAGCCCTCTCATACGCGCTTGGCAAAGGGTTTATTCCTGTCAGAAAGCCCGGAAAACTGCCCGGTGATGTTGTTTCTCAGGAATACCTGCTTGAGTATGGAAGCGACAAAATCGAGATCCATGTTGACGCTCTTGTTGCGGGTCAAAAGGTTCTTCTTGTTGATGATCTGCTTGCTACCGGAGGCACGGCGCTTGCTGCTGCAGCTTTGGTAGAAAAGGTCGGAGGGATTGTTGCCGAGATGGCTTTCATTGTTAACCTGCCGGATATCGGAGGCGAGAGAAAGCTTCTCGAAAAAGGATATAGCGTTTTCTCCCTGACGGACTTTGAAGGAGAATGACGAAGTGGTATAAATAAAACCATTTTTTCTGCGGATAATCAAGAAACGGCAGCGAGTGCTGCCGTTTCTTTTTTGCAGCCAACCCACCATCAGCTTTCCATTCCGGGGCCTTTTCCTGCACGCTAAACCCAGCACTAACCCCATGCCAATCCAGACAGAGATTACTCCGGAACTGATTTCCGCAGAATAGCGAGAAAGAGCCAGCCTATTCGCTCTCGCTCTTCAGGCTTTCACTTACAGCGTGCTTGAATTCCTTTGAGATTTTGAATGTCGGAACGTTTTTAGGCTCTACCGTCACTTTTTCGCCCGTCCTCGGGTTTCTGGCCTGACGGAAATTTTTATGCCTGATATTGAACGAGCCGAATCCTCTTATCTCAATTCGTTTTCCGGTTTTCAGTGAATCAATGATGCTTTCAAACAGACTGTCAACAACGGATTCAGTTTCGTTTTTTGTCAGTCCGGTTTTGTGAGCGATCACATTGACCAGATCAGCTTTTGTGGTTGTTTTTCCCATGGTGATATATTGCTTATAGGTTGTTATGGATAGAAGACCGGCTACAAGAACGACAAGAAGCAATCCAACAAATTTTATTGTGCATGGTGTTTTCCAATAAAGCCTGTTTTACGCTGTCGCTGGGCTAGGCGCAGCATGGTCATGGAGAGTTATCTCACTTATCTCCCTGGCGTTGAGCGACTCTTTTTCAATAAGTATTTCGGCCAGCCTCTGCAGCACAGCGCGTTTTTCGCTGAGAATCTTTTTTGCATTTTCCATGCATTCCATAATGATATTTCGAACTTCGATATCAATCTGGAGAGCAGTCTCCTCGCTGTACTCCCGAATATGAGAGTAATCCTTTCCAAGAAAAACCTCCTTCTGGCTGTCACCATAGTTGATCGGGCCCAGTTTTTCACTCATACCCCATTGCCGTACCATCCGTCGGGCAATATCGGTAGCCTTTTCAATATCGTTTGCCGCTCCCGTACTGATTTCATTAAAAATAAGTTCTTCTGCTACCCGGCCTCCGAGTGCATAGGTAATCATGGCAAGCAGGTACTCCCTGTTGTGGGTATAACGATCCTCAAGCGGCAGGTAGGCAGTCAGTCCAAGGCTCCGGCCTCTTGGAATAATGGTCACCTTATGGATAGGATCAGACCCTTTAGTATAGGTTGAAACAAGAACATGGCCTGCTTCGTGATAGGCCGTAAGCTTTTTCTGCTCATCGGAAATAAACATGCTTTTTCTTTCCGGACCCATCAATATCTTGTCGCGGGCCTGCTCAAAATTTTTCGCGTTAATAAGTTCCTGCTCACTGCGTGCGGCCAGCAGTGCTGCTTCATTGACCAGATTCGCCAGATCGGCGCCTGAGAAGCCAGGGGAGCTCTTTGCAAGCAAGTTGATATCAACGCTTGAGTCAAGGGGTGTGTTTTTTGTATGAATTTTTAAAATAGCCTCACGCCCACGGATATCGGGTTTGTCGATGGTGATCTGACGATCGAACCGTCCCGGGCGCAGCAGTGCCGTATCGAGTACATCAGGCCGGTTTGTTGCAGCAATCAGGATAACATTTTCATTCGTTGTAAAGCCATCCATTTCAACCAGAAGCTGGTTCAGAGTCTGCTCCCTTTCATCATGACCGCCTCCAAGCCCGGCACCCCGGCTTCGACCGACGGCGTCAATTTCATCGATAAAGACGATACAGGGTGAATTTTTCTTTGCTTGCTCAAAGAGGTCCCGCACCCTTGCGGCTCCGACGCCGACAAACATTTCAACAAAATCCGCTCCTGAAATGGAGAAAAAGGGAACCTTTGCTTCTCCTGCAATGGCTTTGGCAAGAAGGGTTTTTCCGGTTCCGGGCGGGCCAAGAAGCAACACTCCTTTCGGAATTTTTCCTCCAATTTTCTGGAATTTTTCAGGATTTGTGAGAAACTCCACCGTCTCCTGCAACTCTTCAACCGCTTCATCTACGCCTGCAACATCCTCGAAAGTTATTTTAACATCAAATTCGCTGACCAGTTTTGCGCGGCTTTTACCGAAGTTGAAAATATTCTTTGCCTGAGCTCCTCCGTTTTGTCCGCCCATTCGTCTGAAAAGAAAAAAATAGAGAGCGCCAAAAATAATCCAGGGAGCGAAGAGCATAAGAAAGGTGGTCAGGGCGCTGGTGCCTTCCTCAACCTTGAGCCGGATACCCTTGTCAGCCAGTATGTCGGCCTGCTCAAGGCTGAATGAGGGAATCCTGACAGCAAACCGATCCGACGGCAGGCTTGTTTTGTTGATTAACTGAAGCTGTGTCGGGGCGTTCAGTTTGCCGTTCAGGATTACTGATTTATCTTCAAAAGTTTTTACGGTTACCTCAGTAA
>CAIPKT010000152.1 GCA_903865705.1 uncultured Chlorobiaceae bacterium
AAGTAGCCTTCGGCGCCGATGTTGTGTTCGCGGCAGAGGGTTATGGCGCGGGCAACGTCGCCGAGGCTGTTTTTTTTGTTCATGAGCGCCAGGGTGGCTTCGCTCGGGCTTTCGATGCCGAGGCCTACTTTGCTGAGGCCGATTTGACGGAGTTTGCCGAGAATCCGTTCGGCGCGGACGAGATCTTTTGCGCGGGTTTCGGTCATGATACGGAAGTTGGTGAGCCCGCGCTCGATCATGAGGTCACAGATTTTTTCGGCCCGCCCGATGTTGGTCAAAAAGTTGGCATCCCAGATTTTGAGGAGTTTTTTGTTTTTGGGGTCGTGAAGCAGGGCGATTTCTTCGACGACGTTTTCGGCGCTGCGGCCTCGCCAGCCTTTGTGCATCTGGTCGTTGGCGCAAAAGGAGCAGCTCCAGGGGCAACCGCGGGAGGTGTATATGGTGTCGATGGAGTAGGCGCCGCCTTTTTCGCCGTAACGGCTGGGGCGGAGCGTACGGAGGGGGAAGCGGATGGAGTCGATGTTCTGGATGGTGGGCCTTGGCTCGGTATAAACAATACGGTCGCCTTCACGGTAGGCGATTCCCTTGACCTCTTTTGAGGGGCCGTTGAGGACGAGTTCACGGAAGGTTTCTTCACCCTCGCCGATGACGACGACGTCGACACAGGAGAGTTTGAGGACTTCTTCGGGGAGGGCGGTGGGGTGAAAGCCGCCCATGACGACAAAGGCACCGAATTCTTTAGCTATTTTGGCAAGGCGTTCGGCCTGGTTGTAGGCGCCTGTCATGCAGGAGATGGCAACCATTTGTACCGGTTTTTTTTTTAGGAGGGCACGCATGCTGTCGAAAATCCCGGCGTTGTAGTAATTTTCGGGCATGACGAGGGTTTCAACATCGTGCTCGACTGCGGCGGCCAGATAACAGACACCGATACAGTCGGTAATGAATCGGGGGAATGGTGCAATGATGGTCTGGGGAGCTTCAACGAGACAGATGTGATTGAAATATGCCATAACTTTTTGAGTTGAAACGTTGACTACCGCGGAAAAAAACTCAAAGATACATATTATAGAGGTTTTTTACACGTCACAATCCCTTGATAACAGCGTTTTTTTTGCTTGGTTGTTTGGCGGAAGGATGACAGAGTGTGATTTTATGGTTATGAGCGGTAACGCGATAGAGAAAATTTCACTTATATTCCTCTAAAATTTTAACTTT
The DNA here is from genome assembly GCA_903865705.1 of uncultured Chlorobiaceae bacterium. Taxonomy (GTDB): domain Bacteria; phylum Bacteroidota; class Chlorobiia; order Chlorobiales; family Chlorobiaceae; genus Chlorobium. The sequence goes on from CAIPKT010000152.1 coordinate 1,216, forward strand.
AAAAACAACAGCAAAACAAGGAGTACCGGGATTATGAAGCTTTTGAAATTTTTAGCCGGCGGGGCAATTGTGCTTGCTGTTATTCAGCTTGTGCCTTATGGCCGCGATCACCAGAACCCTGTGGTGAGCGGTGAGCCGAAATGGGATTCGCCGAGGACGAGCGAGCTGTTTGGGCGTGCGTGCAAAAACTGCCATTCGAATGAAACGGTGTGGCCGTGGTACAGCTCTGTGGCACCGGCTTCGTGGCTGGCTCAGGTGGATGTTTCGTTTGGTCGAAAGGCTTTTAATGTTTCGGAGTGGGGACGGACAACGGGTGAAAATGAGGGCGATAAGGCGGCCGGTGAGGTTCGGGAAGGCAAAATGCCTCCGTTTTTTTACCTGCCTGCACATCCTGAGGCTAAGCTGAGCACTGATGAGAAGGCTGAGCTGGTGAAAGGGCTTGCGGCTACTTTTGGTGAAGAGAAAAAGGCTGGAGAGAAGGGCGCTGAAAAGGGTGCCGTGAAGGGTAAGGATGGCGATACTGATAAGGATTAGGATTAGCTATCTGTCTGCCGTGTGATGCCGCCCTGTGGTTCTGCGTTTCTGCGTTTCGGCGCTTTTTCAAGGGCGGCTGACGGGTATGACTTCTGCTTTGCAAACGTTTCAGCTATAATTTCATGCGGTTTACTCTTTTTCAAAAACGTTCGGTCTCTGCCGGGCAGAACTACCCTCTTCACCTGCTTCTTTTTCTTTTGACGGTTTTGACGACGCTTATGGCGGGTGCATTTTGGGGTGGGCATCCGGTAGAGTATGGTTCTTTTCAGCGGTTTATCGGCACTCTTGCGGCGGGTATCCCCTATTCGATGTCGCTTCTGCTTTTTTTGACGGTGCATGAGTTCGGGCACTTTTTTGCGGCGATGCACCATCGCGTTCGGGCATCGCTCCCCTACTACCTCCCTATACCGCCTCTGCCAGCTCTTTTGAGCCTTGGGACGATGGGCGCGGTGATTAAAGTGAAGGAGCGGATTCCGGGAACAAACACTCTTTTTGATATTGGTATTTCGGGGCCGGCAAGCGGGTTTGCGGTTTGCGTGGGGCTTTTGGTTTACGGGTTTCTGAATCTGCCGCCGGCGGAGTTTATCTATACGATTCATCCTGAGTATCTTGCGCTGGGCGACATGCAGCCGGTGGTACCGGGGGAGACGCTGGTTCTTGGCAAAAATCTGCTGTGGATCGGGCTGGAGTATGTTATTGCTCCAAAAAATCTGCCGCCAATGACGGAGATGTATCACTATCCTTTTTTGTTTGCCGGGTGGCTTGGATCACTGGTGACGGCGCTGAACCTGCTGCCGGTGGGGCAGCTTGACGGCGGCCATATCACTTATGCGATGTTTGGCCGTAGGGGTCATGCCAAGGCTGCCAAAACCTTTGTGCTGTTTGTGGTGCTGCTGGGGTTCCCTTCGTTTGTGGAGCTGCTGCTTTTGTGGATCCAGCCTGAGGCGATTGCGCTTATTCCTCCTGTTATGCTGCATTGGTCGTGGCCGGGATGGATTTTGTGGTCGCTGATTCTGGTGCGCGTTGTTGGGCTGAGCCATCCTCCGACCGTTCATGACCATCCCCTGCCGAGGGCAAGAAAAGTTTACGGATGGGGTGCCATTGCGATTTTTTTGGTCACCTTTACGCCGGTGCCGTTTGCGATAATCTGAAGCTTTGAGCCGCTGTTATTATGAAGAGTGAGATAAAGAGGGTCTGGCAGATGAAGTGCGCGGGCAAGGTGCTTGATTTGTCGGGTGGGCCTGTTGTGATGGGGATTCTGAATACGACGCCTGATTCGTTTTATGACGGAGGGGCGCTGCATGGGCATGGTGCTTTGCGTGGAGGGGCTGCGTTGCGGGGTGATGGTGCTTTGCTTGGGGGGGACTCACCTGTTCTGGATTTGGACCGGGCGCTGGATTATGCGCTGGGGATGATTGAGGCGGGGGCTTCGATTATTGATATTGGCGGCGAGTCGTCACGGCCGGGGGCGGAGAAAATTTCTGAACGGGAGGAGGTTGCCCGAACGGTGCCGCTGATTGCCCTTTTGCGGGAGAAAACTGACATTTTGATTTCGATTGACACCTATAAGAGCGGGGTTGCGGAGGAGGCGTTGCGGGCAGGGGCGCATATTGTGAATGATATTTCGGGGTTCACGTTTGATGAGGAGTTGCCGGCTGTTTGCGGGAAGTACGGGGCGGGTGTTGTGCTGATGCATACGCCGGTGCGGCCGGAGGCGATGCGGTGGAGTACGGCGGCGGAGTGCGGTGGCGGGGATATTGTGGCGCGGGTGAGCGGGTTTCTTTTGCGGTCGGTGGCGCTGGCTGAAAAGCATTCGATTGAAGGCATTGCGGTTGATCCGGGGTTTGGGTTCGGCAAAAGTGTTGAGGAAAATTTTGTGCTGCTGGATCGGCTTGAGGAACTGGTTGCTCTCGGGCGCCCGATTCTTTGCGGGGTATCGAGAAAATCGTTTCTTGGCCATGCCATTACGCCGCCCGGCGGGCAAATGCCCCAGCCTTCCGAAAGACTTGCGGCTACGATTGCGGCTCAAACCATCGCCCTGATGCATGGAGCGTCGATTTTGCGGGTGCATGATGTTGCTGCTGCGGTGCAATGCGCCAGCGTTGTGAAGGCGACGAGTGCGGCAGGCGGATTAAACGTCCTGAAATAATTTGAGAATAACTGTCAATTCATTATTGTAACGCACAAGGTTGCGGTGAGGATGACTCTCAGGGTTGTGTAAGAGGTTGTGCATGACGTTATGAAGGCCGTTACTTTCGATATTAAGTTCGATTTTACGTTCGAAATTAAATTCTACAAGGGACCACATCCCGGCTCTGGCTCGTTAGGGGCATTATGGAAGGGAGTGGCTTGAAAAATAATGATTTGAGGGGTTTGCGAGAGATACCATGCTGAAGAAACTTGTGTTATTTGATATAGATGGGACTTTGCTTACGATGAGCGCGATCAATCGGAGCGTGCTTGTTGATGCACTGAAGGAGGTCTACGGCACGGCAGGAAGTGCAGCTACGTGCAATTTTGCGGGCAAGATGGACTGCAATATTATTTATGAGGTGCTGCAGAGTGCCGGCCTCGGTGAAGGCGAGATTGCTGCTAAATTTTTGCAGGCCAAAAAGAGCTATATCGATATGTTCCGCGACCGGGCGAAGCCTTCGGATGTGCTGCTGATGGAGGGGGTCCGGGAGCTTTTGGTGAAACTTGCGGGGTGTGAGGAGATGATGGTTGGCCTTTTGACGGGGAATTTTGAGGAATCCGGACGGCACAAGTTGCTTCTGCCGGAGATAAACCATTATTTTTCTTTCGGCGCCTTTGCCGATGATGCACCGAGCCGCAATGAATTGCCGGCGATTGCTGTTGAAAAAGCCCACAAACGGTCGGGGAAAAGATTTTTTAATCACGATATCATCATCATTGGCGATACGGAACACGATATTGCCTGTGCAAGGGTGCTGAACGCCAAATCTATTGCCGTTGCAACGGGCACCTATTCAATGGAGGAGCTGAAAAAACACAAGCCACATGTTTTGATGGAAAACCTGGGCCGGACGGATGTTGTTTTCGATGAAATACTCCAATCTTCAATCAATTAATAGTTCTTTTATGAAAACGTACCGACGGCAAATACGTGAAAAAATCTTACAGGCGCTCTATACTATAGAAATCCGGGATACTGATATTGATTCTGCTGCTGGATGGCTTTTGACGGATGAAATTCTGGCGGATCCGAATGCCATGAAATTTTTCAACATGCTGCTGAAGAACATTAAGGAGCACATGGAGGAGATTGACCGGTATATTGTGAAGCATACGTTTAATTGGGATATGAGCCGGATTGCCATCATTGACAAGAATATCATTCGCATGGCTTTGACGGAAATCCTGTATTGCGAGGATATTCCGCCGAAGGTTTCGATTAATGAGGCTATTGAAATTGCGAAAAAGTTCAACAGTACGGATAAGAGCAGCAAGTTTGTGAATGGGATTCTTGATGCGATTTACAATGATCTGAAGGGTGAGGGGAAGGTGCATAAAAACGGGCGGGGGCTTATTGACCAGTCGGCGGCCAAGGTGCAGAAGGCGGAGAGTGAGGGCGTGAGCGGGGGTGGAAGCGAAGGTGAATCCGAGAATGTGAACGAGAGCGTGAATGAGAGTAAAAACGAGAGTGTGAACGAGAGCAAAGAGGAAGGCAAAGGCGGAAGCGAGGGTAAGGGCGAGACCATTGAAAGCTGAAGGGGCGGATGCGGATGCGGATGAAACAAACGCCTGAAGATAAGGTTGTTTTTCTGAATGAGGTGCTGGGGGCGGCGTACCCGAACCCGAAAAGCGAACTGCATTATGAAAGCGCGTTTCAGTTGCTGGTGGCGACTATTATGGCGGCGCAGGCGACGGATAAGCGGGTTAATATTATTACGAGGGAGCTGTTCAGGGTTGCGCCGGATGCTGAAAGCATGAGCCGGATGGAGCTGGACGAGGTGAGAAACCTGGTGCGGTCGATCAATTATTTTAACAATAAGGCGAAAAACATCCTTGAGGTGAGCCGGATTCTGGTGGATCGCTATCAGGGTGTGGTTCCCGGCACAAGGGAGGCGCTCGAAAGTTTGCCCGGGGTTGGCAGAAAAACGGCGAATGTGGTGCTGAGCAATGCGTTTAGGGTGCCGGTGATGCCGGTGGATACGCATGTGCACCGGGTTTCGAACAGAATCGGGCTGGTTTGTACGGATAAGCCGGAACAGACTGAGGCGGGGCTTATGAAGATTATTCCTGAAGCGTGGGTGATTGCGTTTCATCACTATCTGCTGCTGCACGGACGGTATACCTGCAAGGCTAAAAAGCCAGACTGCGGACATTGTTCTGTGGCCAGCGTTTGCGACTTCCCTGATAAAAACTAACCAAGTTCTACTTTACGGTCTACGGCGTAGATCCACTCGCCTTCGGGGCGCTGGCGGTTGCCCTTTCGTTAGGGCGAAGAGAACTCATCCTATTCCGGAACAATGGTCATCTTCATCCCCAGAGCATGAAGAACGGCCTTAATAGTTTCAAATCGGGGGTGCGCGCCAACCTTTAAGGTTTTGTAGAGGCTTTCCCTGCCTAAACCGGCCTCTTTGGCGATTTGCGCTATGCCCCGCGCCTTTGCTACGTCGCCGATTGCGGCAATGAATACCGCGGGATCAGGGTCTTCAGCAGCAGCCGCAAGATATTCTGTAATCACCTCATCGTTATTGAGATAATCTGCCGCATCAAAGGGCGCATAGGTGGTTTTCATCAGTTGCTTTCGCTTTTTGATCGGTAAGGCCGGATAAAAAAAACCGCCAGATCGTAACCTGACGGGGTTCCGCAAGCCTAAGCTTAACGGGGGATGATTTGTTATGAATAATATAACACAAAACAACAAAAGAAAATCAAAAACGACACTCTCCAAACCACGTCCAGCACCACCAGGCGTCTAAAAATAATTGCACATTGATCTATAATGTGCTACATTGTAGCTACAAAAAAAGGATATTGATATGATAGAAAATTCAGTTGTCAGGGCAAGGATTGATGCCGCAACGAAGGCCGAGGCTTCCGCTGTACTGGCTTCCATAGGGTTGTCCCTGTCCGATGCCGTAAGGCTTATGTTGAAGCGCGTTGTTGCTGAAAAGGCATTGCCCTTTGAACCGCTCATTCCCAATGCCGAAACCATTGAAGCCATTAAAGCCGCCCGCCGTGGAGAACTCACTACAGCCGCTTCTTTGGATGGATTGTTTCAGGGTTTAAATGCGGACGATTAAATATACCAGCCGCTTCAAGCGCGACTATCGACGCGAGAAATCAGCGATACACGGCAAGAAACTTGACGCGCTCTTGAAGGATATCCTTGGTCTTCTGGCCGAGGACAAGGCTTTGCCCCCTAATGCCGTCGATCATGCTCTGATTGGCACGTTGAATGATTGCCGTGATTGCCACCTCCGGCCAGATCTTATTTTGATCTACCGAAAAATTGACTACACCGTTCTTGAACTGGTGCGCCTTGGTTCCCATAGCGAGTTGGGGTTATGATACCGTTCTCTTTTTCCTATTGCCTTTCTGTCTTTCAACGATAAAAACGACTTTGTTCATCGCTAAGCACTCCCCCCCTCCCACAAGACAAAAATGTATCCGCAGCAAAAGTATATTCGCTTTATCGAAAATTCGCGGAAAACCTCGCCCTTCAGGGCGGGGATGGATAGCGTGGCCACCACAAGAAGCCGCAAAATATGATGGTGACCACAACGCTCCCCCCCATAGATTACGCTCAATACAAGGATAACGCTTCTTCCGAATCATTCTGCTTGATACCCTGCCGTGTCTTATTTCTTTGTTTTTCTCTATAGACTGAACATATTAAGGCATGAAACTCTTGCAAGCATACAAGTTCCGGATTGAACCAAACGGGGAACAACAACGGGTCATGC
>CAIPKT010000153.1 GCA_903865705.1 uncultured Chlorobiaceae bacterium
AACAACATAAAAGTCGGACAACTCCGCCGCGCCCTCATCGGCAGCTCCCGCCTGAGGGGAGGGAAAGGGCAACTCCCCGCAGTTGATGCGGTGAGCATTGACAATAATCATAGATGATTGCGCCTGACGATAAATCTCCGTCAGACGCACCACCGGAAGAACGCCCGAATTGATCATATCAGCCAGCACAAATCCCGGCCCAACCGGAGGAAGCTGGTCAACATCACCTGCAAAGATCATCGCGGAACGGCTCGATACCGCCGCCAGCAATCGGTTCATCAACACCACATCAATCATGGATGCCTCATCAACAATCACCAGATCAGCTTCCAGCGGATAAGAGTTGCCCCGTCTGAAGTCGCGAACAAAGGGATCAAACTCAAGCAGGCGATGGATGGTTTTCGCCTCCAGGCCTGTTGCCTCAGCAAGGCGTTTGGCCGCCCGGCCCGTTGGAGCACAAAGCAGAACATTGAGCTTGGCCGTCGCGAGAATTTTGAGAATGGTGTTGATGATCGTTGTCTTGCCTACCCCCGGCCCGCCGGTTATAACCAGAAACTTGCTCGACAGCGCAAGCGCAACGGCACTCCGCTGCGATTCCGATAACTCAATGGCCGAAAGCTTCTCCGCTTCAGGAATAACCATTGCCGGATCAAGAGTTCCCCAGGGAAGTGCTCCCTCCATAATCCGGCTGATACTTTTGGCAACTCCCGTCTCGGCACGAAACAGCGAAAGAAGGTAATAGCTCTTTTCACCCTCCTCCTCAACAGCCACGATGGTGCCGATAGAGAGTTCCTGACGGATGGCCTCCTCAAGAACCGGTTCAGGAAGAGCAAGCAACCTCCTGCAGGCAGAAAGCAGCATCGGCTCAGGAACCCGGCAATGCCCTTCCAGCGAAAGCTCCTGAAGTGCATGACCGATACCTGCCCGGGCCCGCAACGGAGAATCTATCGGTATGCCGATGTTCCGTGCAATCTGGTCAGCACTCTTGAAACCGATTCCAGGTATATCGAGAATAAGCCGATAGGGATTGGCGCTTACCACCGCCACAGCATCATCACCATAAACACGAAAAATCCGGGCAATGCGCGATGTGCTGACCCCGTGAGCATGAAGAAAAAGCATGATTTTTTTAATCGCTTTCTGCTCCGCCCATGATGCAACAATCTGCTGCAACTTTTTCTTGCCAATGCCGGGAAGCCCGAGAAGTTGTTCAGGGTGATCCTCAATAACCGTGAAGAGCTCCAGCCCATAAGCCCGCACGAGCAGCTTCGCCAGATGGGGACCAACTCCCTTTACCATGCCAGAGGAAAGATAACTGGTGATTCCTTCGAGCGTATCGGGCGGAATAACCCCGAGATGCGTCGCCTTGAACTGGATACCCCATGTTTTATCGTTATGCCAGCAGCCGACAGCCTCAACATGCTGCCCCGTATTCACCGCAGCAACATGGCCCACCACCGTCACCGCATCGCGATCCCCTTTTCTGCCAAGACGCAAAACACTGAACCCCGACGATTCGCTGAAAAAGCTCACCTTTTCAACAATGCCGGTAATGCGCTCCTCACCGGGAGAGAGGGTGGGGCTCTCGTTCATGAAATGGTTAATGGTGATACGTGATACTGTTCAAATTCCATAGACAAGGAAAATAAGGAGAGCCAATATATCCTTTCCAGCAGGCAAATGGAATGGATGACTCAACCCTCCAGAAAAACAATCCCGTCCGGCAAATCACTCAACCTGAGGCCGCCATCATCGGTAACCACAAAGGTATTCTCAATGCCAATCACCCCTTTGCCG
>CAIPKT010000154.1 GCA_903865705.1 uncultured Chlorobiaceae bacterium
AATGATTTTTACTGAAATTAAATTCACTGTTATTCACTGATAATTTTTTATATTCGGCATCCAAATTGAGGAAATACAGGGGTCTGCAGGATTTCATGTTGAAAAAGTTTGTAACTCTTTTTTTTGTAATTTTGGGGAAGGATTTGCTATCTTCGTAGCCTGTTCTTGATTGGAGATAGAAGCAAAAAGGAGGATTTGCCTAATTGGTAAGGCAGCAGTCTTGAAAACTGCCGGGTTTGCGCCCATGGGGGTTCGAGTCCCTCATCCTCCGCGCAAGTTACATACTGGAGAGGTGGCCGAGCGGCTGAAGGCACCGGTTTGCTAAACCGACGTAGTTCTTATAGGGCTACCGAGGGTTCGAATCCCTCCCTCTCCGCAACAAACCCCGCATAAGCGGGGTTTGTGCATTTAAGCCGAAAAAGAGCAAGATTGTGCAGATAGTTGCTGAACCGGAATCGTTTAAAAAATTCATTAATAAGGCTATTGAATAAAAATTAAGAATCTTCAAGGAAGAGCCTTAAATTCTAAAATGGTCAAAAATATTTATTATCGTCTCTTGATGGCTTGATTTGCATTTAAATAAAACCGTATGATTTTACCGATCAATATTTATAGTGATGATATTCTTCGATTGAAAGCCAAACCACTGAAAGGAGTTGACAGCGAGATTGAAGAGCTTATAGCCTCGATGTTCGAGTCGATGCACAATGCTTCGGGCATAGGTTTGGCCGCTCCCCAGGTTGGACGTTCTGTGAGGTTGCTTGTGCTTGATCTTTCTTATATAACCGAGTATGAGCACGAAAAGCCGATGGTGGTCATTAATCCTTATATTATTTCCGTCAAGGGTAGTTGTGATATAGAAGAGGGTTGTTTAAGCGTTCCCGGGGTGCTGGGGTATATTGAGCGGCCATCGGTTATTACCTTGAAATATCGTGATGAGCATTTTGAAGAGCGAACCAGGGAGTTTTCCGGTATGCTTGCCAGGGCCCTTCAGCATGAGATCGATCATCTTGATGGAACTCTTTTTGTTGACAGGATGGAGAAGCGCGATCGAAAAAAAATCAAGAAGGAGCTGGATGCGATTGCTTCCGGCACGGTCAATACAGAGTATCCTGTTGTTGCGCCTAAACTTGCAAAAGTATCTAAACAAGCTTGAGTGCCATGCGGATTATATTTATGGGAACGCCGGAATTTGCCGTTCCTTCGCTGCAGGCTATTGCGGCAGAAAACAATGAGTTTGAGATTGTTCTGGTTGTTACCGGATCCGACAAGCCTCGAAAGAGCAAAAATGCGGATTCGGAGCCATCGGCGGTGAAAACGGCAGCGCTTGCCCTTGCTCTTCCTATTTTTGAAGTTGATGATGTCACCCGTCCCGATTTTGCGGAAACGGTCGCTGCCTGCAGAGCTGACATTATTGTTGTTGCCGCATTCCGTATTCTGCCTCCAGCAGTTTATGAGCAGAGTGCTCTTGGTGCCTTTAACCTTCATGCGTCCCTATTGCCGGCCTATCGCGGTGCAGCGCCTATCAACTGGGCAATTATCAGAGGAGAAAGAGAAACTGGAGTTACCACATTTTTTCTTCAGCAGCGCGTCGATACTGGCAATATCATCATGCAGGCAAAAACACCGATAGAACCGGATGAAAATGCCTCCGATCTTGCCGGTCGCCTTTCGGTGATTGGCGCTCAGGTAGTGGTTGATACCTTGCGTCTGATAACATCCGGGAGCGTTGCTGTGTCGGGTCAGGATGACTCGCTTGCCTCAAGAGCCCCTAAACTTAACCGCGACAATACGCGGATTGTTTGGTCTCAGCCTGTTGCGGCCATTCATGATTTTGTCAGGGGTCTTGCCTTGAAGCCTGCTGCATGGACAACCCTCAAGGGTAAGACCATGAAAATATTCAGGGCTGCTCCGGCTGGTCTGTTGCTTGAAACCCGCTCCTCTGATCTTCCGGGTATGGTTCTTGTTGACCAGGGAAGACTTTATGCGTCATGCCATGATGGCTGGCTTGAGCTTTTGTCGCTGCAGCTTGAAGGTCGCAAACCGATGGAAGCGACTGAATTTCTCAAAGGCTTCCGCAGTGATGCCGG
>CAIPKT010000155.1 GCA_903865705.1 uncultured Chlorobiaceae bacterium
TATGTTGTTCTTAAACTCTTCACCGGAAGGGCGCGGGAAGTGCGTGGCGGCATGTGGATCCTTGCCGGGCTCTCATTGACATTTTATATTTTTTATCCTTACCACTAAACCCAAAAAAAAGGATGCTGAACGCGAAACTTCGAATAGCCCAGATTGACTGCACACTGGCCAATTTTGATGAAAATCTTGCTCAACACTGCGTCTTGACTGAAGAGGCGATCAGGGACGGGGCAGATGCCATTGCATTCCCTGAACTCTCACTGACAGGATACAATGTTCAAGATGCCGCTCAGGATATCGCGATGCATATTGAGGACTCCCGGTTTGACCCCCTGCGTGAACTCAGCCGAAAGATATGCATCATCTGCGGTGGAATTGAGCTGAGCAACGACTACGGAGTCTATAACTCGGCATTGATGTTTGAAGAGGGTGTTGGGCGGAGTGTTCACCGCAAAATATACCTGCCGACCTATGGCATGTTTGAAGAGCTTCGCTATTTTTCCGCCGGACAGCAGATTAAGGCTGTCACCTCAAAAAGGCTTGGCCGAATCGGTGTAGCCATCTGCGAAGATTTCTGGCATGTATCGGTGCCCTACCTGCTTGCTCACCAAGGAGCAAAGTTGCTCTTTGTGCTGATGTCGAGCCCCCTGCGCATGTCGCCCGGTATCGGCAATCCGGCGATTGTAACCCAGTGGCAGACCATTGCATCGACTTACTCTTTTCTTTTCAGCAGCTATGTGGCCTGCGTCAACCGTGTAGGTAACGAAGACAGTTTCACCTACTGGGGGAACTCGTCACTTACCGGTCCTGATGGCACCGTGCTCTCGGCCGCCCCACTCTTCAAGCAGCATGTTATGGATGCTATGGTAGATGTAACGGAGGTCAAACGCGCACGCCTGCATTCCTCCCATTTTCTCGACGAAGATCTTCGTCTTATAAGCGCTGAACTCAGCGAAATTATTGGGCAGGGGCGGCGGTTGTGACCTTGTGTAGCCTTAATAGGATACTATTGATACAATGATAATTTTGGGAAATCAACAATACCGATCATTCAATAACAAATAAAGAACGACTATCAGCAATCGCTCAGAACCAAATATTTTGGATGAATACGAGCTTAACCATTTTGGGATTTTGAACATTCCAGGCGAGATGCTGTTGTCCAAAATCGCCAACTTAACTCAGTCACTCTTTCATTAAGATTATTATTATCAGTAAAAAACAGATGAATTAGAACTGATACGCCTCACTGAAGTTGAAACTATTCTGTAATTCTCAAAACATGAGTTCTTAATGACGAACATCATTAACTTATAGCAATAACAACCAGAACCTATTGCTTGTCAATGGTCTAAGAATGCTCGCAATTTTAACCATATAGTCTGCGGTGACAATCGGCGAAAAGTATAGCTGGAGTATTGCTCATTTATTTCGATAAAAAAACAACACCCGTTTGACTGCTTTCAGGTTGGAAATGGCAAAAGCGAATGGACCAATATCTTATCAACTCCCCTATTACAATACACGAAGTATCTTGACGGTATTAATCGAAACGTATATCTGCGAAACCATCAAGCAATGATTTCAGAGAAAACAACATGATTGTTTCGATTAAGTTAATATTTAGAAATTGGAATGAATCAAAAGATATTTTAAATTAGCAAGGTTTCGTTTTTGAAAAGTAATTTAATTATAGGAATTAATCATGTCAACACTTACAGAGCTTCAGGCACAAATAGCTGATCTTCAGAAACAGGCTCAGGATATTATCAACCTTGAGCGCAAAGCTGTTATTGATGATATTAAGGCGAAGTTAGTCGCTTATAATATCTCAATCGAGGAACTTGAGAGAAAGGGTAAGGTTGTAAAGGCTGCTCCAAGAAGCCCGTCTCCAATCAAGTACAAGAAGAGTGAGACTGAGTACTGGGTAGGCAGAGGCCCAAAACCACAGTGGGTTAAGGGAATTGAAAGTGACGGTGAAAATATTGAAATATACAGGGTGCAGGAATAAGGAAAATACTCCTGTTACTGATTACTTTTAGAGAGAATTCCAGCAATCTTGAGCAGCAATAAAAAGTAAAATTACTAATTATTCTTACCTGCTTGAGATTGATGGAATAAGTCGAGTTATAATTCATGTGCTGATTTACTGCTCCATCGAAAAGAACGGAGACGTAAGGTTTTTGCGATAGGCGTCAGGCAGTCGCTTCATGGCTGCCAGTGCCTGCTCCTCCTGCCCGAAAAGTCCAAAAACGGCAGATCCGCTACCGGATAGAGAGGAGAAAAGGCTCCCGGCTTGAAGCAATGTGGATTTGACTTGATAAACGGCAGGGAAATAATCGAATACTGCAGGCTCGAAATCATTTTCAAAAGCTGGCAAACTCTCCTTATTGCCTGAAATACAAAGTTCCGATACCAGTTTTTTTAGATTAGGAAGCTCGCGATCAAAGCGAGGATAAAAATTCTTGTATGCCCAAGCGGTTGCAATGTGCTCTTCTGGAAAAACGGTCACGATATAATATGGAAGGGTAAGACCGAGGTCATCAAGTTCATCACCGATGCCGCGCGCATAGGCGAGTCCTTTCATGCTGAGAAAATAAGGTACATCCGCACCAAGCTTTACGGCGAGAGCATGAAGTTCAACTTGAGAGGCATTGACCTCCCAAAGCTCATTGAGCACTCTGAGTACGGTTGCCGCGTCGCTGCTCCCTCCTCCTAGCCCTGCACCGAATGGCACCTGCTTTTGCAGCTTCATGGCCACACCCTTTTTGGTTCCGGCAAACTGCTGAAGGGATCTGGCTGCCCTTATACAGAGATTGTTGTCGTCAACCGGAAGATTGATATTGGAGCAACTCATCGAAATCAGGTCAGAGTCAGTGAATTCGATGGTATCATACCAGTTAATCGGAGCAAAAATGGTCTCAAGTGTATGGTACCCGTCCTGACGTTTACCGGTAATGAGAAGACCAAGATTGATTTTAGCAAAGGCTTTGACCGTGAGCGGAAGCATATAATGCAATTGATTTTATAAAGAAATATTTGGCATATTCAGAGAGGAAAAATTCCGCACAAAAAGCTTAACAAGAATAAACTGCAAATCCACATGCTTTCTGAAAAGAGGTTATCCCGCCTTCGCAAAAGCGCTGTATCTCTGTGTTTTGCGCTTTCAGTTTCACTATCCTCGCCACCCATGCTGCATAGCGCTGAAGAACGCTCCTATGCACTCACAATACAGAAATATGTCAATGAAGATAAGGTTTATTTGTTAGAAAATATCCAGCAAAACATTACCCTTCCTTCTGAAAAAATTGTGGTTTATGCCCTTCTTTGTGAAAGTGGACCACAGGCAATAGATCTCTTCAAAAAACAGTTGCGAGATTATCCGAATCCTCTGCTTGATCAGCTCAGCACCTCACGAATCGCCGCCTACAACCTGGCGCTCAATAGTACTGCCCCGCTTCCAAAGCTTTCGCGACCCTTGCCTCCAGCTAAACCGACCGTGACAGCAGTAGAGGACTCCACAAAACAAAAACCGGCAAGCACAACCAATCTCACGTCAGCTTTGCCTGATAGATCAAAACAGGAAACGAGTATTGCCAATAAAGGCGGATTTACCTTGCAGTTTGGAATTTTTGCAAACAAAGAGAATGCTGATGCTCTTGTCAATAAGATCTCTGTTTATGAACAGGCAAAAACCATCCAGCAGGGTGTGCTCTTTAAAGTTAGGCTGATTAAAGCCTATGCATCAAAAGAAGATGCGGTAAATCTGGCAAAAGAACTGCCGTTCAAGGCGATTATTGTTCCGGATATCGAGGCGCCGCGTTGAATTTAAGGTCAAAAAAACTTATGAAACGAGCAAATACCATAGTCGGACAATCTGAAGTGATTTCTCAACTCAAGCAACTTGCTCTCCAGGTTGCTGAAACAGATATTACGGTATTGATTATCGGAGAGACAGGGTCAGGCAAGGAGGTACTTGCGCGTTTTATCCATGCCAACAGCCTGCGAGCCGACAAAAGCTTCATTCCTGTCAATTGCGGTGCGATTCCGTCAGGCATTCTCGAATCGGAACTTTTTGGTCATGAAAAAGGCGCCTTTACCGGAGCGGTGCAAAGCAGAAAAGGGTACTTTGAAAGCGCCGACAAGGGTACCATTTTTCTTGATGAAATCGGTGAAATGCCTCTTGAAACTCAGGTTAAATTTCTCCGTGTTATTGAAACAGGGGAATTCCAGAGGGTCGGATCATCGGAAACCATTTACTCTGATGCGCGCATTATTGCTGCTACAAACAAAAACATGTATCAGGCTGTTGCAGAAAAAAACTTTCGGGAAGATCTCTTCTACCGTCTGCGCAGCGTAGAGCTTCAGATTCCTCCACTCAGGGAGAGAGAAAGAGATATTCTCCTGCTTGCCGAGACGTTTGTACATGAGTTTGAACAGAAACACAAAATAGTTTTTGAAGGTTTCAGCCCTGATGCTACAGAAATGCTGATGCGCTATCCATGGCCGGGTAACGTCAGAGAACTCAGAAATCTTATAGAATCCCTGCTTGTGCTTGAAAAAGGAAAATATATAACTCCGGAAATTCTTGAAAAACATCTGGTTCAGCGAAACAGGTACAAGAGTCTGGTCCATGACCCTGCCAAGTCGGAAAAAAATGAGCTCCAGGTTATCTACAGCACGCTTATTCAGCTTCGGCAGGAGGTCGGTGATATCCGTTTGCTGCTTCAGCACCTTGTTCAAAGCAAACCGTATACGCCGCTGCTGCTGCCAGATGCCTCGGCAACTCTTCCGCCAATCGCTGCCGCATCAAGACCGGCCTTTGAAGAAAATGGCCATCATCCGCCAACCGAAACAATACGTTCATTGGACGATATTGAAAAGAAATCCATTGCCGAAGCCCTTGAAACATGCCGTGGAAACAAGCGGAAAACCGCTTTGGCACTTGGCATTACGGAACGAACCCTCTACCGCAAAATCAAGGCCTACGGGCTGTAGGATTTGAGAAGCCCTACAGCCGGAAATCATAATTCCTGCAAATCCCTCATTACAAGGCATTTTTCCCTCTCAGCTTTATAAAAAAAGCAACAATCAAGAACACTACCGATAGTGCTGATGCCCCTTTAGGCAGCAAGTCAGGGTGAGAGGTGTAAAAGGTCATACGGCTTTCGAGCGGCACTTCAGCCGTCAACGTTTCTTCCTGCCACCAGGGGACCTCGGCCATGGTACGACCAAACTTGTCGAGAACAACCGTGAGCCCGGTATTGGCGCACCGGGCCATTGCCCTGCGGTTTTCAATACAGCGCATCCTGCCAATGGCCAGATGTTGGTAAGGGCCATACGACGTTCCATACCAGCCATCATTGGTCACAAGAGTCAGAAGCTGCGCCCCCTTACCGACAAACTCCGAAACAAGAGACGGGAAAATAGATTCATAACAGATAATATTGGCAATAACAACATGTCCGTTTCTTGATGATGAAAGCTCCATGACGGAGGATTCCTGACCTTTTCCCCATCCCCTTATACCGGCCAGAGAAAAAGTCAAATTACCTAGCCATGGAAAATTTTCGACATAGGGAACCCGCTCGGCAAATGGCACAAGACGCATTTTTCGGTAGATCTGGGGCTCACCACGACTGGGCTGAAGCATCATTGACGCGTTGAAGGACTCATGAAGTTGGTTCCGCTCATCACCGATATCGATAAACCCGGTCAGCAGCGAGGTATTCCACTCGCGCAAAGCAAACCGCAACAAGTGCAGATCAGCGGCATAGGGCGCGTCAAGAATGGAGAATGGAATTGCAGTTTCCGGCCATATCACCAGTTCAGGACGATTGTCACGAACCGCTTTGCCGGTCATTCGATAATATCGCGCCATAATGTCCGCACTGTTATACTGTACCCACTTTTCATGGGGGCTGATATCAGGCTGAACAAGCGTGACCCTGAGCTGCAACTCTTTTTCAGAAACCGTTCCTTCCCGATAAAAAAGCAAGGAGGCATAGAGCAGTGGTGCCACAATCATGAGAGCCATGATAGCCAGAGAACGAAGGGTTTCCCGCCTGCTGCCGGTCAAGGCCAGAACGGCAAGCACGTTAAACCACACAAGCCAGAAACTGATCCCCCATACACCCGTAAAATCGGCATACTGGATCATGAGATTCAAGTTAGCTTGAGAATTTCCAAACGTTAGCCACCCAAGTGAAAGATCTTGCTGCATGTAAGCCCACTCCCATGCAACCCAAAGAAACGGAAGTGAAAAGAGCGCAAAACGATAACCCGCCATTTTTTTCACCGCATAAAAAGCAAAGAGAGGGACGGTCAGAAAAAAAGCCTGTGCAATTATGGTGAGAACTCCTCCAGGAAAGGTAGCCAAACATACCCACCAGAGGCTGATCAGGCAAAAAACAAACATCGAGAGATAGACCTGGCGAAAAAAATCGCCAATCTTTTCGACACCGCGAAGGGAGATAAGCATCGGCAAAAGAGCAACCCATGCCAAAACTTCAAGGCGAATAAACGGATATGAAGGAAATGAAAGGCCAAGAAAAACTCCGCTCAAGAGAGATGCCACAATTGGGGAATGACTCAGTTGGTTCTGTGTCCGAAATAATAATCTCTTCAAAACAACAAAATGGTTATCAGTTGACGCAAAAAAATCAAAAAAAGAGCTCAAAGCAAAAAACTGCGGACAAGAAATGACCTTTCTGGCTAACAGATAATCATGCTCAACATATTTTACTTTATTTATTGATTTTTATTCTTTAAATTTCTTACAATCTGTTACTTAACAGGAATGATCTCCATAAATTTCCTGAAAATATCCAATTTCAACGCCATTAGAAAAAGGAGAACTCATTATGGCTCTTTTCGGCACTAAAGACACCACCACCGCACACTCGGATTATGAAATCGTTCTTGAGGGCGGTTCGAGTTCATGGGGAAAAGTAAAATGCAGGGCTAAGGTTAATGTACCACCCGCTTTACCTTTGTTACCGGCTGACTGTAACATCAAGATCAATGTAAAACCTCTTGACAAAGGTTTTGTACGGTTTTCGGCGGTTATTGAATCAATTGTTGACAGCACAAAAAGCAAATTGGTTGTAGAAGCTGATATTGCCAATGAGACTAAGGAAAGAAGAATCTGCGTTGGTGAAGGCTCCGTTACCGTAGGCGACTTCTCTCACTCGTTCTCCTTCGAAGGTTCCGTTGTCAACCTTTTCTACTATCGCTCAGACGCAGTCAAGAGAAACGTACCGAACCCGATTTACATGCAGGGACGTCAGTTCCATGACATTATCATGAAGGTTCCGCTTGACAATCCTGATGTTATCGACACTTGGGAAGGCACCCTCCGGTCTTTGCAGTCAAATGGCGCATTCAATGACTGGATTCGCGAGTTCTGGTTTATCGGACCAGCCTTTACCGCACTGAACGAAGGCGGCCAGAGAATTTCAAAAATTGAAGTTAACAGCATCGGCACCCAGAGCGGAGAAAAAGGGCCAGTTGGAGTTACAAGATGGCGTTTCTCTCATGGCGGCTCAGGTATTGTTGATTCCATTGCACGTTGGGCAGAACTCTTCCCTGCCGACAAGCTGAACAGACCTGCTTCGGTTGAAGCTGGTTTCCGTTCTGACTCACAAGGTATCGAAGTTAAAGTTGATGGCGACTTCCCTGGCGTATCAGTCGATGCCGGCGGTGGTCTTCGTAGAATTCTGAACCATCCCCTCATTCCGTTGGTACACCACGGCATGGTTGGCAAACTGAACGACTTTACTGTTGACGCACAATTGAAGATTGTTGTTCCAAAAGGATATAAAGTCCGTTATGCAGCACCTCAGTTCCGGTCACAGAATCTTGAAGAATATCGCTGGAGCGGTGGCGCTTATGGCCGCTGGGTCGAGCATGTCTGCAAGGGCGGTACGGGGCAGTTTGAAGTTCTCTATGCTCAGTAAGCAGCAGAATTGATTAAAACAAAAAACCGGTCAAAAGCCGGTTTTTTTGTTTTACCCCAGTAACTGCAGAATATCCTCAATCTCCTCTTTTATCTCGTTCAGAAGCACCAGACGCCGTTCGTCAACAACCGTATGCCTATTCTTTTCATTGCCGATCTGTTTTTGCAGCTTTAAAATTTCAGTCGTTTTGTGATCGGTTTCACTGTTTCGCAAAACTCCCCTCACAATCTCACTCGCCTTTCCAAGCTTGTAGCCTTTTTCATGAACCAGCTCCTTGATATTGAGCACCATGGCGATATCACGATTGGTATACCTTCTGTTCCCCCGGGTATCCCTTGCCGGAGTCAGTTCTTTAAAAAATCCTTCCCAGTATCGAAGCAGATAAGCGGGAACACCGGCGATTTTGGTAACCTCGCCAATAGAGTAGTAGTTTTTGGTTGCGTCAAATGCCATAAGAGCCACAAATATGGATGAAATTTTGTTTTCCGTATACTTATTATACATTACTACCGTCACTTCAAAAACTTATGACGGATGAAAAATCTTCTCAGCCTGAAACCTTATCTGTTAAGGTATAAAAAAAATCTCTGGTCAGGCTTTCTCTTCATCGTTCTGACTAATCTCTTCGCCGTTATCGCGCCAAATTACATTGGTCGTGCCATCGACACCATGAACCGGCATTTCGAGCTTGTGGATGTGCTTTGGGACGCCGGACTCTACTTTTTGTTTGCCCTTCTGAGCGGGGTTTTTCTCTTTCTTGTGCGCCAGAATATCATTGTGGCTTCACGGCTTATTGAATTTGACCTGAAGAACGACTATTACCAGCATCTGCAAAAACTGCCCCGCCGTTTTTACAATACCACCAACACCGGCGATCTCATCTCAAGAGGCACCAATGACCTGAATGCCATAAGGGAGTTCCTTGGGCCTGGCATCATGTACTCCCTCAATACCTTTTTCCGGCTCCTTTTTGCACTGATTGCCATGCTGGCTATCTCTCCAAAACTGACACTCTTTGCCCTGCTGCCCGCCCCTATTTTAAGTTACTCCGTCTATAAAATCGGCAGTTCCATGCAAAAACGCTCAAAAAGCATCCAGGAGAGCTACGCCGCAATAACCAATCTGGTGCAGGAGAACCTTTCCGGCATAAGAGTTGTGAAAAGCTATACCAGAGAATCATTCGAAATCAACCGGTTCGAAATCCTTAACAAAGAGTACTATCACAAAAACCTCTCTCTGGGAAAACTACAGGCGCTTTTTTTTGCCTTTTTGACTTCCATGACGGCCTTCTCGCTCCTTCCAGTGATTTGGGTCGGCGGCATAAACGTCATTAATAAAAGCATGACCGTTGGGGGCATCGCACAATTTATCGTCTATGTTTCCATGCTGAGCTGGCCGATCATCTCCATCGGATGGGTCACGAGCATTATCCAGAGAGCCGCCTCTGCTCAGGTTCGACTGAATGAAATTTTCAGTGCCAAGCCTGATATCAACGAAAATGAAAACGAGATACCAGCCATAGAGAGCTTCAGTGGATCGCTCTCCTTCCGTAATATCCGGTTTAACTACCCCGGTCAGGAAAAGAATCCTATCCTCAAAAATGTCACGCTCAATATTGCCGCAGGTTCAAAAGTGGCGATTGTCGGTGCAACAGGTTCTGGCAAAACAACACTGGTCAACCTCATTCCGAGACTCTACGAAGCGGTTGAGGGATCAATACTGCTTGATGGTCGCGACATACGAAGCTTTCCGCTCAAAACCCTTAGAGAACTTATCGGTTTTGTTCCCCAGGTTAACTTTCTCTTTTCCGACACCATTGACCACAACATCAACTGGGGCAGCCGGGACGAAGAAGCCGATGCGGTAATTGAAGCAAGCCGGATTGCCATGCTCTACGATGATGTCGAAGACTTCCCCGACGGATTTGAGACCATGCTCGGCGAAAAAGGAATCAACCTCTCAGGCGGTCAAAAACAGAGAGCCTGCATTGCTCGAGCCATTGCCTGGAAACCGCGTATCCTGGTGCTCGACGACGCCCTTTCAGCCGTTGACACCGACACCGAAGCACGAATCTTTGAAGCCCTTCTGCAGAAGCTCCCCGACACCACCATCCTGCTTATCAGCCACAGGATTTCAACGGTAAAAAACTGCGACTGCATTGTTGTGCTGAAAGAAGGCGCCATTGTTGAACAGGGCACCCACGAAGAGCTGATCGCCGAGCAACACCTCTATGCCGAACTGTATAACCAGCAATTGCTGGAAGAAGAGATCCTTTCGATTTCGTAAAGCGGCTCGTTTGATGCCGCAAGCAAAATTGCTTCTCCTCTTCCTTACTTTTTTGAAGCAATGGCCGTTGACAGCTTCTGCAATACCTCTATACATGCTTTTAAAGCCTGACAAAAAGATCAATGGAAGCTTTGCTGGTGGATCCCGTTACATCGTTGCCTGTTTTAGCTTCGTTTGACATGGCTGTTAACGTTTTTTTTTATCCAGCTTACAAACGATCATCTTCAACCCGCCCTCTGGCAGCCTTTACAGCTCCCCGCTTTACCTTGCTCTCCAAGCGTCTCTCTTTTGAACCTTTGGTGGGTGCAGTAGCCTTGCGTTTTTTGACCGGCAAAGCTGCATGCTGAAGCAGAGCCTGCAAGCGCAGCATGGCATCCGACCGGTTCTTCTCCTGCGAACGGTATCGCTGAGCCTTGATGATGATTACGCCATCCTTCGTCATGCGGTGATCTTTCAGAAGCAGCAGCTTTTCACGAAAATCATCAGGAAGCGACGACGCCCTTACATCAAAACGCAGATGAACGGCTGTTTCGACCTTGTTGACATTCTGCCCGCCCGCCCCCTGCGAA
>CAIPKT010000156.1 GCA_903865705.1 uncultured Chlorobiaceae bacterium
AACCTCAGGCACCACCTGTATCCTCTATGACAGGGAGGGTCAAGTCATTGCGAAAGCTTACCGGGAGATCACCCAGTTTTACCCTTGTCCAGGGTGGGTGGAGCACGATCCGGAAGAGATCTGGCAAAGCGTTGTGCAGTGCGTCAGGGAGCTGAAAATGCATGACCTCCAGTCAATCACCGCCATTGGCATCACCAACCAGCGCGAAACCACCATTGTGTGGGACAAAAAAAGCGGCAAACCGGTTCATCCAGCCATTGTCTGGCAATGCCGACGCACGAGCGACCTCTGCCAGCGCTATGCGGCTGAAGAAGAGAGGATCAGGGCCAAAACCGGTCTTCCGCTCGATGCCTATTTCAGTGCCACCAAAATTCGCTGGATTCTTGAACACTGTCCTGAGTTGAATCCTGAAACCCTGCTGTTCGGCACGGTTGACAGTTGGCTGCTCTGGAAGCTGACCGGAGGCGAAGTTCATGCTACCGATTTCACCAATGCCTCCAGAACGCTGCTCTTCAATATCAGAGAGAAGCGGTGGGATGATGAGCTTCTCGCTCTCTTTGCCATCCCGAAATCAATGCTGCCGGAGGTGAAAAACTCTATGGATGATTTTGGTCGTGTGGCCGCTCTTGAGGAGCTTGAGGGTGTGCCGATTGCCGCAATTGCGGGCGATCAGCAGGCGGCGCTTTTTGGCCAGTGCTGTTTTGAGCCGGGTTCCATCAAGAACACCTACGGAACGGGCTGCTTCATGGTGATGAATACGGGCGACAGCTTTATTCGCTCACAGCATGGTCTGCTCACAACACTTGCTCTCAATGCGGCGGGGCAGCCCTGCTACGCCCTTGAGGGTTCTGTCTTTATGGGCGGGGCGGTGATTCAGTGGCTGCGCGATGGCTTGCAGCTTCTCCATCATGCTGCCGAATCTGAAGCGATGGCGCTAGAGGCCGGGAGCAATGGAGGTGTCTACATGGTACCAGCCTTTGTCGGTCTTGGTGCACCGCATTGGAAGATGGAGGCGCGGGGCACGCTTGTGGGGCTGACGAGGGGGACAAACCGGAACCATATTGTCCGCGCAGCGCTTGAGTCGATTGCCTTGCAGTCTTACGATCTTTTCAAGGCGATGGTTGCTGACACGGGCGTTTCTCCCAAAGCGCTCATGGTCGATGGGGGAGCGGTAGGCAACGCCTTTCTCATGCAGTTTCAGGCCGACATGCTCGACCTTCCCCTTCTGGTGCCCAGGCAGAGTGAATTGACATCCCTCGGGGTTGCTTTTCTTGCCGGGTTACAGAGCGGGGTGTGGTCGTCAACCGATGAGCTCCGGGGGTTGCAACACAGAGCGGGCACCTGCTTACCCGCAATGGAGCCTGCAGCAAGAGAGGAGATTATCGCGGGGTGGCAGAAAGCACTCCGTCAGACGCTTGCAACATAATTTTAACGATTTTGACCAGTAAACAATCATGACACATTCCGTTGAACAAACTGCAGGCAGCGGTAAAACGTTAACCTGTCCGATTTGCCACGAGCAGTTTACCTGTTCGCTCTCGTCAACATGCTGGTGCGCCAGCAGGAAGGTTCCATCCGAAGTGCGTGACTATCTCGCCGGACGCTATGAAAACTGTGTTTGCAGTACTTGTCTTGACCGACTGATTGAGCAATCCGGTTCAGGTGAAAGCGCATGATTTTGGAGTTATTTTCTTGATAAAGGCGTTCTGCAGGAGACACTTTCTCATGAAATGTGTGCGACACGCCAAGATGTTTTGACTCTTTTTCCGGGCGGGCTAAAAAGATTTGACAAGTTTCGCTGGAACAACGATGCGTAAAAAAAAGGTTGTAAGTGTGTAAATTAATTGCGTATTCTCATAATCGCAATCATTTTTCATAACTTAAAGGGAGATAAGGCAATGGCGATATCTGTCCAGCTTGCCACAGGTCTTGGCGGCGCAATCGGTTCTGATTATGTATTGAGCAGTAATCAGGTTTTTGTTGTTGAGTATAACGGCAAGATTTCGCGTCTTGATCTTGTGCGTCCGCTTGAAGCCGTCGTCTTCAGTGGAACGGTGACTATGCCTGCCAATTCCAGCCTGGATTTGACCAATGGCACCTCAGCGCAGGGAGGACATATCCGATGGGATCATACCAGCTCTGATGGCAAGCTCGTGATGCGTCCTCAGGGTAATTGCTTTCTCTCCTATTTTGGGGTCACGAATTTCGACACCATTACTCAGGCGGAATTGCAGAATCCATCGTACACTCAAAACGACCTGTATGGTGAAGTGCCGAATCAACTGACTGCCGGGGTTGTTTTTGGAGTTTTTAACAACTATCGCCAGCCCGCTGCAAATTTTGATTATGCCAAGGTGAAGGTAATACAAAATGTTGGTGGAAGTATTCAGGTGCAATGGGTGAGTTATCGTCTCAAGCCAGCTCTTAATGTCATCGGGACAGGCTATAACCAGCCTGAAGATATCAAGGTTTCTGCTGGCGGGCGTTATGCTTATGTTACCGAACGCACCGGAAATTTCCTCAGGATTGACTTGACGAACGCGAATCGTCCCGCCGCACAACTTGTTTCTTCCGGTCTGATCGCACCTCATCAGATTGCGCTTGATGAAGAACATGGTCAGGCCTATGTGGTCGAATATACCGCTACTCCGACAGGTATTATATGGCGCATTGACTTGTCGGGAGGTACCAAGACACCTCTTTTCACAGGGTTGCAGGCATGCACCGGACTTTTGATTACGAAAGATCTCCGTTTCGCTTATGTTGCTGAGCAAGTTGCAGGAGCCAACCGCGTAGCGCGCATCAATCTGGCTACAGGGCAGCGTGATGTGCTCGTCAGCAGCCTGACTGCCCCATTTTTCATGGAATGGGGAGACTCTGCCGAGAGCCGCATTATTCTTGCTGAACGAGATCCTGCCAATCGCATTACCATGCTCGATCTCAGTGCAGTGCCTGTCAAGGTCACGACGCTGGTATCAGGCGTAGCCAATCGTCCTTCAAGCATTTTGCAGGTCAGGCCGGGAATTATAATTGTCTGCAGTGATTCGGTGATTACCCGGTATGACCTGTCGAGTTTGTTTGTTTCTCTTGAAGGGCCGCTGTTTATGGGTATCGGTCTGGTTCCTGTTGATCACATTATCAATGAGGGTAATAACAGCACTGATGGCTACGCGGATACTACTGATAATCCCGGCTACCTTTTGCAGGTGAAGGACGCTCCTTTTGGTGGTGCATTGGCGATCATGGTCAATCATCACGCAGCTTTTCTGGCCGAAGCAATGTACTACAAACTCTTCGTCAGCCAGGTAAAACCTATAGTTTTCAAACCGAGTAAGTCGCAGCAAATTGAGCCGCACCAGAGTTTCAGTGACTACCTGTGGAATCCTGTGAGCAACAGCTTTGTGCCAAAGGCTACCAGTCCTGATGCTGGCGGTTTTTATCCTGTTCGTTCCCCGCTTCAAATCTGGTACAACCCTTTGCTTGGTTACGTGCTTGATACGAGCATTCTCAATAATGGGCTTTATGTGATTGACATTAAACTCTACAATGCTGCCAAAGTTGAGATTCCTGTCGGAAGCATTCATAGTCGTCGTGTCAAGATCGACAATCAGTGGCCTGTGGCAAACATAGAGAAGATTTTGCATGACGACGCTGAGGTTCCCGTTTGTGCCATTGTCAACAGCGGCTCTGACCAGTTTACGTTCCGTATCACTGCGACCGATCCTCAGGGACATCTGCTCAGTTGGAATATGTCAGCGCTTTGGGGTGACAACAAATCGGTCACCGTTGGTGCCGATAGTTATACGAGTCACATCTCCCCGACGCGCCAGTGGGCGGGTGTTGTATCAGGAGATGTGCCGACACCCGCGTGGCATGCCACGGTTGCCGGTGATTCTACCTCTACTCGCTGCGCACATACGTTTTATCTCGGCGTGTGGGACAGGGTGATTAACGGTTACGGCTATATCCATTATCAAACGTATCATAAGTCGATCACGATATGGCTGTAAGTAATCCGTTTTTTCCGTCGTGCTTTTCGGGGCATCTGGCGGGATTATGCTCAAGCAAAAAGCACGGAACTCCCCGTGCTTTTTGCTTTATTCTATAAGGTTTTGCCTGAAGATCGATGTGAATTCAGTTGAAATGCAGTCATTGATCATGTACATTGAGGTCACATTGAAACAGTAACTGCAAAACAAGTGCCATGAAAAAAGAAACGATTACGATACTCGGGTGTGGCTGGCTTGGTTTGCCGCTTGCACGGATGCTTGTCAAAGAGGGCTATTCGGTCAAAGGGTCGACCACGAGGGAGGATAAGCTTGAAACACTTCGTGATGCAGGTGTTGAACCGTATCTTGTAAAGCTTGACCCGGAGGTGAACGGCGATGATATTGTCGCGTTTTTGCAAAGTGATATTCTTATTGTCAATATCCCCCCTGCCCGGCGTGATGACATAGTCGAGTACCATATTGAGCAGTTTTCTTCTCTGATTGATGCTCTTGGCCAGTCGCCGGTGCGCTCGGTGCTGCTTGTCAGCTCCACTTCGGTCTATCCGGCACTCAACCGGGAGGTTACCGAAGAGGATAGCGTTGATCCTGAATCTCTTGCCGGCCAGGCACTGCTTCTTGTCGAGGAGATGCTGATGCAGGAGAGTGGCTTTCAGACCACGGTGTTGCGCTTTGGCGGCCTTGTTGGTTATGATCGCAACCCAGCAAAGTATCTCGCCAGCATGGCAGAGATCACGCACCCCGATCAGCCCATGAACCTTGTTCATCGTGACGATTGCGTCAAAATCATTTCGGAAATCATCCGTCTGGAACAGTGGGGCGAGGTGTTCAACGCTTGCAGTCCGGTTCATCCCCGGAGAAAGGAGTATTACGGCAGGGCGGCTGAAATAGCCGGGTTACCACCAATTCCACTTGCCACATCCGTCGAATCGGCTCCTTTTAAACTGGTGAACAGTGACAAGGTGACCAATGCCTTGCACTATCAGTTTCTCTATCCCGATCCGGCCGCTCAGCCTTGAAGATGGTCATAAAAAAAACATCTTACATCCATCTCTGCCGGGGAGAAAAAAGAGATTCATCGGATTTTATTACAACATAAATTCCAGATCGTACCCCTCCGTCTCTGATTCTGCGACAAACTGCTTGAGTGCCTTGAGAAAGGCAAGAAACCTTGCAGGATCCAGGTCACGGAGGTATGCCACCCCAACAGGCTGATCCTGCCACCCGAGCAGAATCATCTCCTTTTTTTCCGGATTGATTGATTTCAGTTGCTCATCAATAATGCTGTTCATCAGGGCAAGCTGGCTGTTGTGCAGAAACGCCTCATCCCAACTGTCAAGTCCGTTATTGCTTTCCGAGATGAAGGGGAGATGGTTTAACGCTTCAGGAAAGCCGTAATGGAAAAACGCGGCGTAGTCGTGCGCATCAATTTCTATTGAGCTGTAAATCTTGTATGCTTTGTCCTCCAGCAGTACTCTGTTTACCTTTCCGGTTCGGTAAATTGAAAGGTTACGGTATTCCGGATTGTTGTCGTCAATAAGGATGTGCTGGACATTCATAGGTGATTTGGGGACTTTGGAGAACCTTTAATGGATAGCGTGAGTTGTCTTTTTATGGAATTGTTATAAAGTAGCTATCTTTATATAAATATTTTTTTGCAGTGTTATTTACCGTGTTCATATCAGGAGATGATAAAACAGGGTATTCACAACAATTTTATTGATATACAAGCATAATGGAAGGGAATTTTTCAAATAGAGTACAGGATGTTATCCGCCTCAGCCGGGAGGAGGCGCTCCGGTTGGGACATGACTACATCGGGACTGAGCATCTTCTTTTGGGCCTCATCAAGGAGGGTGAAGGTATTGGTGCCAAAATATTAAAGAATCTCAAGATAGATCTTTTTGGTCTCAAGCTGAAAATTGAGGAAAGCACACACCCTCGGGTTGCTGAGGCCCAGATGGGCAACGTTCCCTTAACCAAGCAGGCTGAGAAGGTGCTGAAAATCACCTATCTCGAAGCAAAAATCTGCAAGTCGAATGTGATTGGTACCGAGCATCTTTTGCTCTCGATCATGAAAGGGGATGACAATATTGCCGCTCAGATTCTTGAACAGTTCGGGGTGACTTATGAGCTTGTCCGTGATGAGCTTCTGAGTATTACCAGCAGCAAAAGTGATTCGGATGAGCCGCCTATGGAAGGAGCTTTTTCGTCAGGTGGATCTGATCGTCCGTCCAAAAGGCCGGAACAGAGAAAAGGCGAGAGAACCAAGACCCCTGTGCTCGACAATTTTGGCCGTGACCTTACCCGTCTTGCGCTTGATGACAAGCTTGATCCCATTATCGGACGTGAAAAGGAGATTGAGCGCGTGGCCCAGGTATTGAGCCGGCGCAAAAAGAACAACCCGGTGCTGATTGGTGAGCCTGGTGTCGGCAAGACGGCCATTGCCGAAGGTCTGGCTCTCAAGATTGTGCAGCGCAAGGTGTCGAGGGTATTGTACGACAAGAGGGTGGTTGCCCTTGACTTGGCGGCGCTTGTTGCCGGAACCAAATACCGTGGTCAGTTTGAGGAGCGGATGAAAGCCCTTATGAACGAACTGGAACGGTCACGCGATGTGATTCTCTTTATTGATGAGCTGCACACCATTGTCGGTGCCGGCGGCGCTTCGGGTTCGCTTGACGCGAGCAATATCTTCAAGCCTGCTCTTGCCCGTGGTGAACTCCAGTGTATCGGAGCAACCACGCTGGACGAATATCGCCAGTTTATTGAAAAAGATGGCGCCCTTGACCGTAGGTTCCAGAAAATTATGGTTGAGCCCACCTCGGTTGACGAGACGATTCAGATACTCAACAACATCAAGTCGAAGTATGAGGTTCATCATCATGTCAATTATTCGGAAGATTCCATCGAGAAGGCTGTAAAGCTTTCCGAACGCTATATCACCGACCGCTTTCTGCCCGACAAGGCCATTGATGTTATGGATGAGGCTGGTGCGCGGGTGCATTTAAGCAATATTCATGTGCCGCAGGAGATTCTTGAACTTGAAAAATCCATTGAGGAGGTCAAGACAGAGAAGAACCAGGTCGTGAAGATGCAGAATTTCGAAGAGGCGGCAAGGCTTCGTGACAAGGAGAAACACCTGATTGATGCACTTGATCTGGCCAAGCAGGAGTGGGAAGACAGGGCATCGGAGAGTGTGTACGATGTAACCGAGGCTGATATTACTTCGGTTATTGCCATGATGACCGGTATTCCGGTGGCCAGAGTCGCTCAGTCGGAATCGAAAAAGCTGCTGACCATGGAGGCTGATTTGACCAAAGAGGTGATTGGTCAGGATGAGGCCATCAAAAAGATTACCAAGGCGATACAGCGCACACGTGCCGGGCTGAAAGATCCTTCGCGTCCGATTGGCTCATTTATTTTTCTCGGGCCCACCGGTGTCGGCAAGACAGAGCTTGCCAAGGCGCTGACCCGCTATATGTTCGACACCGAAGATGCCCTTATCCGCGCCGACATGAGCGAGTATATGGAAAAGTTCTCAGTCAGCCGTCTTGTTGGTGCGCCTCCAGGCTATGTGGGCTATGAAGAGGGTGGTCAACTGACCGAAAAAGTGCGCCGTAAACCCTATTCGGTTGTGCTTATAGACGAGATCGAAAAAGCGCATCCGGATGTCTTCAATATTTTGCTTCAGGTGCTTGACGAAGGAGTTTTGACTGACGGAATGGGACGGAAGGTTGATTTCCGCAACACCGTCATCATCATGACCTCAAACATCGGTGCTAAAGACATCAAGAGTTTCGGTGCAGGATCAGGAATGGGCTTTACGGCGCCGGAGGATTCGACTGGAAGTTACAAGGCGATGAAATCAACCATTGAGGATGCCCTCAAACGGGTTTTCAATCCTGAGTTCCTTAACCGTATTGACGATATAGTCGTTTTTCACCCGCTCGAAAAGCAGCATATTTTCAAAATCATCGATATTACTGCCGGCAAGCTCTTCAAGAGGCTTCACGACATGGGTATTGAGGTGCAGATTGATGAAAACGCCAAGGAGTTTCTGGTCGATAAAGGCTATGACCAGAAATATGGTGCTCGTCCCCTGAAAAGGGCCCTGCAAAAATATGTGGAAGATCCACTTGCCGAAGAGATGCTTAAAGGGCGATTTATCGAAGGGAGTACCATCAGGATTGC
>CAIPKT010000157.1 GCA_903865705.1 uncultured Chlorobiaceae bacterium
CAGGATTGGAGCCTGTAAAACAAATAATACGTGTTCAGGAATACTCAGGTAAAAAAAAGCCGCAGTAGCCTGCGGCTTTTCATAGAAAGGTAGAGCGTGACTTAGAAGGTCACTGATGCCCAGAGCTCTGTACGAAGTTGGTTGTCCCTAGCGGTACCAGAGGTGCCGACGATGTCTTTTCCGCTTGCACGGTAGCGCACGGTAGGGGTCAAGCTGACAGTGCCCATGGCTGACTCGTGAACATTGACCTTGTACTGTGCCCAGACAAAGATGTTGTTGTAGGTAACATCATTTGCTGGTGTTTTGTCGACGGTACGGTTGTAGTCAACCCATGCCATAACTGGGCCGGATTCGCCTTTAAGTCTCAGGAGGTAGCCGGTGTAGTCGACGTTGGCAGCAGCGCCAGGTGTTATAGTTGGAGATAAACCTGGTGTCGTAGTAAGTACTACAGTTGACAATGCACCTTTGGAGTCTTTACAGACCGTGTAAAAGCCACTGATACCAATTTTTGATTTGCCTGCAGGAATGGTGGCGTTGGCACCGAAGGTGTTCGGTGAAATTTTTGAATAGTTAACGCCCTGTCCATCAGTGAGCAGAAGTAGAGCCTGCGGTTCAACAGTGACATCACCAATTGTGGTTTTGTAAGAAAGGTGAAGCGCATAGCCGTCATTGAATAGGCCGTCACCGGTAGCCGAGGTGTTTTCGACAGCAGAATTGTTGTCCAGAACAACAAATGTGGCGTTCAAGTCACCGTTACCAACCTTGGTGCCATAGTTCATGCCGTAGATACGGTCATAGTTCCACTGGAATACCGGGACGTCAACAGCATAGATGCCTGCACTGCTAAAAGAAGTCGGAACAGGATAAAGGGCAAGGTCAAAAATCGGGTTGTTGAAGCTGTTTAGCGGAAGGCGTCCAATCATGTAGTGGCTCTCTTCCATCATGCGGCCGAAGTAGAAGTTGGAAACTTCAAGCTGAAATTTCTCACTGTTATTTCCGCCTACTGTGCTCCAGCCTGGGGTTCCGCCATTGGTGATCTCTTCATTGCCAATCAATGTCTTGAAAAAGTATCCGTCGCCGAGGTCAGCCGCAGCTTTCAGGCGTACCCTGTACTGGAATTTCAGGTCATCACTGTTTGTGGTTTTGACGCCTGCGGCTGTCTCGGAATTATTAAACTGTCCTCTCAGGCGGGTAGCTGCATCTCCACCAATTTTCAGTTCAGCCGATGCGGGTGTTGCATAAGAGATTACCGCAAGCATTGCGGCAAGCGAAAGCATTTTTTTCATGTGTTTTCTCGGTTAGGTTGTGTGTGTTTGTGTGTGTGCATTAACAAGAAAAATAGTTTCTGGTCTCAATGAACAGGATGAACAGGATCAGAAACAAACATGTGGCGTAACATTATAGATAAATATAATAAAAATATTACGAAACGAACAAGCAGGACATTTTTTTGTTTGTTTCGTAATATTTTTTTGTCTATAATCCCCTTTTTTGAGGTATAATTTTCAAAAAAATTACTTATACCCCTGAACTTACTCAAAGATCAACAATAAATCCTATGGTGCTGTAACTTTCGGGGCGGTAGAAATACATGCCGTGCCGGCTCATTCCTGAAAAATAGTTGCAGGCCACTCTCACCTTCTCCAGCCCTATGCTGTTAAGGCGCGTGCCTGCCTGCACGTTCCATGTGCCCCGGAATCCTCTTGTTTCTTCGATTAACGGTTGCCAGATCGGCAACAGCTTGAAGTCCGCAGCAAGGTACGTATTGTCGGAAGTGGAGATTTCCATGCCAGCCTGGAAAGAGTGCGGATTGATGCCGTCAGGGATGGTGTGGTAGAGGTACTGGTATCCGCCGTAGATTCTGTGCTTTGGCGAGCTGAGCGCTACAACGAGATTGATGAATTCCCTGCTGTAGGTAAAGGGAAGGTTTCCGCTCCAGTCGGCCGGCTGGATCAATTGGCGGGTCGTTGCATCAATGTGTCCATCTTCAAAATGGGCAGAGATGTGGCTGAGCCTGATTTTTCCGCTGAATTCGTCAAAAGGGAGTGCGCCGATGCTGACCGGCTGTTTCCAGCTTGCGTTGATGCCGAAGAGGTAGTCGATGGCGTCAACCGGGAATTTGAAATTGTCGCTACGGTTCAACAGCGAGTAGGTGGCAAAATCAACACCTGCGGCAAAATCCTTGTTTTCGCTCAGGTAGAGATCAGCCGAAGTCCCGATATCGAGCTGCAGATGGCGTTCCTGAAGCCATGGCATGACGGCAATTCTCGGTTCCATCGGGTCAGCGAGCAACGGCTTGAAAAGCGTGTTAAAGGTAGGTTTGACGGTCGGGTTCAATATTGATTCACCAGAAGCATTGTTCATGCAGATCAGGAGCACTGCTGTCAGAATAAAGAGTGCCCTGCTGAGATGGTATGGACTTTTCATTTCGAAGAATTGATGTGTTAGCGGACGTAAAGTCATCTGGCCGTGAACGTTGTTTTTAATTGGCAAGAAGGGTTTTCAGCACCGCCATACGGACAGCTACACCGTTGGTTACCTGTTCAAGCAGCATGCTTTTCGAATAGCCAGGTGGCTGTATGCGGTCGGCAACATTGTTCGATATTTCGATTTCCCGGTTTATCGGTCCCGGGTGAAGCACCAGCAGATGTTTCTGTACCCTTTCCAGCCGTTCGTCGGTAAGACCGTAATGAACTGAATATTCAGCGAGAGAGGGCAGGTAGCCTGCCGCAGCCCGTTCAAGCTGCAGGCGAAGCACAATTGCCGTATCAGCCCAGGCAATGGCGCTGTCAAGGTCGGTGAAGAGGGTGACGCCGAGTCTGCCAGCATCAGAAGGCATCAGAGTGACCGGACAGCAGATACCAACCTCTGCTCCGGCGGTAAGGAGTCCGTAAATATTTGAACGGGCGACCCTGCTGTGCAGCACATCGCCGATAATGATTACCTTGAGCCCTTCGATTTTCCCAAAATATTCGCGGAGGGTGAACATGTCGAGCAGCGCCTGTGTCGGGTGTTCATGCGATCCGTCACCTGCATTGATGACGCTTTTTGAAGTTATTTTTGTGATGAGATCTGCAGCTCCTGAAGAGGGGTGACGCAAAACAAAGGCGTCTACCCGCATTGCTTCAAGGTTTTTGATGGTATCGCTCAGGCTCTCACCTTTGCTGACACTGCTTGATGCAGCGCTGAAGTTGAGTGTGCTTGCGCCAAGGTAGCGCGCGGCAATTTCAAAAGAAAAGCGGGTTCTGGTTGAGTTTTCAAAAAAAACCAGAGCAATGCGTTTATTCTGAAGAGATGGTTCAAAAGAGGGTTCGGCGGAGATTAACTCCTTTTTAAACCCGGCAGCCATGTCGAGTATTCCGGTGATATCAGTGGCCGGAACATTGCATAATCCAGTAAGGTGCTTCAAATCCGACATGTCGCTGTGATTTTTCAGAAAGAAAATTTCCCAAAGGTACAAAAAAATTCATGATCAAAAACTACCTTGAATAAGTTATAGATAAAGAGATTGCTGCTCTTCCTGAACGATGTAAAAAGATTTTCCTGTAGAGGGCCAAAGTTTGCTTACCGGCAAAAAAGCAGAGTCAGGTGAAAACCGGTATATTAGTAGTTATTTTTATGAAAGAATGCTCTTGGGGACATTGTCATGCATGAAATGAGTATTGCGCTTTCCATTGTTGAAGCAGTGGATGCAAAGGCGCGGCAGGAGGGTGCCGGTATGATTTCAAGCATTGACCTGCTGATCGGCAAGCTTGCCGGGATTGAGCCTGAGTCGCTTAAATTCTGTTTTTCTGCGGCGGCCAAAGGAACGCTTGCCGAAGATGCGGAGCTTGTTATTGTGGAGCCGGAGGGGATTGGCGAGTGCGGTGAGTGCGGCATGAGGTTTCCGGTTACCTTTTATTATGCAGAGTGTCCATCATGCCGTTCGCTGCGGATCAAGATCGTCTCGGGCAAGGAATTTCTGATTCAATCAATGATTATAGAAGAGAAGGGGGAATAAAAAAATGTGCGATACCTGCGGTTGTTCAACTGATGGCGGGGCAGTTCTCCGCAAGCCCGGCCAGAGCGATTATCATGTCCATGTTAACGAGGTTGACCATGAACATACTCACTCCCATGAGGAGCAGCAAGGCCATGATCATAGCCATCATCATGAAGGCGCAAGCCGAAAGGTTGTGCTTGAACAGGATGTGCTGCAGAAAAACAATCTTCTTGCTGAACGAAACCGTGGCTATTTTGAGGCAAGGAATATTTTTGCCCTTAATTTTCTGAGCTCTCCCGGTTCCGGAAAAACTTCTCTGCTTGAAAAAATTATTCCAGCCCTGCAGCAGCGTTTTCCGGTTGCGGTTATCGAGGGCGACCAGCAGACTACCAATGATGCGGAACGGATTCAGGCGCTCGGTGTGCCGGTAATCCAGATCAATACGGGGTCGGGATGCCATCTTGATGCCTTGATGGTTAACCGCGCCATGAAAGAGCTTGAGATGCAGGATAATTCGCTCCTCTGTATCGAAAATGTCGGAAACCTTGTCTGTCCGGCGCTCTTTGATCTTGGTGAGGCGCTGAAAGTGGTCATTATCAGTGTGACGGAGGGAGACGACAAACCGCTGAAGTATCCTACCATGTTTCATGAGGCCGACCTTTGTATTCTCAACAAGATTGACCTTCTCCCCTATGTGGAGTTTGACGCCGGCAAGTGCCGTGAGAATGCCATGCGCGTCAACCACCATCTCGAATGGTTTGAACTCTCGGCAAAAACCGGAGAGGGGCTTGCCGAATGGCAGGACTGGCTTGAACGTAAACTTTTGCAGCACTGAGCAGCCTGTATATCATCGCCGAAGAGCGGAGAGGGTTCCGGGTCAACGGTATTGTGCAGGGCGTCGGGTTCCGGCCTTTTGTCTACCGTCTGGCTGTCGGGTATGGCCTGAAAGGCTTTACCCGAAATACGGCGTCCGGCGTCTTGATTGAGGTGCAGGGGCC
>CAIPKT010000158.1 GCA_903865705.1 uncultured Chlorobiaceae bacterium
TACCCCGGTCCGCCACCGCCTTCGGGCACCGTCCAGGTGATGATGCCGTAGGGGTCGGCGACTTCGCAGGTTTTGCAGTGCAGGCAGTTGGACGCGTTGAGCTTAAGAGCGGGCATAGTGCCGCCGGTTAATTCGTACACCGCTGCGGGGCAGAAGTGCTGGCAGGGGTTGCCGAACTCAATGGTGCATTTTTTCAGGCAGATCTCTGCCATATCTTCCTCTTTAATGCTCAGATGGCAGGGCTGGTTCTCTTCGTGCATCGTGCCTGAATGGTAGAGGCTCTGTTCCTTGCTGAAGGTGAGGTTTCCGTCCGGCCTGAACTCCTCTTTTTCATCAAGAAGTTTTTTCTGCTTTTTGGGGACAGCTTTTGCGGTGAGCGAGAGGCCGGGAAAGCTGAGCTGAAGGCCTGCCTGAACGAGTCCGGCATATAACCCCTTATCAAATGCTTTGCGGTAGTTCCGGGCTGCGTGGAGTTCGTCGTACGCCCACGAGGTTTTGAAGCGTTCTGCGTAGCTTTTCAGCCGTTCATTTGAAAAATCATTGTGGAGCAACGCGTCAAAAAGAGTTTCAGCGGCAAGGATGCCCGATTTTATGGCGAGGTGGAGCCCTTTGTGGCGCTGCATGTTCACCATTCCTGCTGACTCGCCGGTAACAAGGAAGCCGGGGCCGCAGAGCTGTGGCACTGAGTCAATGCCGCCGGAGCTGATGGTTCTTGCGCCCGCTTCAATCAGGCTTCCTTCTTTAAGGATGTTGGCAAGGAGCGGGTGTTGTTTGAAGCGCTGGAGGTTGAGATGGGGGTCGCATGTGGGCGACCCGGGCCCCGGTGAGGAGATAAATCCGATGGAGACGAGTGTGGTGGAGAATGCGTAGAGCCAGCCTCCGCCGTATTCATTCGAGGAAAGCGGGTAGCCGAACATCTGGTGCACTTCTCCGGCTTTGAGGCGGCCTTCAGGTATGCGCCATGTCTCTTTGACGCCTGTTTCGTAGCGCTGCATGGTGCTTCCTGTTGGAAAGAACGCGGAGAGCTGCCGGAAGAGTGAGCCGTCTGAGCCTTCACCGATAACCGTTACCTTGCTTTTCAGCAGCAGGCCAGGCTCATAGCCGGGTTTCTGGTTGCCGTTTTTGTCGAGCCCCTTGTCGTCGGTAATAATGCCGGCAAGTGCTCCATCTTCAAGCCAGGGGGCTGTGGCGGCGGTGTTGTCGAAGAGCTGGACACCCTCATTCTCGGCCTCTTTGGCCATCCATGCGCCGAGGCGGCTGAGCGAGACGAGCAGTGCTCCTTTGTTGCTGAACTGTTCCGGGTGAAACGGAAAAGGAAATTTTCTTTTTTCGCTCAGGAACCAGAGGCTTTCATTCGAGACGGTGGCTTCAATCGGGCAGCCCCGCTCCCGGTAATCGGGGAATAATTCGATAAGGGCTTTAGGGTCAAGCAGAGCCCCTGAGAGCAGATGGGCGCCCGCGTAGCGGCCTTTGTCGATGACGGCTATGGCGAAATCAAAAGGGTTTGCCGACTGGGCATTGTGGCGCTTGATCAGGCGCTGGAGGTGGATGGCCGATGCCAGGTTTGCCGGGCCTGCGCCAATAAAGAGGATATCAAATTCGAGCGATTCACGTTCCTGTTTCATGCTGGTCAAGCTGGTTTTTCAAAGAAGAATTCCGCCCAGGATCAGTGACGCGACGCTGAAGTAAATAACAATACCGGTTACATCGACAAGTGTGGCCACAAACGGTGCTGAGGAAACCGCAGGGTCAAGTCCTAACCGTTTGAGCAGCAGGGGAAGCATCGAGCCGGTGAGCGTTCCGAACATGACAATACCTACCAGTGAAATGCCTATGGTATAGCCGATGTAGAGCCACTGGGTGTTTAAATGACCAAGAACTGATGCCCAGATGATTACCCTGAAGACCCCGATAGCGCCCAAAATACAGCCAAGCGCGAGTCCGGAAATGAGCTCACGGCGCATCACTTTCCACCAGTCGCGGATGGTTATTTCACCGAGCGAGAGAGATCGGATGATGAGTGAGGCTGCCTGCGAACCGGAGTTGCCTCCGCTCGACATGATGAGTGGTATGAAGGTGGCCAGAACGATTGCTTTTGCCATCTCGTCCTGAAAAAATGCCATTGCCGAAGCGGTCAGCATTTCACCGATAAACAGAATGACCAGCCAGACGGCTCGTTTTTTTATTAATAATGGTATCGGCAGATCAATGTAGGGCTCTTCGAGGGCTTCGATACCGCCGAATTTCTGTATGTCTTCTGTCTCTTCCTCTTCAGCGACGTCCAGCATGTCATCAACCGTCACGACCCCGATCAGGTAGCCGTTGGAATCGACAACCGGCAATGCGACGCTGTCGTAACGCTTGAAGGCTTCGAGAGCATCTGCCTGATCTTGTGATGCCGTAAGAGTGATAATTTTCTCTTCGGCGATGATCTCACTAACCGTTTTTTCTGGCGAGGAGAGCAGAAGTGTTCTTGCCAGCAGCTCTCCCATGAGTTTGCCATTGTCGTCGACGACATAGATGACGTTCAGGGTTTCGCTTTCGTGGCCATAGGTTCGGATGTAGTCGAGAACCTGGTTGATATTCCAGTCTTTCTTGACGCTGAGATAGTCGGGAGACATGAGCCGCCCGACGCTTCCTTCAGCATAGGCAAGCAGGGTTTTGGCGATTTTGAATTCTTTGAAAGAGAGCAGTTTCAGCAGCTCCTGTACCACTGTTCCCGGAAGCTCTTCAAGCAGCGCAGTTCGGTCATCTGCCGACATGCTGTTGAGGATTTGGGTAACATGCTTCTTGGTCAGCGCAGTCAGCAGGTTCTGCTGTGCATCAAAATCAAGATATTCAAAGGTTTCGGTCGCAACATCTTTTGGAAAAAGCCGAAAAAGGACGGCCTGCTCGTTTTCAGGAAGATCGGAAATGAGCTCTGCGAGGTCAACCGGCAGCCAGTCGTTGAAAATTCTCTGTAACGCGCTGAAGTTGCGCTGTTCGATCAGCTCCCTGATTTCCGGTAAAAGTGGGGTTCCGATCATGGGCGGAGCTGTTTTAGTGTGGATTGCCGGGCGGTTGCCTGACAGAGTTGCTACGTCTCAAAAAGAGTTATTTTTTTAAACTTTCCAATATGCAACTCCCTCTTTTTTTTATTCATGTAGCCTTTCCCTTCGAGACATGGGGATTGTTAAGCATGAATTTTCGCCAGGGAAGCTCCCTGCTTTTTGAAATGCCCACTCTTGCCGAAGTGAGTATCATCGCTGCTGGAAGCTGCGGAGCATTTTCAAGAAAAAATTCATCACCGAAAAGATCTTTTCCGTTGGAGCTGCA
Organism: uncultured Chlorobiaceae bacterium; assembly: GCA_903865705.1. GTDB lineage: Bacteria > Bacteroidota > Chlorobiia > Chlorobiales > Chlorobiaceae > Chlorobium. Next base: position 3,316 of record CAIPKT010000158.1, read on the forward strand.
GTCGATGGCAAGTGCCCTTGTAAGTTTTCCGGGGCCGCTCATCAGATTGGTTAAAATGGCAGTTCCTCTCTGTTCCTGCATGAACGGGATGCCCTCAACAGGTTCCATTGCCCTTATCAGTACCGCTCCGGCGCTGTTTTCGGGTTCGCTGACAATATTGAGCAGGTAATGGCAACCATAGGTAAAATATACATAAAGGGTTCCGGGCGCTTGGAACATGATCTGGTTTCGTTGGGTTCTGCCCCGCCATGCATGGCTTGCCTGGTCCTGCTGGCCGAGATAGGCCTCGGTTTCAACAATTCTGCCTTTCAGATGGATATTGCCTGGCAGTATGCGTACAAAGATTTTTCCGAGCAGTTTTTCTGCAAGTTCAAGGGTGGGCTGTTGATAGAATTGTTTTTCGAGTCGTTCCATGAAGCAAGATTAATATTTGTAATGGTTCATGTAAGTATTATAATGTACATAAGTCATTATTGAACTTCAACTGCTGTAAATTTACCTGGTTAGTACATGGGCCGAGTCATAGCGATTGCAAACCAGAAGGGGGGGGTTGGCAAGACAACCACTTCCGTCAATATAGCGGCATCTATTGCTATTTCTGAGTTCAGGACATTGCTTATCGATATCGATCCCCAAGCCAATGCTACGTCTGGTTTCGGTCTGGAAATTGGCGATGAGATCGACAATACCTTTTATCAGGTTATGGTAAAAGGCGGGAATATACAAGATGCCATCAAGTCCTCCAGTCTGGAGTATCTCGATGTCCTTCCTTCCAATGTCAATCTTGTAGGAATGGAGGTCGAACTGGTGAACATGAAAGAACGCGAGTATGTGATGCAGAAAGCGCTCAAGGGTATCAGAGACCTTTATGATTACATCATTATCGATTGTCCTCCCTCGCTGGGCCTCATCACTCTTAATTCACTCACGGCAGCAGATTCTGTGCTGATTCCGGTTCAGGCGGAATATTATGCGCTTGAGGGTCTGGGCAAACTGCTTAATACCATCAGCATCGTCCGCAAGCACCTCAACCCGAAGCTGGAGATTGAAGGGGTTTTGGTGACCATGTATGATGCTCGGTTACGTCTTGCATCGCAGGTCGCCGAAGAGGTCAAGAAGTTTTTCAAAGAGAAGGTATATAAAACCTATATCCGGCGAAATGTACGGCTTTCTGAAGCGCCAAGCCATGGCAAACCCGCTCTGCTTTATGATGCTCAGTGTATAGGATCAAAAGATTATCTCGATCTGGCACAGGAGATTTTTGAAAGAGACGGCAATATTAAAAAATTTAAAGTTCGTCAGCCGTAGCTGACCGTAAAGCTGATGGGTGATATGCACAAAAAAGCATTGGGACGAGGCTTGAAAGCACTTATTCCTGACGAAGGATTTGTTTCGATTTCGAAAGATGAGGCTGAGGATCTTGCTCAGGTTGGCAGTATCGGGAGTCTGCCGATCGAAAAAATTCGTCCAAATCCATTTCAGCCCCGCAAAGAATTTGATGAAACTGCTCTTGAGGAGCTGAAAAACTCCATCATTGAAAACGGGGTTATTCAGCCTGTCTCGGTATGCCGGGATGGTGATGGCTATCAGCTTATCAGTGGAGAGCGTCGGCTCAGGGCCGTCACGCTTGCCGGTTTTAAGTTTATTCCCGCCTATGTTATTGAGGCTCATGACGACTCAAGCAAGCTTGAACTTGCGCTTATCGAGAATATTCAGCGTGAGGATCTCAACGCCATAGAGGTCGCGCTTGCCCTGAAAAGCCTGACAACGAAGTGCAACCTCACGCAGGAGGAGATAGCCAAGAAGGTTGGCAAAAACCGTTCGACCGTCAGTAATTTTCTTCGCCTCCTCAAGTTGCCGCTGCAGATCCAGGATAGCATAAGGAATCGCGAAATCTCTTCAGGACATGCAAGGGCACTTGTTAACCTTCCAAGTGAACAGCAGCAGTTAAAGGTCTGGAAACAGGTTATCAACCAACAGCTTTCAGTCCGCCAGACAGAGGCGCTGGTGAACCGCATGTTCAAGGACCAGGCTAAACCTCTGCAGCCAGTTTTTTCGGAGCGTTCATCACACATCCTTGAGCTTGAGACTTTTCTGAGAAACAACCTTGCAACAAAGGTACGTATTGTTGAAAAAAATGGTGGCAAGGGGGAGATTCATATTCAGTACTTTTCCAGTGATGATCTCGAAAGGCTTCTCGAACTGATGCGCCACGACTGAACTCCCACTGAAACTACCGCGTTTTGAAAAA
>CAIPKT010000159.1 GCA_903865705.1 uncultured Chlorobiaceae bacterium
GACCTCTCTGCCAATCGAATCAAAGCCGAAAATAATGATCTGGTCAACATTGAGCTGTGATTCTGCGGCAAGGATATTGAGAGAACGAATCCCCTCGGGTCGAAGAAAAATGGCGACACGTTTTTCATCACTCAGAAGCCCTTCGGTAACCAGATAACCCGATAAATTCGCAATGCAGTTGCTGTCGAGCACAAGCTGGTCGGCCTCTTCCGAGGTGCGGATAAAGAGCGGGCGACGCCGGTCGGAAGTTGAACCTGGCCTGTAGCCGATAGCCATTTTTATCGAGCCATTGGCAAGAAGCTCTTTTACCGTTGTTCTGTATTTTTCCTGTGTAATCATTGCCTCTTGTTTTTAAAGGGTAGCCGGTGATTCCGTTTCCTTGATCAACTCCTGATACTGATCAAAAGGGCCGAGTTTACGGATATCTTCCGTAACGCTGTTGATAAGATCGGCAAATTTGCTGCCTTCTGCCGCACTGATCCATGAGAACATGACCCGTTCAGGTGGGATACCGGTGAAGTCGAGCAGGGCGCGAAAGACCATCCACCGGCGGCGAGCATGGTAGTTTCCGTGGGTGAAATGGCAGTCACCCGGGTGGCAGCCACTGACCAGCACACCGTCAGCCCCCTTCTGCAGCGCTTTAAGGATAAACATGGGGCTGATTCTTCCGGTGCAGGGAAGCCGGACAATACGGACATTGGGTGCGTATTTCAGCCTGCTCGTTCCTGCCAGGTCAGCTCCTGCGTAGGTGCAGTAGGTACAGACAAAAGCGACGATCTTTGGTTCAAATGGTTCACTCATCGGCGTACTCCAGTAGCAAAGTTCTGTTTGTTCAAGGGAAAAATGGAGGTTTTTTTAAAGCCCCATCACTTCTGCAAATATCTGTTTTTCGGTAAAACCTGCCAGGTCAAGGCTGTTTGAACGGCAGAAGCTGACGCAGGTGCCGCACCCCTGGCAGAGGCCGGGATTGACGTAGGCCACCTGTTTGACAAGTTTTCCCGAACGGTCGCGAATATCTTTTTTCTCAATGGCATTGTAGGGACAGGCAAGAACGCAGCCCCAGCATCCGGCGCAGGTTGCTTCGTTGTTGATGGCAATAACCGGCTCCCGCTCAAGTTTTTCCTTGCTGAAAAGGGCAAGCACCTTGCTGGCTGTGGCTGATGCCTGGGCAATTGAGTCAGGAATATCTTTGGGCGACTGGCACGCTCCGGCAAGAAAGACCCCTGCCGTTGATGATTCAACGGGGCGCAGCTTGAGATGGGCCTCGTTGTAGAAGCCATATTCGTCGTAGGCGATACCGATGGTTTTGGCAAACTCTTTTGCATTGGGCTGTGGCACCATTGCTGTGGCCAGTACCACCATGTCGGCCACAACGGTCACCGGCTTGCCGAGCAGGGTATCGACACCGCGCACCATCATTTTCCCATTCTCCAGCCAGAGCTTGCTCACTCTGCCACGGATGTAGGATGCCTCATCCTCCTCAATGGCCCGGCGGGTAAATTCATCATACCCTTTGCCTGC
>CAIPKT010000160.1 GCA_903865705.1 uncultured Chlorobiaceae bacterium
AAAACATCCGTCAAAACGTATAGACTGATACTTCTCTCCATTACTGAGCAATATCGGCTTATCAAGCAGTGTTTTTTTTAAGAAATCGTAACTTTGCACAAGATTAATAAAATCAAGTGACTCAACAGGATCGAAATCACCTTTCCATCTGAACCACATATAGCCAGTCATTGCGTAAGTGCTTGAGCGCAAGTCAAAATTGTAAATGTTAACACCATAAAGCCCAACGGTTACATGCTGAGCACCGGGGGCTGGATTATCTGCATTTACGAAACGACCCTGTGTGCTCTTGACAAATGCGATTTGCTGAAGCGGATTATTAACTGTTGCTGCCCGGGCTGTTGACAGCACAGGCAACAACATAAAGCACACAAGAATAGAGGCTTTTGAAAAAAGTGACATGAACAATGTCTTATTGTTTGAGAAAAAAATCAGCACACATGCAGATCTCATTTGTGGCCATTTTTGCCTTTGACATGCGTCAAAAATAGTGCTCCGGAAACAAGGATAATACCTATACTTAAATACAAAAGGTCTAAAGCTGTTTTATACTCCACATCCAGTGACTTCTCAAAGAATGAAACAATTAAAATCATCAGAATTACCTTGCCGATAGTCCCTTTGAGGTCATCAAGATTGGTAATGTTCAGCCATTCAGGACGAGAGTCAGCTGTGCGACTTGCCGGATCAATTTTACTGATAAAGAGTTCATAGAGACCCATACTGAAAATAAGCAGGACGGTAGCGAAGAGATAAATATCAACCGAGGTAATAAATAAAGGGACAAGAGTCTCTATTTTTTCCTGATTGGCACTATTGATTCCGCTAAATTGTTCAAGAAAAACATAAACCCCATCGACAACCAGAAGCGAACCCTTGATATACATGATGATCGAGGCAACAATAGAAAAAATGACTGGAATCAGTACAATAAAACGAACATTAAAGAGTGTTGTCTCAAACACTCTTTCGATAAGATTTCTTTGCAGCTTCATGTATTAAAGGGATATTTGATGTTTTGATTCAAGGATATTTCGGTGTTGATTACAAGCGAACCCGCCGGATAGAAGAGCATACTTCCTCATGGGCGAATCAATTCAGGAAGGGGAGGAAATTGAATTGCCCGGAAAACCTGTTGAAGCGGGTTTACCGGGCAAATGACGAATCATAAATCGTCTATCCTTTTAAATCCTGATGCAGCGCACGGACATGCCATCTGCTTTGTGTTGGGTGCTTTGAACAACTATTGGTGGGTGATAACCAACAATAGTGTACCATGATATCAGCGAAGTTGATTCAGAAGAAGACCAGAAAAAGGCATTATTACCCATTAACATAAAGTCTCCGCCAGTGCTTCTCATACCTCCCGGCAGTGCACAGAACCGGCCGCTGTTATCGGCTGCATAATTGGGGCTGATCTCGAGCGACGATTCGGCAGACTTTAGTTTTTCTCCGCCAACTGGTTTGCCGCCCAGCGCTGTTGCAAGTTTGTTCAATTCTTCAGAGGTCGGTATATTCCACCCTGACGGAGCAAGACCGCGAGGATCGTGCACGGCATACCAGTTATAAAGACGACCATATTTTTCGAGGCCAGCAGCATCATTCTTGTAGTAGCTCCATGCTCCTTCGCCTTTTGCTGCGGCGTCAAGCCAATCCTGTTTCGTAGCGGCATATCGAATTTTGTCTCCGTTTCGATAACGGCTGACGTCAAGATTCTCCTGCATCCAGACCTGACCATCAATAGATACCGAACTGATGGTGTGCCCGGCAATATCCTTCTCTGCTGCCCTGAGCTCTGAATCCGTAGTCATCA
>CAIPKT010000161.1 GCA_903865705.1 uncultured Chlorobiaceae bacterium
ATGTTGCTCAAAACTGAAACGCTATTGCTGTTGGTGTTTGCAATAATCAGATCTGCCTTGCCATCGCCATTAACGTCTGCGCTTGTAACAGAATATGGGTAAGTTCCCGCAACGTAATCGATTTTGGCGGCAAAGGTGCCATCGCCCTTGTTTTTCAGCACCGAAATATTGTTGCTGTTTGAGTTCGCAACAATCAGGTCAACCTTGCCATCGCCATTGACATCGGCAGTTGTAACTGAAGAGGGATTGTTTCCCGTTGTATAATCTACTCTGGCAGCAAAGGTGCCATCACCATTGTTTTTCAGCACCGAAACGCTATTGCTGTAGTAGTTCACAACAATCAGATCAGCCTTGCCATCGCCATTGACATCGGCACTGGTAACAGAATACGGATAACTGCTCGTGTTATAATCGACCTTGGCGGCAAACGTGCCATCGCCTTTGTTTGTCAGCACCGAGACGGTGTAGCTGTTCGGGTTTGCAACAATCAGGTCAGCCTTGCCATCACCATTAACATCGGCTGTTGTGACGGAATATGGATTGCTTCCTGTAGCGTAATCAGCTCTGTCAGCAAAGGCACCAGAACCATCGTTCGTCAGCACCGAAACGCTGTAACCGTAGTAGTTCGCAACTATCAGATCGGCATGGCCATCACCATTAACATCAGTTGTGGTAACGGAAATAGGGGAGCTTCCTGTGGCATAATCAACTTTAGCGGCAAAGGCACCATAACCATCGTTCGTCAGCACCGAAACGCTGTTGCTGGAGTAGTTCGCAACAATCAGATCGGCCTTGCCATCACCATTGACATCGGCTGTCGTCACTGAACGAGGATAGCTTCCTGTACCATAATCGACCTTGGCGGCAAAGGTGCCATCGCCATTGTTTTTCAGCACCGAAACGCTATTGCTGTAGTAGTTCGCAACAATCAGATCAGCATTGCCATCGCCACTGACATCAGTTGTGGTGACGGAAAACGGATAGCTTCCCGTACCATAATCGACCTTGGCGGCAAACGAGATAGCCTGCGGCTGGAAAATAACCGGAGCATCATCATTCACCGACGTAACGGTGACAGTAGCCTGAACAGGTGTAGCCGATTCCTGGCCAATGTTGTCTTTTGCTACAACGGCAAACGCATTCAGTGTACCGTAAAGATTGGCTGCAGGTGTCCAGAAAGCTTGGTGCGATGCGTCAATGGTGTTGTTCGTCCAGCCATTGTATGGTGTTGCTGAAGCAGCATCTGCACCAATACGGAGACTGCCGTTACTGACACTCTTGACCACAAAGCCTTCAACCGTACCATCAACATCAGCTTCATTACCCTGAGCAAGAAGCTCTGCAAAAGTAATTTCAACTCCGTTATCTTCACTGGTCGAAGCAACCGTACCGCTGAATGATGTCAGCGTCGGAGCAAATTCAACCGCCGTCACCATCACCGTCTCAACCAGTGCCGCCGTAGCAGAGGTGTTATCAGTTACAGTAAAGGTAATACTCCTGTCAGCAGTGCCGGGCGTATAACTGCTGTTGCTGAAAATCAGTGCACGGGCTACCTCCTGCACCAGTGCGTTGGTTGCACTTGCATTGAAACTGAAGTTCCAGGTATCGCCATTACTGACAGAGGCAGCATCGGCTGTCCCGATTTCAGTGCTGCCAGCCATAACCCTGTTGCCATCGGTATCAAGCCAGATGCCGCTGCCACCCGGATCAATGGTAGCAATACTCAGGCTGTCAGCAGCTTCCGCGTTGGCCGTGATCTGTACGCTCAGTGAACCACCATTCCAGCTTGCATCTCCATCAGGATCGTTGATGATAATATCGCTGCTGATATGCACCGGAGACATCTCAATAAAGGAGGTCACGGCAGGATGTGCAGTATTGGACAGGATAGAGACGCTATTGCTGTTGGTGTTTGCAATAATCAGATCAACCTTGCCATCACCATTGACATCAGCACCGGTGACGAAATATGGGTAATTACCCGCCGCGTAATCGATTTTGGCGGCAAAGGTGCCATCGCCTTTGTTTTTCAGCACCGAAATATTGTTGCTGTTTGAGTTCGCAACAATCAGGTCAACCTTGCCATCGCCATTGACATCGGCAGTTGTAACTGAAGAGGGATTGTTTCCTGTATCATAATCGGCCCTGTCGGCAAAGGCACCATAACCATCGTTCGTCAGCACCGAAACACTACTGCTCCAGTTGTTCGCAACAATCAGATCGACCTTGCCATCGCCATTGACATCGGCTGTCGTGACAGAATATGGCCCAGAGCCTGCTGAGTAATCAACTCTGGCGGCAAAGGTGCCATCGCCATTGTTTGTCAGCACCGAGACCGTGTAGCTGTTTGAGTTCGCAACAATCAGGTCAGCCTTGCCATCACCATTGACGTCGGCTATTGTGACGGAATAAGGATTGCTTCCTGTAGCGTAATCAGCCCTGGCCGTAAAGTCACCATAACCATCGTTCGTCAGCACCGAAACGCTATTGCTTAAATAGTTCGCAACAATCAGATCGGCATGGCCATCACCATTGATGTCTGTGCTTGTAACTGAATACGGATAGCTTCCCGTAGTGTAATCGGCTCTGGCAGAAAAGGTACCATAACCATCGTTCGTCAGCACCGAAACGCTATTGCTGTAGATGTTCGCAACAATCAGATCTGCCTTGCCGTCTCCACTAACATCGGCTGTGGTGACGGAATAAGGCCCAGAGCCTGTAGCGTAATCGGCCCTGGCAGCAAAGGTACCATAACCATTGTTTATCAGCACCGAGACCGTGTAACTGTTCAAGTTCGCAACAATCAGATCGGCATAGCCATCTCCATTGACGTCGGCTGTCGTGACGGAATAAGGATTGCTTCCCGTAGCATAATCAACTTTAGCGGCAAAAGAGATCGCCTGCGGCTGGAAAATAACCGGGGCATCATCATTCACCGGCGTAACGGTGACAGCAGCCTGAACAGGTATGGCCGATTCCTGGCCAATGTTGTCTCTTGCTACAACAGCGAACGCATTCAAGGTGCCGTATAGATTTGGTGCCGGAGTCCAGTAGGCTTGGTGCGAAGCATCAATAATGTTGTTCGTCCAGCCATCATAAGGTGTTGCTGAATCTGCATCGGTACCAATCCGGAGCGTACCGTTACTGACACTCTTGACCACAAAAGCTTCAACCGTACCATCAACATCAGCTTCATCTCCTTTGACCTGAAGATCTTCAAAGGTGACGGCAACTTCTCCTGAATCTTCATTGATCAGACTAAACACGTCGCTGAACGATGTCAAAGTAGGGGCAAAATCAACCGCCGTCACCGTCACCGTCTCAACCAGTGTCGCCGTAGCAGATGTGTTATCAGTTACGGTAAAGGTGATACTCCGGTCAGCAGTGCCGGGCGTATAGCTGCTGTTGCTGAATATCAGTGCACGAGCTACCTCCTGCACCAGCGCATTGGTGGCATTCTCATTGAAGCTGAAGCTCCATGCTTCACCATCACTCACAAAGGCCGCATCGGCTGTCCCGATTTCAGTGCTTCCGGCCATCAACGTGTTGCCATCGGTATCAAGCCAGATGCCGTTGCCGCCTGGATCAGCAACAGCAAGGCTCAGGCTGTCGGCAGCTTCTGCATTGGCCGTGATCTGTACGCTGAGTGAGCCGCCGTCCCAGCTTGCATCTCCATCAGGATCGTTGATGACAATATCGCTGCTGATATGCACCGGAGACATCTCGATAAAAGAGGTCACCGCAGGATGTGCCGTGTTTCTCAAAACTGAAACGCTGTTGCTGTTCGGGTTTGCAACAATCAGATCAGCCTTGCCATCGCCATTAACATCGGCCGTCGTAACGGAATATGGACCAGAGCCTGTAGCGAAATCAACACTGCTTGCAAAGGTGCCATCCCCTTTGTTTTTTAACACCGAAACGTTACTGCTGTCTGAGTTCGCAACAATCAAATCAGCCTTGCCGTCACCATTGACATCCGCAGTTGTAACGGAAGAAGGATTGTTTCCTGTATCATAATCGGCCCTGTCGGCAAAGGCACCATAACCATCGTTTGTCAGCACCGAAACGTTACTGCTGCCTGAGTTCGCAACAATCAGATCTGCCTTGCCATCGCCATTGATGTCTGCGCTGGTAACCGAATAAGGCCCTGAGCCTGTTGAGTAATCGACCCTGTCGGCAAAGGTGCCATCGCCATTGTTTGTCAGCACCGAAACGCTATAGTCGTCTCGGTTGGCAACAATCAGATCGGCATAGCCATCGCCGTTGACATCGGCTGTCGTAACTGAAGATGGATTGCTTCCTGTAGCATAATCGACCCTGTCGGCAAAGGCACCATAACCATCGTTTGTCAGCACCGAAACGTTACTGCTGTCTGAGTTTGCAACAATCAGATCGGCCTTGCCATCGCCATTGATGTCTGCGCTGGTGACGGAACGAGGATAGCCTCCTGTTGCATAATCAGTTCTGTCAACAAAGGTGCCATCACCATTGTTTGTCAGCACCGAAACACTATCGCTGTAATAGTTCGCAACAATCAGGTCGGCATGGCCATCGCCATTGACGTCGACTGCCGTCACCGAATAAGACGCTGAGCCTGTTGAATAATCGACCTTATCGGCAAAGGTACCATCACCATTGTTTGTAAGCACCGAAACGCCATTACTACCTTCACCGTTTGAGTTCGCAACAATCAGATCGATATTGCCATCACCATTGACATCAGCTGTCGTTACGGAATATGTCCCAGAGCCCGTACCATAATCGACTTTTTCGGCAAACGAGATCGCTTGTGGCTGGAAAATAACCGGAGCGTCGTCGAATGGCGATACTGTTACAGAAGCCTGAACTGGTGTGGCCGATTCCAGTCCACTATTGTCCTTTGCTACAACCGCAAAAGCATCCAAAGAGCCGTTAAGATTGGCTGCAGGAGTCCAGTAGGCCAGGTGCGATCCATCAATGGTGTTGTTCGTCCAGGCATCATAAGGTGTTGCTGAATCAGCATCCGCACCAATCCTCAGCATACCGTTACTGACATTCTTGACCACAAAACCTTCAACCGTGCCATCGGTATCAGCCTCATTACCTTGGGCAAGAAGGTTTGCAAAAGTAATTTCAACTCCAGTATCTTCACTGGTCGAAGCAACCGCATCAGTGAACAATGTCAGCGTCGGGATAAAGCCATAATCAACCCCTGTCACCATCACCGTCTCAACCAGTGTGGCTGACGCAAAGGTATTATCGGTTACGGTAAAGGTGATACTGCGATCAGCAGTGCCGGGCGTATAGCTGATGCTGCTGCTGAAAATCAGTGCACGGGCTACCTCCTGCACCAACGCGTTGGTGGCATTCTCATTGAAACTGAAGGTCCAGGCTTCACCATCACTTACAAAGGCCGCATCGGCTGTCCCGATTTCAGTGCTTCCGGCCATAACCCTGTTGCTCTCGTTGTCAAGCCAGATACCGCTGCCACCCGGATCACTGGTAGCAATACTCAGGCTGTCGGCGGCTTCCGCATTGGCCGTGATCTGTACGCTCAGTGAGCCGCCATTCCAGCTTGCATCACCATCAGGATCATTGATAATGATATCGCTGCTGATATGCACCGGAGACATATTGAAAAATAAGGTCACCGCAGGATGTGCTGTGTTGCTCAAAACTGAAACGCTATTGCTGCCGGAGTTCGCAACAATCAGATCTGCCAGGCCATCACCATTGACATCTGCGTTTGTAACTGAATATGGATAGTTTCCTGTAGTGTAATCGACCCTGGCGGAAAAGGTGCCATCGCCATTGTTTTTCAGCACCGAAATATTGTTACTGTTTGGGTTCGTAACAATCAGGTCGGCTTTGCCATCACCATTGACATCGGCTGTCGTAATGGAATAAGGATTGGTTCCTGTACTATAATCGACCCTGCCGGCAAAGGTACCGTCACCATTATTCTGGAACACCGAAACGCTATTCTCCCAGTTGTTTGCAACAATCAGATCAGTCTTGCCATCACCATTAACATCGGCTGTCGTGACCGAATATGGGCCATAGCCTGCAGCGTAATCAACCTTGGCGGCAAAAGTACCATCGCCATTGTTTGTCAGCACTGAAATACTGTAGCTATTTGAGTTCGCCACAATCAGATCTGCCTTGCCATCGCCATTGACATCGGCTGTCGTAACGGAAGACGGATAGTATCCCGTAGCGTAATCAGCCCTGGCCGTAAAGTCACCATAACCATCGTTTGTCAGCACCGAAACGCTGTGATCGTAATAGTTCGCAACAATCAGATCAGCCATTCCATCACCATTGACATCGGCTGTCGTGACCGAATATGGATTGCGTCCTGTTTCATAATCGACCCTGGCGGTAAAGTCTCCATAACCATTGTTTACCAGCACGGAAACGTTATTGCTCCACATGTTCGCAACAATCAGATCGGCAGCACCATCACCATTGATATCGGCTGCCGTAATTGAATATGGCCCGGAGCCTGTTGAGTAATCAACGCCGGCGGCAAAAGTACCATCCCCATTGTTCGCCAACACCGAAACCGTATAGCTGTCCCGGTTGGCAACAATCAGATCTGCGTTTCCATCGCCACTGACATCGGCTATCGTTACCGAATATGGCCCATAGCCTGTTGAGTAATCAAAGTTGGCTGCAAACGAGATCGCCTGCGGCTGAAAAATAACCGGAGCATCATCATTAACCGGTGTGACGGAGATAGTAACCTGAACAGGTGGGGCCGATTCCTGGCCAATGCTGTCCTTTGCTGCAACGGCAAACGCATTCAAGGTGCCGTTAAGATTGGCTGCAGGAGCCCAATAGGCTTGATGCGATGCATCAATAGTGTTGTTCGTCCAGCCATCATAGGGTGTTGCCGAATCAGCATCCGTACCAATCCGGAGCGTACCGTTACTGACACTCTTGACTACAAAGGCATCAACCGGGCCCTCAATATCCGATTCATCTCCTTTGAGCTGAAGATCTTCAAAGGTGACTGCAATTTCTCCTGAATCCTCATTGATCGAACCAAACACGTCACTGAACGATGTCAGCGTCGGTGCAAAATCAACTGCTGTCACCGTCACCGTCTCAACCAGTGAGGCTGACGCAGTGGTGTTATCAGTTACAGTAAAGGTGATACTGCGATCATCGGTTCCTGGCGTATAACTGCTGTTGCTGAATATCAGTGCACGGGCTACATCCTGAACCAGCGCGTTGGTGGCATTCTCATTGAAACTGAAGCTCCAGGCTTCGCCATCACTCACAAAGGGCGCATCGGCTGTCCCGATTTCAGTGCTGCCGGCCATAACCCTGTTGCCATCGGTATCAAGCCAGATGCCGCTGCCACCCGGATAACTGGTAGCAAGGCTCAGGCTATCGGCGGCTTCCGCATTGGCCGTGATCTGTACGTTCAGCGAACCACCATTCCAGCTTGCATCTCCATCCGGATCGTTGAGGATAATATCGCTGCTGATATGCACCGGAGACATCTCAATAAAAGAGGTCACCGCAGGATGTGACGTGTTGCTGAGCACCGAGACCCTATAGCTGTAAAGATTCGAAACTATCAGATCGGCTGTGCCGTCACCATTCACATCGGCTGTCGTGACGGAACGAGGATAGCTTCCTGTACCATAATCGACTTTGGCGGCAAAAGTACCGTCGCCATTGTTTTTCAATACCGAAACACTGTTGCTGTTTGAGTTCGCAACAATCAGATCAACCTTGCCATCGCCATTGGCATCTGCTGTCGAAACGGAAGACGGATTGCTTCCTGTTGCGTAATCAACTCTGGCGGTAAAGTCACCATAACCATCGTTCGTCAGCACCGAAACACTATTGCTGTAATAGTTCGCAATAATCAGATCGGCATGACCATCGCCATTGATGTCTGCGCTTGTAACTGAATACGGATAGCTTCCCGTTGCATAATCAACCTTAGCGGCAAAGGCACCATAACCATCATTCGTCAGCACCGAAACGCTATTGCTGTAGATGTTCGCAACAATCAGATCTGCCTTGCCGTCTCCACTAACATCGGCTGTGGTGACGGAATAAGGCCCATAGCCTGTAGCGTAATCGACCTTAGCTGCAAAGGTACCATAACCATCGTTTATCAGCACCGAGGCCGTGTAACTGGTCAAGTTCGCAACAATCAGATCGGCATAGCCATCTCCATTGACGTCGGCTGTCGTGACGGAATAAGGATTGCTTCCTGTAGCGTAATCAGCTCTGTCAGAAAAGGCACCAGAACCATCGTTCGTCAGCACCGAAACGCTATTGCTGTAAGGGTTCGAGACAATCAGATCAGCAGCACCGTCACCATTGACGTCTGCACTGATAACAGAATAAGGGGAGCCTCCCGTAGCGTAATCGGTCTTGTCTGCAAAAGCGCCAAAGCCATCGTTCGTCAGCACCGAAACGCTGTAGCTGTAGAGATTCGCAACAATCAGATCGATATTGCCATCACCATTGACATCGGCTGTGGTAACCGAATACGGATAGCTTCCTGTAGCATAATCCACCTTATCAGCAAAAGAGATCGCCTGCGGCTGGAAAATAATCGGAGCACCATCCAGGCTGAAGGCAGTAACAGTAGGGGGCGTAATATTGGGGGCGCTACTATTTTCATGTATGTACACACCAACAATCGCCCCTGCGCTGTCATAAGCCAACCTGCCGGTTGTTTCGGAACTTCCTCCGCCAGACGCAGTAATCGTCAGGAGACCATCAGCGTCGTAAGTTATCGTGCCCGATTCAGTTACCTGTATACCATTGTCCATCCATGAGGAGATATAACGATCCGGCAAACCATCGCTATTATCATCATAAAGAGAAATAGAATCAATCGCTGCGACCGAAGCGAGATAACCCGGCTCACTCTGTTTCGATGCATCAAAAAAGAAATCATTGAAAATCTCGTTAGAGCCTGCCGTATCAGATGGAATACCGTCGAAGTGGATAGCCATATTGAACCCCTTTCTTAAAAAGTTTCATTTGGATATGATGAATCGAAGTACTACACAAATGAGAAGGCAAGAGTAAGCAGAAATTATTGAAAAAATGTTTTAGCCTTCCCCCAATCACAAAGGAAATACGCGGAACAAAGAATCGCAAAAATATATAGGCAGGAATATTATTTTCAATTTATACAAAATATATACACCAGCCACGAGATATTCGTATTTATTTTGCAAAAGAAGAGTGACAGGTCTACCAACCCCTTCACCCAGGCAAGCTGGCGGGGCAGACAGACGCTTTTGAGGTTGTAGTTGCTCTTGGCATAGCTCGCGCATTGGCGCCGAGTCTTGAGCGTTTGGAAGGATTGTCAAGCAGGCTGCACACCGTATTGACGAGTGCAGGGACATCAAAAAAACCAGTACTACCACTCATTCCGCGACCGGGACGAGGGGATAGTACTGGTTCTATAATGTTACGGCAGGAGCCCTCTTAATCAGGAAAGCGTACCGTTGGTGACGGCCTGATGTGCTTCATCTTTCTTCAAAATGCCGTCTTCAACCATTTTGTTGATTGCCTGTGAAAGTTGCTCGTGAGTACGAAGCAACGCTGGCAGTGAAAGCGCAAGCGACGCAATCGGACGAATATTGGCTTTTTCTTTTTCGAGCTGCGTAATGTTGACAAGATCAAGACGGATAACGCCATCGATGAGCGTAATATTGGCAACTCCGTCGGCATAGAATGTCTGCATGTTTTTTCTCCCTTGAAAAGATGTTTTAATGTTTGATTTACGTTACACAGCGAAGTTATAATATATTAACCGCCGCATGTTTTTTACTAATAAATTCGTCATCTTTTTCAAAAAGCTCTCACGGCCCTGGCTCGATAACCTTGCGACTTGCTGTAGTCATGCTGGTATCCATCTCCGAAAAACTGCCTCCATGCGTTACTTGCATCGCTTTCAGTGGAACTCCAGTAGAATTTGTCGATAAAATTACCTACAGCACTTCGATTGATATAGAGATGGTTCAGTTGATCCTTACTGGGCAAAAACCAGTCTTTGTAACCGTTGCTCACAAGATTTTGGCATACATCTTTAGCATCAGCCCAGGTAAAGTAACCGTCCTGCTTGTCTGGTGAGTGTCCCTGCATATCTGCCTTTGCGGCCACAAGGCCGTGCTGACCAGTGCTATTGAAGTAAAAAACAATACCTCCCCCATAATATTCACCAATCTTGACCTTGATTGCTGGCGGTGCTGGAGAAACCGTATCACTCTGGCTCATTTCCTCTGTTATCTGTTGACTTGATGATAGCTCTCCACGGGCATCCTTCAGATTGATTGAGGACTGCATCTGGTTGAACAAAAGTTGGAAATCGTATCCTTGTTCGGATCCAGCAAGAGAAAAGATTTTTCTGAGAAGCCCACTGAGGCCGTCTTGCGACAAGCGTAATGCCGTTGAGATAAGATTCTGTGTTGCAGCAGGATCATCAAGCAACTTGCCGGACTTGGCTAATGCCAGCAATTGCTCCTCAACGTCCTTGAGTTCTTCGCCAAATCGCATGATTAACCCACCGTGGGGCACAAAAAAAGTCACCTCTTTCATACCGCGTTTGCGTCGGATAGCCTCGCTCAACGCTTTGACACCAAGTTCATCCCCTTTTTGTGCCAGTTCCATCGCTTCATGTAATGCTTCAAGAAAAACGGACTCATCCTGATAGGAAACGAGCAGGTTTACCAGACGATCAAGGGTATCGTCCGGTTTGTTTCCAATGATGTTTTTTATCCAGCCCATCTATTCCTCCTATGGTTTTTTTATCGACAGAGGGTTACGTCATTCGAGCAACTGCTCATGAAAATATGGTTAAAACGCCCGCACAGCCCGAACACGACTGACATACCACTTATTGCTATGGCTCTGGAACCCGTTGATGAAAACTTGTAACCATGCATTGGTTACACTCGACTCTGATGAACTCCAATAGGAAGTGCTGTAATCAGCAAAAGCCCCAACAACACGCTTCTGCAAATAAAGCAGGTTCAGTTGCTCCTTGTTGGGCAAAAACCAGTCACGATAACCGTTCCCGACAAAATCATTACAGGCAACGTTAGCATCAGTCCAGGTAAAGCGCCCTTCCTCATGACCGGAAGAATGACCCGACATATCTTCTTTAGCGGCAATAAGCCCGTGTTTCCCTGTTTTATCAAGAGAAAAGACAATACCACCTCCATACTCGTCACCGATATTCATGATGGATGTCGTTGAAGTTGTTCTTGATTACGATGAACACACAACAGTATATCCAACTAAGATAACGCCGTTTTACGCCAATAACAACGTGGCATAGATAAATCATTGCAAGATCAAGGAGTTTACGGAGATGACGCTGCCCTTAAAAAGCCCGCACAGCGCGAACACAACTGCCGTTCAACTTACTGCCGGCAACCTGTTTTCCATTAAAGAAGTACTCGACCCATGCGTTTTTATCATCATTCTCGGAGGAACTCCAGAAGTACGTGTCCAGAATACCGCCAACAGCATTTTTATTCAGATAAAGCTGATGCAATTGCTCCTTGTTCGGCAAAAACCAGTCACCGTAACCATCCACAAAAGCATTGGCGGCAACGTTGGCATCATACCAGTTCAAAACACCTTCTTCCTTGCCCTCAGAGTGGCCTGCCGTATTCGTTTTGGCAACAATTAGACCGTGCAGACCAGTAACGTCAACATAAAAAACAATTCCGCCCCCGTAACTGTCACCAATCTTTGGTATGGCCGCAAAGGAAAGTGATGACGCCGAAATCAGACTCAATGCTGTAAGCAGGAACATCATCCATAGCCTGGTAATGCTTTTTTTTGCAATAAATTTCATAACGGTAGTCGTTAAGGTTACTGTGGATGAAGACGGTTATTCTGCGTTATTACGCGCAGATTATCAAAAAAAGGCGTTGGATAAAGATAAAAAAAGATTATCAGAATATCAGAGGTGTAATGGACTTGAGGGCCGGTTTGCTCTTTTCGGCGTTAACAAAAAAAGGACAGCGAAGAGGATAATTGCACCCCTCCGCTGTCCAAAGCAAACAACCCGATCGGTCTTAACCTATCAATCATCCGTCAACACACACACTAAAGATCCGATCCGTTGCTGTCCTTTAAGTTTGACGTGCTTTCCTGCAAAATCCTGCACAAAAAACTTTTTTTATACTTATCACTCTCTATTCGAAACGAAGGGCTTCCACCGGTTTGAGCGAAGCTGCTTTTCTGGCAGGCCAAAGTCCGAAAAAGATACCGATAAGTGCTGAAAAAGTTGTTGCCAGCAGAACCGATGACAGTGAGGTTTTTACCGCCCACCCGGCAAATGTGGCAAGAATCAGGGAGATACCGATACCGGCAAGAATCCCGATAAACCCTCCACTGATGGTCATGCCGACCGATTCTATCAGAAACTGGAGCATGATATCGCTTTTTCTCGCGCCAATGGCCTTGCGCAAACCAATCTCGCGGGTTCGTTCGGTCACGGAAACAAGCATGATATTCATGATGCCGATTCCTCCTACAAGCAGCGAAATGGCGGCGATTGAACCAAGAAGCAGGCTCATGGTCTGCGTGGTGCTGCTGAGCATTTTCTGAATCTCGGTCATATCCCTGATATTGAACGAGTCGTCATCCGCTTTCAGCCGGTGCCGTTTTTGGATCAGCTCACTGATGGCGATTTTGGCCTGTTCAATCAAGGCGGGCGAAGCAACCTCGACAAAGATACCGCTGAGATAATCTTTGCCAAGCACACGGTACATGGCCGTTGTTACCGGAATAATCACCACATCATCCTCATCCTGCGGCCCCGAAAACCCTTTTGCAGGAGCTATACCGATAACCTTGAAATTAATCCGGTTGATCTTGATGGTTTTGCCAAGCGGATTGCTGCCACCAAAAAGCTCCTTGACAACGGTCACGCCGATAATGGCCGACTTTTCACGCGTTTGAATTTCTTCACGGGTAAACCACCTCCCCACTGTTGGAATCGCGGCTCGCATGGTACCGTAATCGAACCCTACCCCCGTCAACTGGGAGCTCCAGTTTTTGTTGCCGTAAACAATTCTTCCGTTGCCGTTCACTACCCCTGTGGAATTTTTGACCAGCGTACGCAGCGAAGCAATATCATCGACATCAATGAAGGTAAAACGTGTAACAGCGCCTGCTCCTTGAGCCGCACCGTGAATTTTGGCCGATCCCCCCCTGATCGAGAGCATGTTCGAACCCATGGATTTCAATTGCTCCTGCATTGCAGCTTTTGCTCCTTCGCCAAGCGCCATCATAGCAATCACCGAGGCAACCCCGACAAAGATTCCAAGCACAGAGAGAAAGGAACGCATCTTGTTGGCAAGAATAGACTGAAAGGCCTGCGCCATAAATCCGGTATAACGGCCATCCTGCCATAACGAACCCTTCCGGGAAAGAGTTGATTCAATACCGACCTCCCCTGCCGCTGCTGCCACCGAAGGCTGCATCCCCGCCCGGCGTTCATCCGAAACAATGACGCCGTCCCGCATGATAATAACCCGGCCCGCGTATGCCGCAATCTCATTTTCATGCGTGACCATGATGATGGTTTTTCCCTCGTCATGAAGCCCTTTGAGAATCTTCATGATTTCAGCAGAGTTTTTTGAATCGAGGTTGCCTGTCGGCTCATCGGCAAAGATGATCAGCGGATCGCGGATCAGCGCCCGAGCTATAGCCACACGTTGCTGTTCGCCTCCTGAAAGCTGGTTTGGCGTATGGTCCATCCTTTGTTCAAGTCCAACCAGCTTCAGCCGCTCTGTCGCTTCCTTGCGAAAATCCCCTTTCAAACCGCTGTAGATATGCGGCAGACGCACATTATCGACAATGGTCATGCGCTTGAGCAGATGAAACTGCTGAAAAACAAATCCGGCAACATTATTGCGCAACCCGGCCTGCTCATCCTCCGTCAAGGTATTGACATTATTGCCCATAATCATGAACTCACCCTGGTCGGGATTGTCGAGCAGTCCAAGAATATGAAGCAGAGAAGATTTGCCTGACCCCGAGGCTCCCATAATGGCAACAAACTCACCCCGTTCTATGGTCAGGGAGACACCCCGAAGCGCATCAACGGTACTTTCACCGATCTGGTATGTCCGGTGAATATCCCGAACTTCAAGCAGTGGTTTCATCATCGTGTCCTGCTACGCTGTGGCATAAAGGGATTTGAACCGCCTTTTTTTCTTGGAAGGACAAAGGAGGAGTCGGGAAGCAGCACAACAGCACTGTCCGTTAATCCTTCAAGAATCTCAATATGACGTTCGTCCTGCAACCCCGTCCGCACTGCTTTGTAGTCCGTCTCCTCTTGTTTGCCGCCGCGCCTCCTCTGAAGCACCACCGTTTTCCCGTTTCTGCTCTGCACTGCCGCGAGCGGCAGAAGCAACGCATTCTGCTTTTCCTGAACAATAATCTCGATATTGGCGCTCATGCCGGAGCGGAAGACATCAGGAATGAGTTCTGGAATAACATCAACATTGTAGATATTCACGTTATTCTGCAAGTGTGATTCGTAGTAGATATGCCCGACAACCCCGTTCACCTTAATTTCAGGATAAGCATCAAGGCTGATAACCGCCTTCTGGCCAACTTTGACTCTTCCGATATCGGTTTCATCAACAAAAGCCTTGACAAGAAGCCTGTCGGAGAGCACGAAAAGCGAGTCGTTCGTGGTCACCGTCTTACCCGGATCGACGCTGCGTACAATAACCTGGCCCGCCATCGGCGCAATCACCGCCGTCTCTTTGTAGACTTTCTGCCAGTAACTCTGTTCACTTTTTCCCTGCAATTTGGCAGCATCAAGCAGCGCTGCCCGCTCGGTTGAACTGAGCATGGCAAGAACCTCTCCTTTCTTTACCAGTTGTCCCTCTTCGACAAGTATTTCCTCAATTCGTCCTCCGACCGATGACTGAATTTTTACACGGGTCTGCGGCTCAACGGCTCCAGTTGTCGATACCGATGAGGAGATGGAGCCTCTTGAAGCATGAGCCTCTTCAAAATGCGGCTTCACACTCCGGTTATTGCTGAAATAAAAGAACCCTGCGGCCCCAAGAACAGAGAGTGCAACCAGAACACTCAATACCAGTTTTTTGCTGCTAACCATCAAGACCTTCTCCTTTTGCCTGAATCCATTGAGCCTCGGCAATCAACAGATCTGCCCCGGCATTAAGAAACTCCTTTTTTGCACTCACCAGATTATTCTCAATAATCACCCAGTCATTGAACGAAACAAGACCGTTCGAATATTGCGCATTGGCAATGGCAGAACGCTCCTGGGCGGCATCAAGAAATTTTTTCTTAACAGCCACCATCTGACGGGCATCCTGAAATATTTTCCAGCTTTCTTCGAGGGTATTGAAAAGCTGGAGATAGCCACTTTTTTCCTGGGCATTCTGCTGGCTCACCACTGCCATGGCTTTGGAAACCCTTGCCTGGCCAGTTCCGCCTTCATAAATCGGAACAGAAAGCGTAAAGCCTGCAGTCCAGTCAACAGCCTTGAACGGCAAGGTATCAACCGAACCCCTGCCAAGCGAAGAGGTGAGGTAGAGCTGAGGCGAAAAGGCATTTCTGGCCGCATCAAGATCGTAACGAGCAGCTTTGCTTCTGGCATCAAGTTGCTGAAAAAGCGGATGTTTATTTGCGAAAAGTGCCAGATCGGGCTTTGTGGCCAAAAGGTCAGTTGCCCTGAAAGCCCCCTGAACCCTTATCAGATTATGGCTGTCACGACCAAGCGCCGAGGCAAGGATGGTCTGGGCAAGAACCAGTCCCCGTTTGGCCTGTGACACCTCAAACTGCGCCTGCGCCAGATCGGCCTCAGCCTGGCGAAGCGAGCCAAGGTGTTCGCGCCCACCTTGATAACGCAGGCTGATCAAACGGACATTATTCTGCCGGCGGTCAGCAATCTCACTGACAAGGCCGACAAGCTCCTGCGCTTTAAGCAACTGCGTAAATGCCCGTCTAAGGGCAAAGCGGAGATCAGCGGAAACCGCATTATAATTATACTGGGCGCTTTTGACAGCCTCTTTGCTGCTGGCAACCTGATTTGAGGTTTTATGTCCGTCATAAAGAAGCTGCTGTGCCGTCAGCGAATAGGAGTGTGCAACAGTGGGGCTGCTCCCTTTGGCCGTCGTACCGCTCTCCACCGACCGCAAGCCCAGACTGAGTTTGGGGATAAGCGCCCCTCCCACTATGCGTTTATCGGCTTCAGCCTGCTGCAAAATCGCAAGGGCGGAGGACAGGTCCGGATGCGCCTCTTTAGCCTCGCTGACGCACTGTTGCCACGTCAGCGACTCTTCAGCGTGAAGAGGTGAGGCAAGGACGAGAAAAATCGTCCCCAGAAGCAGATATATTTTTGATCTCATTACGATACATGTTCAGTTTCTACCTGTTGAGAATCACCCTTATTTCAAGCACTACGCGTTGTTAATTAGACGATCTTTGCGATAAAACCTTGTGTCTTATATGGTAATTATTTATGAAAAATCGACATAGGTGATATGTATTGGACTTTCTGCCTCTGCCATCAAGAGAGATCGCATCTTTTTTTCCATGTATTTGTTCAGCGCGGCACCGTGCCAAAAACTTTCATGACCAGCTATCTTACTTTATTTTATAATGATAGCGCACAAAAATATTGCAGGCAAAAAAGTTCATATCGGATAAAAAGAGTTCATATCCCGGAAGAAGATGAAGAAGCATGATGCTTTGATGAAATATCGTATCTTTTCCACCGTGTTTAAAAGTTTTTCAAAGAAGTCGACCATTTTCCCAAGTTCTCTCTATCATGCTTGAAGCCCGTAACCTCTCTCTCAGCGTCGGAACCAAAGAGCTCCTGACCGATACCTCGTTCCGCATTGGCGACAAAGACCATGTCAGTCTTGTCGGCCTTAACGGAACAGGCAAAACAACCCTTCTGCGCCTTATAAGCGGACCATCAATCGATTCAGCCCTCATCACCACCGGCCATTTTTTAAAATCTGCCGATACCACCATCGGCTATCTTCCCCAGGAAATCTCCTTTGATGCCGATCTGGACAAAACCGCCCTGCAATATGCCCTTCAGGCAAACGCAAGGCTCGCCGAGCTGGCCGAAAAAATAACTCGCATGGAACACGAACTCGCCCTGCCCGAACAGGATTACGAAAGCGAGTCGTACCACAGCCTTATTGAGCGTTTTTCCGATGCCATGCACGAATTTGACCATCTGGGCGGCTACACCATGCAGTCCAATGCCGAAAAGGTGCTTGCCGGTCTCGGATTCAGCGAAATAGATTTTCATAAAAAAGTCAAGGCCTTTTCCGGCGGATGGCAAATGCGCCTGCACCTCACCAAACTGTTGCTGCAGAACCCGACCTTGCTGTTGCTTGATGAGCCGACCAACCACCTTGATATCGACTCGCTCCGCTGGCTCGAAAACTATCTTCTCAACTACGAGCACAGCTACATAATTGTTTCGCACGACCGCTTTTTCCTCGACAAGCTCACCACAAAAACCCTTGAAATCGCTTTTGAGCGCATCAACGAATACAAGGGAAACTACTCCTACTTCGAAAAGGAGAAGGCTGAGCGCTATGAGCTGATGATGGGCCAATATACCAGTGACCTGAAAAAAATGGCCGAGCTGAAAGCCTTTGTCGACCGCTTCCGCTACAAGGCTACCAAAGCAAGGCAGGCACAGAGCCGCCTCAAGCAGATGGAGAAGATGGAAAAAAACATGTTCACCCCTGAAGAGGATAACTCACGCATCTCCTTCCGCTTTCCGAAAGCCAACCCTTCAGGACGTGAGGTCATGCGGCTCGAAGGAATCAAAAAAGCTTACCTGTTGCCCGACGGCTCCAAAAAGCAAGTACTCAACAGCATTGACCTTGAAGTCATGCGTGGCGACCGGATTGCTATTGTCGGATCAAACGGAGCGGGCAAAACCACCTTCTGCAAAATTCTGGCCGGTCAAATCGACTTCGAAGGCAAACTGAGCATGGGGCACAACGTTACCCTCAACTACTTTGCCCAGCACCAGACCGAAAACCTCTCGCAAGACAAAAGCGTCTACGTGGAGATGATGGATTCCGCCCCCTCGTCCGAAGCACAAAAAAGAGTGCGCGACATTCTTGGATGCTTTCTCTTTAGCGGAGATGCGGTCAACAAAAAAATCAGGGTACTCTCGGGAGGCGAAAAATCGAGGGTCGCCTTGGCAAAAATCCTGCTTCAGGCATCCAACCTGCTCATCATGGATGAACCGACCAACCATCTCGACATGCGATCAAAAGAGATGTTGATCGACTCGCTCGAATACTATGACGGGACTCTCCTTATAGTCAGCCACGACCGCTACTTCCTCGACAGCCTGGTCAACAAAGTGGTCGAAATAAAAAACGGCTCGCTGCAGCTCCACCTCGGCACCTACGCAGAATACCTTGAAACTGCTGAAAAGGTCATCGAAGCCGAACGCAAGCTGGAAGCCACTCAAAAGCAAAAAAGTCAGGCCGCCCCTGCAAAAGCCGCTGAAAAGGAGAAAGTGCAAGCGAAAAAGAGCGAGACAGCCAAAAAAGACAAAAAGAGGATGGATCAGGTTGAGCATAAAATCAACCAGCTTGAGCAAAAGAAAGAGTCGATTGAAACCATCATGGCAAACGAAGATTTCTACAAAAAAAGCCAGGATGAGACAAACAAAACCCTCGAAGGTTACCATTCACTCTGCAAAGAGCTGAACGCCCTTTTTGCCGAATGGGAAGCCGGTTCCTGACTGCCAGAATACTCTGAAGGCTCTTCACTTCCTGTAGATAGAGCCTTCACGAGGATTTCCTGTTTTAAACCGCTACGCTTGATTTCAGGTCGAACTGCACAACACTAATGGCTGATATGCCAGGCTAATGAATAATCCCAACTAAAATCATTCGCTTCGGCAGACTTAACGAGCAGTTCATAGCTATGCCCCGCTGCCAAATCAACCCAGATATTTTCAGTATTATCGTGTGGGCTCAACGAAAAGGCAGAAATGGTTTGGCTGGTGACATCAAATAATTCAAGGTTCAGGTTTGGCAACCCTGTGCGTAACCTCCCATCATTCGTAACATTCATATTCCATACCAAAGATGCCGATAATTTTGCATCATAAGTTGCATGAAATTTATAGGTTGCGGTCTTATTGCTGCTTAAAAAACCGCCAAAGGCATTATCATAATCAAAGCCGGTTAAGCCAATCAATCCCGCATTGACGCCACCATCTTCCAGACTGTTTTGCTCACCAGCCGCAATAATCTGATAGCTGTGAAGCACATTAACCTGACCCGCACCAAAACGCTCATCAAGGCCATTATTGGCTTGATGGCCGGCACTGCGGTAATTGGCGATATCACCTTTGCCAGGGCTATTGTGTGTTACCCGATCTGCCCCGGCCATAAGTGCCGCTTTAATAGTTGCGGCCCGCTCGGCATTGTAAACAGTACCGACACCGGTGACCATTGCAGAACTCCTCGAAAGGCGCAAGGCACCTTTATGCCCGGTTTCAACCAGCAAGGCAGCCGTGGCGGCTACTTGCGGCGCTGCCGAACTGGTAGTCGATTCTGGAGCTACGACATCCGGTCGGGTACGTCCTGCTCTATAGACCCGGTCAACAGGTTTAGAGCCATAATCAAGATTGCCACTACATTTACCCACCGCAATAACATTATAGGCGCTATTCAACAAAGCAGTAACCCCTGGCCCGTTGCCCATGGCGACAACCTGAATAAGCTCCTTCCGCTGCACCTGTCGATCAACCAAACGCAAAATGATCCCCGTCTGTGATGCATTATTACCGTTACCGACCCAGCTTTGGTTGACAATCCGACTGCCGTTAGGCGGTACTGAAACCAAAGGGTTGAACAGGCTTTTCATCCAGTCAGAGGATTCATAACTGGTAATAGTTCGAATACCAGGAGCCATTGAACCAGCGCCATAAAAAAGTGAACCGACCCAGGTTGCATGACCAAACGGCGATATGCTGGCAGCACAAGGGAAACGGAAGGTTTTGCCTGCAAACTGCGTGCTCGTGGTATTCGGTGCATAAACAGTTCCACCTGCTTCAACCTGCATTACTTTTACACCTGCACCAGTCGGCATGTTTGCCCCCAGCAAAGCTTGCAGATCGGCATAGCCGATATCAGTCTTATAATCAGCAAAAGAAACCGGCGTGAAAGACAAAAACAAAACAATATAAAGCCAGCATTTAAAGGCACTTTTCATAAAATCCTCAATAGTGTTGTGTAAGCTAAACTTTCGCTTTCCTGGCAAACTTTAGTACCTTCAAAGAAAGAATATTGAAAAAAAAGTCCGTATACGGAATTTTAATATCCCACCACGACAACTTCGGATGGTACAAATGTGGGGAGGAAATTATGGAAGAACTTCTTGATGTCATCGCCGTTTCAACTCGTAACGACTTCACACTGGAACTTGTTTTTGAAAAAAACCCTTTACCAAACTCGTCAACTCTCCACTCTTCTTCAAGGCCTCTGTCCAATACGGCACTGTAGTCTGGCCGGGCAATCTTGATATTGCACCAGAGACTCTTTGGAACCGGTCTGTACCGGCATAATCCGTATTGAATCTCGCAACACTTGTTATTCCCGTTCTGCTCGAATAACAGACTTGTTTTTAAGCCAGTCAGAAAAAAAGGGTTCATTCAATTCACCTGCCGCCAAATCCAAAACAGCGTTAACAGCTTCGACTTCTCTTGACCTCAGTTCCCATCCGTTAATATTCAGAAACACATAGGCAACAAGAAACCCGGTGCGTTTGTTGCCGTCAATAAAAGGATGATTACGAATAATGCCATAGGCATAGGCGGCGGCCAAATCAAAGACGGACGGATCACCGTAATTCGCCTTTTGTTTCAGGCGAGCAAGGGCTGAGGACAAAAGCCCGACATCACGAATGCCGGGGCTTCCACCGTGCACAGCAATTTGTTCGTCATGTATGGCAATGACTACCCCATCCAAAAGCCAGCGCCAAGTC
>CAIPKT010000162.1 GCA_903865705.1 uncultured Chlorobiaceae bacterium
CAAGTGCTTGAGGCCCTCAAGCCCTTCTTTCCTGGCAGCGGCTATACCGCAGACATCGCAACCGGTCGCTGCGCGAAGTTGCTGGAGCCGTTCAGCACTTTCCAGGGTCAGGTCGGTTTTATTGGCGATCACGATCAGGTGAGCTGTCGGGTATTTCTCCAAAAATGCCTGAATCCGGGAGACGTCGTCAAGATAATTGTTGAGACTGATGTCGATGAGGTAAAGGATCAGATCGGCTTCAGAGATTTTTTTGTAGCTGCGCTGGATACCTTCATGTTCTACCGCCTCCCCTCCTTCGCGCAGCCCGGCAGTATCGGTGAGGCGGAACATGGTTTTTTCATACAGGAAACACTCTTCTATATAGTCGCGCGTCGTACCCGGCATATGGCTTACAATGGAACGTTCCTCGCCAAGGAGCGCATTGAGCAGTGTTGACTTGCCGGCATTCGGACGTCCTGCAATCACCGTAGCAACGCCCTCCTTCAACAGCCTGCCGTGCTGATAGGAGTCGACAAGGCGGCGAAGCTCTTCATGCATATCGGCAAGCTCTTGCTGCAGTTGTACGCGGCTCTGAAATTCAACCTCTTCCTCGCTGAAATCGAGTTCAAGCTCCAAAAGGGCGCATGAGCGTAACAGCAGCTCTCGCATGGCGTCCAGCCTCAATGAGAGCGCTCCCTGCATCTGGATGACCGCAGTACGGAATGCTGATTCCGAACGGGCATGTATCATCTCCCCGATCGCCTCTGCCTGCAAGAGATCAATACGTCCGTTCAGAAAGGCCCGCCGGGTAAACTCTCCAGGCTCAGCCAACCGGCATCCCTTGTCGAGCAGCACCTTCAGGATATGCTTGACAACAACCGGTCCGCCGTGGCAACTGAACTCAACCATATCCTCCATTGTAAAGGAGTTCGGCGTGCGAAACACCAGGGCAACAACCTCGTCAATGAGTCCATCGCTGTCGTGCACCGTTCCAAAATGGGCCTTAAAGCCTTTGGATTGGGAAAAGCGGAAGGCTGGGTTGTTTTTTTTATGAAACACCTTCTGAGCAATATCGAAAACCCCTTTTCCGCTCATGCGCAGTACGGCAAGTGCACCTACACCGACCGGTGTGGCAAGGGCGGCAATTGGGTCTCCCTGTTCTGGCTGAATAATGGGTATGGGCATGGCTTTCGGATGTCGAAATTGTTTGGCTCTGCATAATGAACCCTGTCGGCAAGTATACGGAAATAGCGGCAAGAAAGAGTAACTTCAGCGACAGTTGAGAGGCGAAAACTACAAAAAACCATTGCACAATGGCTGAAAATAGAACGACAGAGCAGTTGAAAGCTGATATTGTTGAGCAGAGGGAGCGTACCCTTTTGGAACAATTTGAGCGAGCAGTTAATCTTGTCAAGGTTCTGCGTCAGGAGTGCCCCTGGGATCGGAAGCAGACACCGGAGTCGCTGGCCCACCTGCTGCTCGAAGAGAGCTATGAACTGATTCACGCCATTGACCAGCAGGATGAAACTGAACTGAAAAAAGAGTGCGGCGACCTTTTTTTGCATCTCTCTTTTCAAGTTCTTCTCGGTGAAGAACGAGGAACGTTCTCCTTTTCCGATGTTTTTGAAGCGCTCTGCCACAAGCTCATCAGCCGCCATCCGCACGTCTTTGGCGACGTCATTGCTGAAACAGAGCTGGATGTACTGCAAAACTGGGAAACCCTCAAGCTCAAGGAGGGGCGACAAAGCCTGCT
Source organism: uncultured Chlorobiaceae bacterium (assembly GCA_903865705.1). Lineage (GTDB taxonomy): Bacteria > Bacteroidota > Chlorobiia > Chlorobiales > Chlorobiaceae > Chlorobium. Next base: position 1,733 of record CAIPKT010000162.1, read on the forward strand.
CGACGGAGTACCGAATGCGATGTCGGAGCTGTTGCGCGCCTATCGTGTGCAAAAAAAGGTATCTGGTGTAGGTTTCGACTGGCCAAGCCAGGAAGGTGTGCTCGATAAACTTGCCGAAGAGATTGATGAGCTGAAAAATGCCACGAGCAAAGAGGAAAAAGAGGATGAGTTCGGCGACCTGCTTTTTACCCTGGTCAACTACAGCCGTTTCCTTGGCGCCAACCCTGAAGATGCGCTCCGCAAAGCCACCAACAAGTTTATGGGCCGTTTCCGCCACATTGAAGAAACGGTACAGGTATCAGGCCGCAACTGGCAGGAGTATACACCTGAAGAACTGGATTTGCTGTGGAGAGAAGCAAAAAAAACTAAAGGGTAAAATCCTTGCCCACATAGATCTTACCGTTAGGGCAAGAAATCCTTTAGATAACGTTCATCAAGTTTCCCTGGTACTGGACTCCGCCAGAAACTCCCCCGCGGCTTTCAGGTATGCTTCATTGACGCGGTGGCCACCAAGAAACTCACTGACAACAACAGGCACCTCGCCCTCCCGAAGCCTTGCAGCATCCCGTTCATGGCGATCTCTGGAGTAAAGCCGGTCACGGTTGCCACGGGCGAGATGCACCCTGCCCATACCGCCACTGACAGTGAGTTCCGGCGGAATGTCGCCACCGAGCAGCATGAGGCTCTCTGCCCTGTGACGGCCAAGCAGGGCCGCACGGGAGGCCATTCCGGTACCCTGCGAATAACCGTGAAAAGAGAGGCTGTCACTAACAGCATAGAGTGCCCTGATGCGCTCAATAACCGCATCGACATAGCGCACATTCTCTTCAATCTGGTGTTCGCGGTCGTGGCTGTTCATCCAGCTTGCGCCGGGATGGCCTGCAGGGGTGCAGATGGAATGGAGTGCTTCAATGGAACAGCATAACCAGCGTTCGGAACCAGGAATGGCGCAAAGCAGGTTAAATTCATCTTCGGCAGTCTGGCCGTAACCGTGAAACCCCGCAAGAAGCGGGGCTGGACCGGAGTGTGCGGGTAAACGAAGCAGATACTTCCCGCGCACTGATGTTTTTATGGTATGTGCCCGCATAGCGTTCTCTCCGATACCATTCACATTGAAAATGATGTGGGCTCTCTGCCGTTATGCACGCAGAGAGCCCTGCCTCCTGCGATTAAGACTCCAGAATTTTCAAGATGCCACGGAGCGGAATTGAGGCCCAGTCAGGACGATTGTTGAGCTCGTAATTAAGCTCATAGACCGCCTTATTCATCAGATAGGCCCGCATCAGATGTTCCCGCTGTTTTGAATCTGAGGGAACAATCTCACTGCCCTTGGTCTTTGCAAAATAGGTGTCGATAAAGTGCTGGCCAACATAGAAGCTCCAGCGGTCAGCCCAGGGCTCCAGGGCAAGGCGTTCTTCGGGACGAATAAAAGAGTCCTTCTCTTGCAGCACATTGAAGGCCGCATAGTCGAAGGAGCGGAGCATACCCGAAATATCGCGGAAGACCGAGCGCTTGATTTTGCGTTCGGAGAGAGGGCGCGAAGGCTCTCCCTCAAAATCGATAATTACAAAGTCCTTGCCGGTAAAGAGTACCTGTCCGAGATGATAATCGCCATGAATGCGGATTTTGAGCGTCTCGATTTTCTCAATCCTGATTGGATCAAACTGCTGCAGAATCTGTTTCTGCTTCTGTACAAAAAGAGCGGCAAGCTGCTGCTGCTCCGGAGCCATCCGGGGCATGATTTCACGGATAAGAATGACGGCGCGTTTCACCTGCTCGCACATCGCCTGGTAGATGGATCGCTGGTAAAGCGTGGTAAAGGCTTCGGGCGCAAATGCTGGATCGCTGTCGAGCGAGGCCAGTGAGAGGTGCATTTCAGCCGTCCGTTCTGCCAGTTTTTCAATCATGCCAAGATAGGCTTCACCAAGCAACTCGTGCATTATGGCCGGAAGCTGCACGGGGTCACCGCTCAGGCCCGGTAGCAGAGGGAGCTCAATACCGGTGTTGATTTTTGCCAGAATATCTTCATAATAGCGTTTCACCTGCCCGAGCGAAAGCTGCCAGGCATCTCCTTCGTTGTTCACATACTGCTGCAGAATGCCAATTGAGTAACGGCTGATACGGCTTTGCTCATAGTTCAAAGAGCCAAGGTAAGCTGGCAGGTTTTTAAACGGGGTATGATTGCTCAATGCGCTGCACATCTCCACCTCGGGAGAGACGCCGATTTCAATGCGGCGGTAGAGCTTCAAGCAAAGCTCCTGGTGAAAACGGATTGAGGTGTTGGTCTGTTCGACACCCATCAAAAAGGGCTCCTGCTCTGCGCCAACGGTCGATTCCGTTATGGCATCAATCTTTGCTGACTTCATGCCGGTAACAACGCCTGCCTTGCCAGACCACGACTCCTTGCCGGTAACAAGCTCGTAGAGGTGGGTAAGAAAGCGGAGGTCGAAAGTGGCATCGCACAGATAGCCATCATCATCACCAACGGTCACCCTTGCAATAACCCGTTTGTAGAAGTTGTCGTCCGACGGAGTGATCATCGAAAGCGATGAAAAACAGACCGGCAGTTGATAGATATCGTTTTCACCACTTGAATAGCGTACTTCCGTCACGAGCAGCTTCGCCTTTGCCATGCCTGCAACAGGAATCGTATCGATGATGGAGATGCGCATGATATTGCGCGCTTTGCCGCCAAACCAGCGACTCGCCATGAAGTACTTGGGCAAAATCTCCGTTTCAAGCAGTTCGCGGCTTTTGCCGGTAAAGAGGCTTGGCCAGCGGGAGAGTGAAGCAAAAGGTTTTTCCAGATATGGACGACCGTCAATATCTGCGGTATCATTGACCAGCTTCAGCCAGAAGTAACCATAGGCGCCAAGGGCAACCATGTAAGGCGTTTTCCTGATTTTCGGGAAGCGGTTCATGCTGAAAACCTCTTCGGGTACAAATCCGTCAAAGCGGGAAAGATCAATCGTCACCGCCTGGGCGTTTCTGGAGAGGTTGATCACGCTGAGCATGGTTTCGTCCTCAAACTGGCGGATAAAAATCAGCACCTTGGGGTTACTCACCTGCAGGAACTCAATAGTGCCCCGGCTGAGCGATTTGTAGCGATGGGCCGTTGAAATAGTATGGCGCATCCACCAGAGCAGAGAGTTGACGTTGCTCTCCTGCACCTCGACGTTGACCGCCTCATAGTGGTATTCCGGGTCAATGATAACCGGGAGCTGAAGACGCTGGGGATTGGCGCGCGAAAAGCCTGCATTACGGTCGGAGTTCCACTGCATAGGGGTGCGCACACCGTCGCGGTCACCAAGGTAGAAGTTGTCGCCCATGCCGATTTCGTCACCATAATAAAGTACCGGGGTTCCGGGAAGCGAGAGCAGCATGATGTTCATCAGCTCAATCTTGCGGCGGTCATTGGTCATCAGCGGCGCAAGGCGGCGGCGGATACCAAGGTTGATGCGCGCCTTTGGATCGTTGGCATAAACCCGGCGCATGTAGTCGCGCTCCTCGTCAGTGACCATTTCGAGCGTCAACTCGTCATGGTTGCGCAGGAACGATGCCCACTGGCAGTTCTCCGGAATTTCAGGCGTCTGTTCGAGTATATCGAGAATAGGAAAACGGTCTTCGGTAGCGAGCGCCATATACATGCGCGGCATCAGGGGAAAATGGAAGTTCATGTGGCAGAGATCCCCGGTGCCGAAATAGGCGGCTGAATCTTCGGGCCACTGGTTGGCTTCGGCAAGCAGCATACGGTTGGGGTAGTGCTCATCAACATAGGAGCGCAACGCCCTGAGGTAATCATAGGTACGGGGCAGGTTTTCACAGTTGCTCCCTTCTTCCTCATAAAGATAGGGTACCGCATCGAGCCGCAACCCGTCTACGCCCATGCCAAGCCAGAAATCGAGCACGCTGAGAAGCGCCTTGTGGACTTCAGGGTTTTCAAAGTTCAGGTCAGGCTGGTGATGGTAGAAACGGTGCCAGAAATATTGCCCGGCAACCGGATCCCATGTCCAGTTGGAAGCCTCGAAGTCCTGGAAAATAATGCGAGCTTCTGAATATTTTTCAGAATTGTCACTCCATACATAGAAATTCCGCTCCGGAGATCCTGCCGGGGCTTTCCGGGCACGCTGAAACCATGCATGCTGGTCGGAAGTGTGGTTCACTACCAGCTCGGTAATCACCTTCAGGCCAAGGCCGTGTGCCTCTTCAAGAAACTCCCTGAAATCTTCCATCGTCCCGTAGTCGGGGTTGACGGTCATATAGTCGGCAATATCGTAGCCGTCATCACGCAATGGCGAAGGATAAAAGGGAAGGAGCCAGATGGCGGTGATGCCAAGGCTTTGCAGGTAGCCCAGCTTCTGGCGCAGGCCTTGAAAATCGCCAACACCGTCGTTGTTGCTGTCGTAGAACGTCTTGACATGCGCTTCGTAAATAATAGCGTCTTTGTACCAGAGCGGTTCGGGTTGATACATGTTGAATTCGTTAGAAGTAGAAAGTGACTGAATAAAAATAATAATGTTTGTCAGGCAAGCGTTACCCTGAAAATATGCGCCGGCATGACCTGTGGATTAACCTCAACATAGTTCCATTCGCCCTGCCAGTCGTAGGAATTACCGCTGAGCAGATCTTCAACTTTGAAGGGGTGCTGATGTGAGAGACCAAAAAGTTCGAGGGGAAAGCGGAGCCACCCTGCCTGCGTGCCGGACTGATCGAGATTGACCACGGTAAAAATAATATTGCTGCCATCCGCCGACCGCTTCACATATCCCATCAACTGGTCGTGCTCATGACCCGGAGAGGATTCGACGCGTACAAAGGTGATGTCGGAAGTTTGCTGAAGAGCCAAATTCTCCTTTCGGATCCGGTTGATACGGGTAATCTCTGCGCGGATGTTGCCGGGCCGATCGAGATCCCACTGCCTGATCTCATATTTTTCGGAATCAAGATACTCCTCCTTGCCTTCAGCAACAGGGAGATGCTCGCAAAGTTCATAGGCAGGTCCATACATGCCGTAGTTTGAAGAGAGTGTTGAGGCCAGGACCAGACGGATAATGAATTTCACCCTGTCGCCACTCTGCAACTCCTCGTGCAAAATATCAGGCGTGTTCGGCCAGAAATTCGCCCGCATGAAATGTTTCAGTGGCGCTGAAGTCAGCTCAGTCACATACGCCTGCAACTCCTCTTTTGTGTTGCGCCAGGTAAAGTAGCTGTATGACTGGCTGTAACCCACCTTGGCAAGCCGCGCCATCAGTTTCGGGCGGGTAAAGGCCTCGGCCAGAAAAACGGTTTCGGGATACTCCTCCCTGATTGAGGCAATGGCCCACTCCCAGAAAGGAAACGCTTTGGTATGGGGATTGTCGACACGAAAAATTTTGACACCCTTGCTGATCCAGAACATAAAAATGCTTTTCAGCTCAATCCAGAGGTTCTGCCAGTCAGGTGACTCAAAGTTGATGGGGAGGATATCCTCATATCGTTTGGGCGGGTTTTCAGCAAACTGCACCGTACCGTCGGGACGCCAGGTAAACCACTGGGGGTGCTCCTGCACGTATGGGTGATCGGGCGAACACTGAAAAGCGATATCGAGGGCCACGGAAATGCCGTGTTTCTCCGCCTGCGCTACAAATTCGGTAAAGTCTTTAATGGTACCAAGTTCAGGATGAACCGCCTTGTGCCCGCCATCTTTGTTGCCAATTGCCCAGCAACTGCCCGGCTCACCGGGAGCGGCAACAAGCGCATTGTTCTTACCCTTCCGTTTGGTGTAACCGATCGGATGAATGGGTGGAAGGTAGAGTACATCGAACCCCATCCCGGCTATCATGGGCAGTTGCCGGGTACAATCCTTGAAGGTGCCGTGCTTGCCGGGCTTTGAACCCCATGAACGGGGAAAAAGCTCATACCAGGCGCTGCATCCCGCCTTTTTCTGCTCCACAGTCAATCCAAGCACTTTATCATAAACGGAAGCATAGGCTTTGTCTGGATGACGTTCCATGAGCAGGGCAAGTTCGGCATCAAGCGCTGCGGTTGCGGCATCCTCCATATCCTTTGAACGGAGACAGGAGGCAATATAATTGAGCAAGGCGGCATCTTTGGCGTCAGCCCGTTCGGCCCCTTTATCCACCAGAAGCGCACCAATCTGCAGGTCGAGCGAAACATCCTGGCCAGCAGCTATTTTTTTCACTAACCCTTTATTCCATGTCTGGAAGTGGTCGATCCGTGCCGCAACGGTATATTCATAGCGACCGGGCTGCCCGACAGTAAATGAGCCTTGCCAGCGATCGTTGCCTTGCGGCTCCATCGGCGAAGAGTGCCACTCTTCACTGCCCGCAGGCCTGAAACAGAGCTCTGCCGTAATAGTATCGGCGCCATCCACAAAGATATCGGCCTCTACCACCACACGCTCACCCTCTACCGCCTTGGCGGCAAAGTTGCCACCGTCAAGTTCAGGTGAAACATTTTCTATGATAACCCGCTGACGACCGTCAAAAGGTTGATTGCTGTAATTGGGTGTCGCCCGTCGGAATGCATGGTTCATCTGCTGAATCTCTGGTTAATGGCCGGAGGTATCCTCCGTAGAGAAAGGAAAATATGAAAACTCCTTTACTTTTTTGCGTCAATACCCTTTCTAATTTCAATGAAACTCTTAAATCTGCTACAACTTACAACTCCTTTGATTTCTCCCGAAAAAAATTGTTCTTTTATAACGACCTTTTCATGATTAATAAAAAGCAAATAACATTATGTTTGAACCACAAAAAGAAAGACTGCAGGAGATTCATCGTCGCCTCGAACAGTTACGGGGGTATCTTTGACGTCGATCAGCGTAAGGAAAAAATAGAGGATCTTGAAAAAATCTCTTTTGACCCGACTTTCTGGAACGATCCGAAGGCGGCCAATAAGGTACTGAAAGAGCTGAACGAACACAAGTCATGGACTGACGCCTATGCAAAAATTGGCGCAAAAGCGCAATCCTGCCAGGATGAGTTCGATACAGCCATAGAGCTTGACGACGAATCTTTCGGCGAGGAGCTAACTACAGCCATTGCCTCAATCGAGCAAGACATCTCTGCCGTTGAGTTCAAAAACATGCTTTCGGGCAAGGATGATCCCGGAAACGCCCTCATCACTATTCATGCCGGAGCGGGCGGTACCGAGGCACAAGACTGGGCGGAAATGCTCTACCGCATGTACATGCGCTGGGCCGAGCGCAAAGGGTTCAAGATTTATACCGACGACTACCAGGAGGGCGACGGTGCAGGCATCAAAACCGCAACGCTTGAAATTGAGGGGCCTTACGCCTACGGTTATCTGAAAGCTGAAAATGGTGTTCACCGGCTTGTGCGCGTCTCGCCGTTCGACTCCAACGCCCGGCGCCACACCTCATTTGCCAGTGTCTACACCTACCCGGAAGCTCCTCCCGACGTTGAAATAGAGGTACGCAAGGAGGACCTTGAACTCTCGACCTTCCGCAGCGGCGGAAAGGGAGGCCAGAACGTCAACAAGGTTGAGACTGCTGTGCGCATCAAGCATCTCCCGACAGGCATCGTGGTCGGCTGCCAGGAGGAGCGTTCACAGTTCCAGAACAGGGAGCGTGCCATGAAAATGCTGATGGCCCAGCTTTACCAGCGGCAGCGGGATGAAGAGGATGCCAGAAAACGGGAAATCGAGGGCAAAAAGAAAAAAATTGAATGGGGAAGCCAGATCAGGAGTTATGTGCTTGACGACCGGCGCATCAAGGATCACCGAACCAACTACGAACGGTTCGATGTGGAGACGGTACTCGACGGAGACCTCGATGAGTTCATGCAAAGATATCTATCCGAATTCAGCGACTGATGGTACACTCTATCAACAGCCATCTTGTCCGGTTCGGCATTATCACCGATATCCACTTTTCATCGGACAGCGAACCTGCGGCAGCACAAGCTACTGCCGCAGAGCTTCGCGCCAGACTGGATTACTGGCAGCATAACGGCGTTGATTTTCTGCTGCAGCTCGGCGACCTCATCAAGGGAAGCGAGAACCATATGCACGAAGAGCTCCGGCAAATCAGCACCATCCTCAAGCCATTTAAGGGGACTATCCACCACGTCATCGGCAACCACTGCCTTGCCCTGCCGCGCCGGGAGCTGATGGCAGCACTCGGTCTTCAAGCGCCCTTTTATACCTTTACTGTAAAAGAGTTCCGCTTTATTGTGCTTGACGGTATGGACCTCTCCATACATCGCAAACCGGAAACGGAGGAAGAGCGCCAGATCTTTGCATTCTTTCGTGAACACCCGGAACTGCACGACTATTGCGGCGCTGTGGGTACCCGGCAGAAAGCATGGCTGCGGGATAAGCTTGAAAAGGCGGAGCACTCCGGAGAAAAGGTGATCATCATCTGCCATTTCCCGCTGCTTCCCGAAACCACCGACCTGAAACATGGCCTGCTCTGGAACCACAGGGAGATTGCTGAACTGGTTTCATCATCACCTGCCGTCAAGGCCTGCCTCAGCGGTCACTATCATTACGGTGGCTACTCGCTACACAACGCCGTCCACTTTGTGGTGTTGCCGGCCTTCGTAAACCGCAACGAACATCCCCGCTTCACCTGCGGGACGGTGGAACTGCAAAGAGAACGAATGGTGGTACGAAATCAGCTTGATGAAATTCTTTACGATCTCCCGCTGCGCCATTGATCAGCGCATCAGATTAATTCCGTAGAAATCACCTTGCCATTTGCGGCAGTCACCGTTGTGGTCGTCGATACATTTCCATTTGCATCTGTCGTTACCGCCGTAGATGTTGTTCCTCCACCTGGTGTTAGGATTGTCGTCGTTATTGTTGACGAAACCAGACTACCAGTCAGAGTTGTCGTCACCGCTTTTGACGTTGTAACACCATTGACCGGAAGGGGAGTTGTCGTCGTTACTATATTACCATTTGGAAGCGTCACCGTCGTCACCGTCGTCACTGTCGGTGCTGGGGCAGCGATGGGGGGCGCTGACTTCGGCGGAATAGGCGTCGTCACCAACGAAGGGATTTTACCATCTGAGTTGTTACTTGCAGCCATGAGAGGTGTGCCGGAATAACTTGACAGTGCAATGGCAACAATACCTCCATATATCAGGCTCTTTTTCATAATGGTTTTACGATTAAAGGGTTTCAGACGGGTTTTAAAATGCAAAGCCTGTACCAAGGCTAACAATCAAACGGGCACCATCGCCAGAGTAACCCGTCAAATCAGCTACCCCGACGGTAACTCCTATCGGAAGATCAGAGTCCGGAACCTTAAATGTTTTGGACAGACCCG
>CAIPKT010000163.1 GCA_903865705.1 uncultured Chlorobiaceae bacterium
GATTCATATTGAAACGATTTTGTTCAACAACAGAGTTCATTGAATACGAGAGAAAGAACTCTATTTTATTATTTTATGTTTAGTAATGAAGAATTGTATCTGTTCGTTGTTAGTTTACCTGAAAGAATCCGGAGCATTTGAACAGGACGGCATGACACAAGATGAAGCCCAATGAATCAAGATCCAACTCTTGAAGCGGAAAAAGCTGCATTGAGGGTGAAGATGATTGCCTGGAGGCGGTCGCTTTCAGAACAATCCCGAAAGGCAATGAGCTTGGCTATTTCAAGGTATGTCGTTGCTTTGCCGGAAGTTGTCAATGCCCGTCATATTCATGTCTACCTCTCCATTCCCGGTTCTGCTGAAGTAGGTACGTCAGCAATTATAGACGGACTTGCTGCTATGGGTAAACAGCTTTCAGTTCCTGTTATCCGAAACGGAGAGCTTTTGACGGCTGTATTTGCTAAAGGCAGTTTACTCCGGCCTGCACAATTCGGGTCGCCTGAACCTGAGGAGGTCAAGGCAGCGGATGAATCGAATCTTGATGTTGTGCTGATGCCTTTGTTAGCCTTTGACGAAAGTGGACATCGTATCGGTTATGGCAAAGGATTTTACGACCGTTTTTTGAGACGCCTTTTACTGAAGAAAATTACTCCTTGTCGAATTGGACTTTCGTTCTTTCAGCAAAAGGTTGAGGCCGTTCCTGCTGACTCCCGGGATGAACTTCTTGATGGAGTCGTTCATGAACACGGGATCATTCGATTCAACAACTAATCTTTGATTTTTTTATGCCGACAGGGAATGAAGAAAATACCAAGAAGGAAGCGCATCCTGATTTTTTTGACGCATCCTTTTATGTCAACAGGGAACTGAGCTGGCTCTATTTCAATCATCGAGTGCTTGAAGAAGCGCTTAATCCTGACGCGCATCCGCTTCTTGAACGGGTAAAATTCATCTCGATTTTCAGCTTGAACCTTGATGAATATTTCATGATCCGTGTTGCCGGCATTGAGGATCAGTATGAAGCGGGCATCCAGGATCGAACGATAGATGGCCATACTCCCGTCGAGCAGCTTGAAAAAATCAGAGCAATGGTCTTGCAGCAGCTTAGTGAACGAAACAAGTGTTTTTATCACGATCTGATTCCGGCAATGGAGCGTGAAAATATTGTATTTAATCGGGTTTCCGAACTCTCGGCCATGCAGCAGAGAGCACTGAGTCACTATTTTCGCAAGGAGATTTTTCCCGTACTGACTCCGCTGGCCATCGATACGGCCCATCCATTTCCTTTTATGTCGAACCTGTCGCTGAATCTTGCCATTGAACTGGAAGATGAGGAAAGCAAATCGCTGAAGTTTGCTCGAGTGAAGGTTCCCGGCATTCTTCCCCGATTGCTCCGGCTCAATGATATCAAGGGCTTTACTGATGACGGGACGATACGTTTTATCTGGCTCGAAGATCTTGTAGAAAATAATCTGGCCCATTTGTTTCCGAAAATGAGGATTATTAAATCTCATCTTTTCAGATTGATTCGAGATGCTGATATTGAAATTGAAGAGGATGAGGCGGGCGATTTGCTTGAAACCATCGAACAGGGAATTCGCTCACAACGTTACGGGAAAGTTGTCCGACTTGACATTACTCCGGCAATGCCCCATTCTGTCAGAAAGCTTCTCATGAAAAATCTTGAAGTTACTGAACGAAACGTTTATGAAATAGATGGGGCGCTTGGGCTCGGTTGTCTTTTCGATCTTCTGAAGATAGACCGGCCAGATTTGAAAGATGAGTCCTTTCTCCCAAATAATCCTATACAGGAGCAGTTCGACGCTGATATGTTCAAGGCAATAAAAGCCAAAGATCAGTTGCTTTACCATCCTTACGACTCGTTTCAGCCAGTCGTAGATTTTATCAACCAGGCGGCTCTTGATCCAGATGTGCTTTCGATAAAGCAGACATTGTACCGGGTCGGAAGTAATTCGCCGATTGTTCAGGCATTGATGAGGGCTGCTGAAGAGGGCAAACAGGTTGCCGTGCTTGTGGAACTCAAGGCAAGATTTGATGAAGAAAACAATATTGTCTGGGCAAGGGCGCTTGAAGATGTCGGAGCTCACGTCGCCTACGGTCTGCCGCGATTGAAAACTCATGCCAAGCTGACCCTGATTGTGCGTCGTGAACAAAAAAAGCTGAAAAGGTATTTGCATCTTGGTACAGGAAACTACAATCTGGCCACTGGTAAGATTTACACTGACTACAGTCTCTTTACCACCAACGAACAGCTTGCCAACGATGTTGCAGAACTTTTCAACGCTTTGACAGGATATTCAAAACATAGCGAATACAGAAAGCTGCTCGTCTCGCCGATCAATACCCGAAAAAGGATTATCGACATGATTGAAAGAGAGATCGAGTGGAACCAGAAGGAAAAGAGCGGAAGGATAATCATGAAAATGAATGCTCTTGTCGATACCCAAACCATACGGGCACTTTACAAGGCCTCCGGCGAGGGTGTGAAGATCGACCTTATTATTCGTGGAATTTGCTGCCTGAAGCCAGGTATACCTGGTGTCAGTGAAAATATCAGGGTTATCAGCGTTATTGGACGTTTTCTTGAACACAGCAGGGCTTACTACTTTCATAATGGAGGGAAGGCGGAGTTATTTCTTGGAAGTGCCGATATCATGCCGAGAAACCTTGATGACCGGATTGAAACGCTTTTTCCGGTGTTCGATAAAGCATTCATTCAGGTTGTCAAATCGGATCTCGATCTGATTCTGAGCGACAATATCAAGGCTTGGCAGATGAACCCCGACGGCATGTACACGAAGATTAACAATGACGCCCCGAAAGTTAACAGTCAGGCACTATTTTTATCCCGTGCCACCCAAAAAAAACACTTCAAGTAAATTTAATGTTGAAGAATTATGAAAATTGCAATTGGAAGCGATCATGCAGGGTTCGAATTCAAGCAAACCGTCATTGACTGGCTTGACCACAACGGTTATGAATTTACCGACATGGGGCCTTATAATGAAGAGTCGGTGGATTATCCCGATTATGCCCGCAAAGTTGGCGAAGCAGTATCAGAAGGGCTCTATGATTCCGGCATACTGCTCTGTGGTACCGGTATTGGAGTCTCTATCTCCGCAAACAAAATAAAGGGTATCCGTGCAGCCGTTGCCTGCAATCCGGAATTTGCGACACTTGCCCGGCAACATAATAATGCCAATATTATTTGTTTCGCCGCGCGTTTTACCGATAAGGCCACTATTGAAAAAAGTCTTCACAACTGGTTTGCTACCGATTTTGAAGGAGGACGGCACCAGCGAAGAGTGAATAAAATCGAACCATGCTGTTAAATGACTTCATAGAACAGAGTCTTGATACAACAGGCCCTGTCTTTGCTGATGAAGCCTTGGCTTTGGAGGTGCTCGCCATCATGCAGAAAGGCGGGCATGAGTGCGCGCCGGTACTGCATGATGGAAAAATCACAGCAATGGTGACCATTCCGGATCTTTTGACCTTAGAGCAGATACATAAAACAGAAGCTATGCGCCTCAGTGACCTCAAGCTTGAAAAAGCAGAAAGTATAGGCCTCCATGAGCACCTGTTCGATATTTTCTCACGGATACGCATCTTTTCAACGCATCTTATTCCCGTCTCCAAAGAGGATGGAAGTTATGTCGGTGTTCTTGAAAAAGAGATTTTTTTTAAGCATATCGCCGCTCTGTTTCATCTGGGTGAAGGGGGAATAACCCTTGAACTGGAAGTCCCGTCATTTGACCTGAAGCTCTCAGAAGTTATTGCTGCTCTTGAAAAAAATGATGCAACCGTGTTGAGTTTTGGAATCTATCCCGCTGCTCCTGAAGGGGAAGGCATGGTTATCGCATTCAGGCTTCAGACGCACGACCTCTTTCGTCTGGTAAAGAACCTTGAGAAATATGGCTATTTGATTCGCTATACGTCACCCCTTTTCAATGAAAAAGATGATGAAATGAGAGAAAAAGCTCTCGAATTCATCCGTTTTATGGATATGTAGGACGTTTTCATTAATCGCTATAGGACATATTCCTCGGAGCTCTGCTTCGTGATGGAATTATTACACATGAACTCATACCCCTTAGCTCTGCTGCGGGGTAATTGATTGGTGAGGAAAACGGCACTTCGGATTAGATAAATGATTGAGGGGATGATTGAAATATTGAAAGAAGTATTGAAATATTGAATGATTGCTTTTTCATACCGGATCCGACGCTTGTGCAGCGTTTATAAGTTATTATAATATTTTAGTTTATGTATGAATACTGAACACTTGAACCGACTTGCTGGACAGATTAGGGAACATGCAGCGGAGATTTTTTCGGAAGTTGTTGCCTTACGCAGGGATATTCATCTCCACCCTGAACTTTCTTATGAGGAGGTAAAGACTACAGCCCTGATAACAGACTACCTTGTTGGCCTCGGCATCACGCCGGAACCGCCTCTGCTTGAGACAGGTGTCGTAGCTATGATACGCGGTAAACATAAGTCCAGTAAGGGCAAGGTCGTAGCCTTACGGGCCGATATTGATGCCCTGCCCCTTAACGAAGAGAACTTGCATGGGTTCTGTTCGCTCGAATCCGGAAAAATGCATGCTTGCGGGCATGACATGCATACGGCAATGCTTCTTGGTGCGGCCAAAATTCTTTCGAAGATGAAAGATGAGCTTGCTGGTGATGTGCTTTTGATTTTTCAGCCAGCCGAAGAAAAAGCTCCCGGAGGAGCAAAACCATTTCTTGATGCTGGTCTTTTCAAAAAGTTCAATCCATCGGTAATTATTGGTCAGCATTGCTTCCCCAATGTGGAAACAGGTAAAGTTGCCCTCTGCAAAGGCAGTTTTATGGCTGCTACCGACGAGTTGTATTTTACGGTAACAGGGCAGGGAGGTCATGCATCAGCGCCACAAAAGGCTGCCGATCCGGTTCTTGCTGCGGCTCATATCATTACAGCGGTTCAGTATCTTGTCAGCAGGGTTGTTCCCCCTCATGAACCGGCAGTTGTTTCGATAGCTTCCATTCATGGCGGCAATGCGCCCAATGTCATTCCAAGGCAGGTCACCATGTCAGGCACCATGAGAACCATGAACGAGGATGTGCGCAGCCTGGTGCAGGAGAAACTTCGCCAGACGGTCTCGCATGTTGCTCAGGGGCTTGGTGTTGAGGCTGAGGTGGAAATCAGGAAAGGGTATCCGGTTCTTTTCAATGACCTTGCAGTTACTGATTTTGCTGAACTTTTTTGTACAGAGTATCTCGGAATGGAAAATGTGCTTAAGAGTGAGCCAATCATGACGGCCGAAGATTTTGCCTATTACCTGCAGGAGTGCCCAGGAACGTTCTGGCAGATCGGGACAGGAGCCATCCAACATGAGAAAAGCAATACGTTGCACTCTCCAACCTTTAATCCTGAAGAACGCGCTCTTGAAATTGGCAGTGGATTGTTTGCCTATGCAGCATTACGCATCCTCCAATTTGTGTGATTGAATCCGTGAACCCATGTGTCATATAGGGTTCCCCGGCTTATCAATAAAAAAGGCGCCCATGGGGCGCCTTTTTTATTTGAACTTATAGAAGCTGACAAGAATTACGCCTTGTCGTTAGAGCCAAGAACGTTGACGTTCTTGTGCATATAGAGCTTCTTGAGAGCATCACGGGCAGGTCCAAGATATTTCCTGGGATCAAATTCTTCCGGTTTTTCATCAAACACCTTGCGGATAGCCGCTGTCATGGCAAGACGTCCGTCAGAGTCGATATTGATTTTGCATACAGCAGATTTTGCTGCAAGGCGAAGCTGATCTTCACTGATGCCGATTGCATCCTTCAATTTTCCACCGTGCTCATTGATGGTTTTTATCAATTCCTGCGGAACAGAAGATGAACCGTGCAGCACAATAGGAAATCCGGGAATGCGGCGTTCGATTTCAGTAAGGATATCAAGGCGGATTTTTGGATCCTCGCCCGGTTTGAACTTGAAAGCGCCGTGTGAGGTGCCGATGGAGATCGCAAGACTGTCAACACCTGTTTTTGCAACAAAATCCTCAACCTCTTCCGGTTGGGTATAGGTGTGGTGTTCGGCTGAAACGTCGTCTTCAATACCGGCAAGCACGCCGAGTTCACCCTCGACGGTAACGTCGAACTGATGAGCATAAGCAACAACTTTTTTGGTCAGTTCGATGTTATCCTCGAAAGAGAGATGTGAACCGTCAATCATCACCGAAGAGAATCCGGAATCGATACAGTCTTTGCAAAGCTCAAAACTGTCGCCGTGATCAAGATGAAGGACAATTGGAATAGAGGTACCGAGTTCTTCAGCATAGGCAACGGCTCCCTGGGCAAGGTAACGGAGCA
This sequence comes from uncultured Chlorobiaceae bacterium, assembly GCA_903865705.1. Classification (GTDB taxonomy): domain Bacteria; phylum Bacteroidota; class Chlorobiia; order Chlorobiales; family Chlorobiaceae; genus Chlorobium. The sequence goes on from CAIPKT010000163.1 coordinate 6,378, forward strand.
GGGTTTCGTTGGCATAGCTTCTTGCCCCTTTTGACACTTGCAGAATAACAGGAGATTTGGTTTCAACACAGGCAAGGATAATAGCCTGCATCTGCTCAAGATTATTGAAGTTATATGCAGGGATAGCATATCCTCCTGTAACAGCTTTGCTGAACAGATCCCGGCTGTTACACAGCCCGAGTTCTTTATAACTTATTTTTTTCTTTTCCATTGAAAGCTTTTCTTTTATTTATTATTATGTGCTGTAATTTATCCTCTAGATGTCTGCCGGTAAAGGTCCAACAATTGCCTGTTAATATAATATATTTGTTTTCTTATTCAAGGACAGCTGAACAATGCTGCCGTTAACCCTTTGAATCATTACGCACAAAAATGCTTAGAAAAAATCTGCTTCTCATGATTGTCGCATTGGGAAGTAATGTACCGGTATTTGCGGCAAATGTCGGGACTAACTCCCGAACCGTGCCCGTCGTTACCCTTAGGCCCACCACAGCCGAAGAGGAGGCCAGCAAATATCTCAGTCAATATCTTCTGCAGAACCACTACAGAAAAATATCGGTCAATGATTCTCTTTCTCAGCAGATACTCAATCGCTATATCGATAATCTGGATGGCAGCAAAAGCTATTTTGTAGCAAGCGAGGTTGAAAGCATTCGGCATATATATGGAAACCGTCTTGATGATGAGTTTCTTGCTGGCAAGGTAAATGCCGGATTTGGTGTCTATAACTTTTTTCTCAAACGGGCTAAGGAAAAAATGCGCTTTATGAAGGCAACCGCCGACACCGTGCGTTTCAACTTTGCGACACCGGAAACCCTCGACCTTGACCGCAAGGCTGACCCCTGGCCTGCCGACAGGCGGCAACTCGCCGATTTATGGAAAAAAGAGTTGAAATACCAGTGGCTCAACCTGAAATATTCTGGAGAAACTGGCAAAACCATTCGTGAAACCCTTTCAAAAAGCTTCACGAACCGGTTAAACATTCTGAACCGCCAGAAGCCGGAAGATGCCTTCCAGGCCTATACCTATGCTCTTACAACATCATTTGACCCCCATACAAACTATTTCTCACCTGATGAGTATCAAAACTTTCAGATAGACATGAGTCGTTCGCTTGAGGGAATCGGGGCCAAGCTGCAGACCGAAGGGGAGTACACCGTCATTAATGAGATTATTGCAGGAGGGCCGGCATTTAAAAGCAATACCCTCAAAAAAGGGGATAAAATCATTAGTGTTGGTCAGGGGCGGAGCACCGAAATGGTTGATGTTTTTGGTTGGAGAATCAATGATGTGGTAAAACTTATCCGTGGCAAGAAAAACACCGTCGTTCGGTTGAAAATTCTTCCTGCCAGTCAGGGTGGTCGTGGGCCGGCAAAAATAGTCATGCTCTTGCGCGACAAGGTTGACCTGCAGGAACAGGCTGCAAAGAAAAGCATTCTTTTGCAGAATGGAGAAAAAATCGGGGTTATTACCATCCCGTCATTTTATCTAGATTTTGAAGGTCAGCAGCAGAACACGGGCAATTACAACAGCACCAGCCGTGATGTCATCCGTATTCTCAATGAACTCAATGCCGAGAATGTTGACGGTATTGTTATTGATCTTCGAGATAATGGCGGTGGTTCGCTTGAAGAGTCGGTGAATGTCACGGGTCTCTTTATTCCAACAGGGCCGGTTGTGCAAATCAGCAACTCCACAGGAGGGAAAATGGTGCTTAGGGACGAAGACCGCAGGGTACTTTACAGTGGGCCGCTTGCTGTGCTGGTCAACCGTTACAGCGCATCTGCATCCGAAATTTTAGCTGCAGCCATGCAGGATTACGGCCGCGGGGTTATCATCGGCGAACGAACGTTCGGCAAGGGAACCGTTCAAAGTATCAAAAAACTTTCAGAGCTCAGGCCATTTTCATTTTTCGGAAAACAGCCGGAACTTGGAGAAATCAAGCTTACGATCGCTAAATTTTACCGGATTTCCGGAGGCAGCACCCAGCATAAAGGGGTTGTACCCGATATCTTGATGCCTTCAATGATTGACACTACTGTCGTTGGAGAGGATACCTATAGCAGCAGTTTGCCATGGAGTACTATCTCACGCTCATTTTATCGTATGACCACAGAGGTCAGCCAGGATGAGATTGCTCTGCTTCGTCAAAAACAGCAAGAACGGTCATTGAAAAACCGTATGTACCAGAACTATCTGCGTGACTTGAATATTCTGGGCCAGCTTCGTAAAAAAAAGGCCGTATCACTTGAGGATTCAGCCTTTAAATCTGAAATTGAGAAGATAAAACAGATTGAGAAACAGTGGATTCAGGATCAGGATTCGACTAAAAGCCAGAACAAGGATGTTTTGATGAACCAGTCGGCAGCGGTTGTTTCTGACTTGGCTGAACTTAAGGCAACCCAACTGCACACGATTACGCGGACATTGCCTTCGTTGAATTAAGGTTTAATTGAAAGAAAAACAGCCGGAAAGCGTAATAGTTTTATATGAATAAACGATAAGGCACTATTTTGATAAACGTTGAAAACTTCGGAGGGAATTGCTATGTTTGGTCTCGGTGGTCAAGAACTTTTGCTCATTCTGTTTGTCGTTCTTTTATTTTTCGGCCCATCAAAGCTTCCGGAATTGGCCAGAGGGTTTGGCAAAGGGATGAAAGAATTTAAAAAAGCACAAGCTGATCTTGAAAACGAATTCAATAAGGCTGTTGATACCGCAGCATCAAAAGATGAAGAGGATGTTTCGACTAACAAAAAAACTTAAAAAATCAGGTACAAGATTTACATGCGTAAAGAAATACTGTTTCTTAAAAAATATTTGAAAAGCCCTCAAAGTATTGGTTCAGTCATGCCTTCCTCAGAGTTTTTGGCAAAGGCTATGTTCAATTCAATAAAAGATTTAGATAAGACTTCCGTTATTGAGATCGGTGCAGGAACCGGAGCAATCACCAAGCATATTTCAAGCTTGAACCCATTACTGGTTGAGATCGATAAAGAATTTTGTGTTTTGCTTCGTCAAAATTATCCACATCTGAAGACCGTCAATTCCTGTGCGCTGGAGCAGTTAAAGAAAGTTGACGAGGGATTTGGGCTGGTGCTTTCAATACCTCTTATCAACAACCCGTTTAAAACATCATTTATTCCTCTTATTGCGGCACTTTACAGCAGCGGTTTGCTCAAGTGGTGTGTCATGTATACATACGGGCTTAATAATCCTCTTGATGAAGTTAATTTCAAGAGCAAAGAAAGAAAGCGGTTTGTCATGAAAAATTTCCCCCCGGCCTCCGTTTGGGTTTACTCATAAGATTATCATATACACGAAAATGCTTAAAAAAAGTCTGCTGCTCTTAATGGTCGTTTCGGGAAGCACTTCTCCGCTCTTTGCCGCAAAGACCCTTCAGCCGGCTTCAGCTCAAGCACGGACTATCCTGAAACCTACTGCAGCAGAAAGGGAGGCTGGCCTCTATATCACCCAGTACTTGTTGCAGAACCACTATCGAAAGGTCTCGGTCAATGACTCGCTGTCGCAGCAGATTTTTAACCGTTATATCGACAATCTTGACGGCAGCAAAAGCTATTTTATGGC
>CAIPKT010000164.1:0-12500 GCA_903865705.1 uncultured Chlorobiaceae bacterium
TTGCCACCGGCAATGGCTCATTGTCGCTGATCCACTGTCTGCGTTTACTCATAGGGATAGACCGGATTTTTTTTTTAGCCAGTCCAGCTCAACCTTTAACCGGCCGATTTCGGTATAGAGTTTTTCCGGATCAGCAGTCGGTTCAACTGGTTTTGGACCCCGTTTGGCATCAAACAAGCTCGACGCCTGTTCCTGCAATTCTTTCTTCCATTTGCTGACCTGAACGGGATGTACTCCAAATTCTTGACCGATTTCATTCAGCGTTTTGACCCCTTGAATAGCCTCAAGCGCTACCTTGGCCTTGAAGTCACCGCTAAAATTCTTTCGTGTCCTTTTTGTCATTACCTGCTCCTTTTTGGGGCAAGTTAACATCTTAAACCGCTGTCTAAAAATCGGGGTCCACTATACTGCTACATTTCCGTATATGTTTTTGGAGGCGTTCGGGAACAAACCAGCAACACTTAAACGACTTCAATCCAACAACAAATCCGATGTAGATGGTGGTGTGCTTCATCAGAGCAACATCCATATAGCCGTATGTCCGGCAGGTGCAGTGCTTGACACGCTCAAAAAGCTGAGAGAGAGTCCTGCAACCACCCGGCAGAAGGCTAAATTTATTTTGGCCACCGATGGTGAGGATTTTCAGGCTGAAGATCTGGCAAGCGGTGAACCTGTCGTTTGCAGCTTTAAAGATTTTCCTGACCATTTCGGGTTCTTTCTTCCATTAGCCGGGATCAGTACGGTCCAACAGGTTCGTGAAAACGCTTTCGACATCAGGGCGACCAGTCGCCTGAACAAGCTCTATATCGAGCTTTTGAAAGATAATCCTGAATGGGGAAGTGCCGGTCGTCGCCATGACATGAACCACTTCATGGCTCGGTTGATTTTCTGTTTCTTTGCGGAAGATACCGACATCTTCACCGCCAAAAGCCTGTTTACCGACACGATTGCCAAAATGAGCGCAAAAGATTCCTCCAACACTCACGAGGTGATTGGTGAGATTTTTGGTGCAATGAACACAAAAAAAGAAGATCGAGCGGAAGCAAATCTGCCACGATGGGCAAATGCTTTTCCCTATGTGAATGGAGGTCTCTTTTCCGGTAGTAACGAGGTGCCCCGCTTCAGTAAAATTGCCCGTTCGTACCTGATGCACGTGGGGAATCTCGACTGGAAAAAGATTAACCCCGACATTTTCGGCTCCATGATTCAGGCTGTGGCCGATGATGAAGAGCGTGGAGCCCTGGGAATGCACTACACCAGTGTGCCAAATATCTTGAAAGTGTTAAATCCCCTCTTCCTTGATGATGTACGGGGACAACTGAAAGAAGCAGGCGACAACGCAAGAATTTTGCTCAACCTGCGCAAGCGTCTATCGAAAATCAGGGTTTTTGACCCTGCCTGCGGTTCCGGCAATTTTCTTGTTATTGCCTACAAGGAGTTGCGGGCCATTGAAGCGGAAATCAATCGGCGGCGAGGCGAGGCAGATCGACGAAGCGAAATTCTGATCACCAATTTTCGTGGCATTGAGTTGCGCGATTTTCCGGCGGAGATTGCTCGGCTCGCGCTTATCATTGCAGAATATCAGTGCGACGTTGTGTATCGCGGGCAAATGGAAGCACTGGCTGATTTTTTACCACTGGATTCCCAGAACTGGATAACCTGCGGAAACGCCTTGCGGCTCGATTGGCTCAGTGTCTGTCCACCTACAGGGAGAGGTGTTAAGCTACTCGGTGATGATTTGTTCAATACACCGCTTGACCAAGCAGAGATTGATTTCGAGAATGAAGGTGGGGAAACCTATATCTGTGGTAATCCGCCATACAAAGGAACAAAGAATCAATCTCCCAATGAGAAAAATGATCTAAAGAAAGTCTTTGATGATCACACAACATCATATGGGACTTTAGATTATGTGTGCGGTTGGTTTTTTAAAGCTGCCCTTTATTCTGAAGCTACGAAGGCAGACTTTTCGTTCGTGAGCACAAACTCCATATGTCAAGGGGCTCAAGTTCCCGTGCTCTGGCCATTGTTGTTGTATCAGCATAATTTAGAAATATCTTTCGCCTACCAATCATTTAAATGGCAGAACCTTGCAAGTAATAATGCCGGTGTTACTGTTATCATTGTGGGGCTCTCAAAAAATATCCGAGGGAAAAAGAGGTTATTTCAATGCGGTTCGCCTGACATTCAAATTGAGCTTTCCACTGATGTTATCGGCCCATATTTGATTCCTGGTTCGAAAGTAATAGTAGAACGACGATCAAGCTCTATATCTGGTATGGCCCCCATGTCACTTGGAAATGCTCCGTATGATGGCGGCAATTTAATAATCCAGCATGATGAAATAGAAGCCCTGAGCTTGACCCAAAAAGAGCAAGAAGAATGGATACGCCCCTTGCTGGGTTCAGCGGAGATTATTAGCCAATCACCGCGATATTGCATTTGGATAGAAGATGACCAGTTGGAGAGAGCAATGAGAGTTCCTGCAATTGCAGAGAGAATAAAGCACGTCAAAGAGATGCGACTTGCAAGCAAAGATTCTGGAACAAGAGCGATGGCTTACAGACCCCATCAATTTCGTGAAATGAATAGCGCCAGATTTTGCACAATAGCAGTTCCACTTGTAAGCTCAGAGAATCGAGATTTTCTTACCCCCGATTTAATCGGAAAACCATGTTCAATGACGAATAAGTCATATGCGATTTATGATGGGGATATATGGAACATTTCCATTATTTCGTCTCGCATACATTTAGTCTGGATTGCAGCGGTTTGTGGTCGCATGAAAACTGATTACAGCTATTCAAACAAAATGGGCTGGAACACCTTCCCACTTCCAACATTAACCGAGAAAAATAAAGCCGATCTAACACGCTGCGCTGAAGATATTTTGCTGGCACGGGAAGCTCACTTTCCTGCCACCATAGCAGATTTGTATAATCCCGAAAATATGCCGGAAAACCTGCGACATGCTCACGAACGCAATGACGAGGTGCTGGAGCGTATCTACATCGGGCGACGTTTCAAGAATGATACTGAACGCCTTGAAAAGCTGTTTGATCTTTACACCAAAATGACCTTAGGACAGAATAAAGCAAGCTTTGGAAAGCTAAAAGGGGGCAATATATGAGCAGGGTTCTTTTTCAAATGTGGGGGCCCTACAGAGCACTTTTGATTCGCAGCCATAAATTCTATGTGGAGCAAGGGAAAATGCGTCTGCTTTCACAGTTCCAAAATATTGAAGAAGAGTCAGATAAATATTCTGAGGAATGGCTCAATCAGCATAGTGAAAATTTTAATCCTGAAATACATAGTCCTGATGATTTTTACGAGCAGGCAACGAATGAAGGTGTTGAGCACTATGAGATGCTTGAAGATATGCGAAATAGAACACGTTTAAGCGTTATTTCAGGTATGTATCATGAATGGGATAAACAGCTTCGGGGCTGGCTCACAAAAGAAATAGAGCATTGGCACCATGGTAATGAAGTCAAGAAAGTTATTTGGAGCACAAACTTCTCCGACTTGATGGATTTTATGAACGGGATTGGATGTCAAGTAAAATTACTGCCATGTTATGCCTCTTTGGATAGATGCCGTCTCATAGTGAATGCCTATAAACATGGAGATGGCGCTGCTTTTAATGATATAAAAAAACATTATCCTGAGTTTATCCAACAATTTGATAATCCATTAAATGCTTCTTGGTTCATTGATAGGAGTGATCATACAGACTTAGTTGTTAGTGATGCTCATGTAGACGAATTTTCCAAGGCTATCATTGATTTTTGGGAAAGTGTTCCATCGAATGTCATCAATAACGACACAATTTGTGCCCCTGAATGGTTTGAGAAGGCCTTAAAGAAAGACTTAACCAATTCAAAAAAGCAAAGGCCTGAAGAATCATGACGCAGAACAAATCAATCCCTTCTGTCTCGGTGAATTACGCCTGCAACGGCAGCTCTACGAAGTCCAATGAAATGGGTATGCGCGTTATGCAGGAGCGCACTTATGAAAAGCGAGGTGAGCAATACCTGTTGATTAAATCACCACCCGCTTCAGGCAAAAGCCGTGCGTTGATGTTCATCGCACTCGACAAGCTGCACAACCAGCATATTAAAAAAGCCATTATTGTTGTGCCTGAACGGTCGATTGGCGCAAGCTTCATTGACGAGCCTTTACAGAAGTATGGGTTCTGGGCTGACTGGATAGTGCCCCCGCAATGGAATCTCTGTAATGCGCCGGGCGATGATAACGGCGGCAAGGTTAACGCTGTAAAGAGTTTTCTGGAGAGTGAGGATCGCATTTTGGTCTCTACCCATGCCACGTTCCGGTTTGCTGTTGATCGTTTTGGCGTGGAGGCTTTTGATGACTGCCTTATTGCGGTGGATGAATTTCATCACGTCAGCGCCAATCCCGATAACAAACTGGGGGCGCATCTTGGCACGTTTATAGCGAGGAACAAGGTTCATATTGTTGCCATGACTGGTTCCTATTTCCGAGGCGATGCCGAAGCTGTTCTTGCGCCACAGGATGAGTCGAAGTTTGAGACGGTTACTTACACCTACTACGAGCAACTGAACGGCTATCAGTATCTGAAACAACTGGATATTGGCTACTATTTCTACTCCGGTTCCTATCTGGACGAAATAATGGATGTCCTTGATACTTACCAAAAGACCATTATTCATATCCCGAATGTAAATTCGAGGGAGAGCACACAGCGAGGAAAGATCACGGAAGTAAGTGAGATAATGGGCGCTATCGGAACATGGAAAGGGAAAGATCCGGTCACCGGTTTCGACCTTGTTCAGCGAACCGATGGGCATATCCTGAAAATTGCTGATCTGGTGGATGATGGCCCGGAGCGCCACTCGAAAGTGCTTAACGCTTTGAAAGACCCTTCTCAGAAAAATAACCGCGACCATGTGGACATCATCATTGCACTTGGCATGGCTAAAGAGGGGTTTGACTGGATTTGGTGTGAACATGCTCTCACGGTGGGCTATCGCTCAAGCCTGACGGAGATCATCCAGATTATTGGCCGTGCTACACGCGATGCCATAGGAAAGACCCGCACCCGCTTCACCAACTTGATTGCAGAACCCGACGCTTCAGCGGAATCGGTGACTGATGCCGTGAATGATACCCTGAAGGCAATAGCGGCAAGCCTGCTGATGGAGCAGGTGCTGGCACCAAAGTTTAACTTCACTCCCAAGAACAGCAATAACAGACCAGTGGAAGGGTTCGATTATGGTGAAAGTGGTTACGATCCGGCGAAAGAAAATGTTGGTTTTAATGCGCAAACCGGACAGCTCCAGATAGAGATAAAGGGGTTGGTTGAGCCAAAAAGCAAAGAGGCTGTTCGTATATGCCAGGAAGATTTGAATGAGGTGATTGCCTCTTTTGTGCAGGATAAAACCGCACTTGAACGTGGGCTTTTTGATTCGGAAGTAGTGGCGGAGGAGTTGACCCAGTTGCGCATGGGCAAAATTGTGAAAGATAAATACCCAGATCTGAATGCGGAAGATCAGGAAGCTGTGCGGCAACATGCCATCACCGCGCTGAACCTCACCCAGCAGGCGAAGAAGATTATCAATGCAAGCAATGACCCGCAGCCAGGTGGTAACACTGCCCTGATTGACGGGGTTCGCAAATTTGCGATGGATGTTCGTGATCTTGATATTGACCTGATTGACCGCATCAATCCATTTGGAGAGGCATACGCCATTCTTGCCAAGGCGATGAATGAGGAGAGTCTTAAACAGGTGGCTTCGGTGATTGCCGGTAAGAAAGTAAATCTATCACTGGATGAAGCACGTGAACTGGCTATGCGGGCTCTGAAATTCAAACAAGAACGAGGAAGATTGCCCTCTTTAACTGCTCAAGACCCTTGGGAGAAGAGGATGGCTGAGGGTGTCGCCTTCCTGCAAAAAAAGACAGCGGAGGCCAAGAATGGCTGAAATGAGTGATAAGGAGCTTCTCAAAGCGCTTGGGGTTGAAGCAAAGGTAGATACCAAATCATCCAGAACACCTCGTGAGGAGAGGATTATTGCAGGCTTCGAGGATATCGAGCGTTTCTTTGAACAACATGGTCGCCTGCCTGCTCATGGTGAGGATAAAGAGATATTTGAAAGGCTCTATGCCGTCCGGCTTGATAAAATCCGTGCATCTGAGGAGTGCCGGAGCGCCCTTTCCGGTCTTGATAAACATAGTTTGCTGCAAGCTCAACCCATCACAAACAACACCTCTTCTGAAGCATTGGATGATGAGGCGTTGCTATCTGAACTTGGAGTTTTGAATGCATCTGAAAATGATATCACCAGGCTGACACATGTCAGAACACGCACTGAAATCAGGGCGGCAGAGGAGATAGCAAAGCGCACGCACTGCTTTGATTTCGAGACGTTCAAGCCGTTGTTTACCCAAGTGCAGGAAGAGTTGAAAACGGGTATTCGCAAGGCACGCGAGTTCAAGGATTATGCTCAAATCCGGCAAGGTGAGTTTTTTATTCTCGGTGGGCAGAAGGTTTATGTTGCTGAGATGGGAGAAGAGTTCATCACTGTTTATGAGAGAACGGATCGAAGACTTCGGGTTATTTATGACAATGGGACCGAAAGCGATATCCTGCTGCGTTCTTTGCAAAGGGCCCTACAAAAAGATGTAGCCGGTCGGCGAATTAGTGAACCTTCTGAAGGGCCGCTTTTCTCAGGACTGGTAGAAGAGGGAGATTGCGCAAGCGGTACCATCTATGTTCTCCGCAGTAAATCAGATCATCCCTTGATTCAGGAGCACAGGGACGTTGTTCACAAGATTGGCGTGACGGGCGGCGATATTGAAAAACGGATTGCCAACGCAAAGCTTGACCCTACGTTTCTTATGGCGGATGTGGATGTGGTTGCTACTTATGAACTTTCAAACATCAATCGGACAAAACTGGAAAATTTGATTCACCGATTTTTTGAGCCAGCAAAACTGTATATGGAGATCAAAGATCGTTTTGGAAACCCGGTTGTGCCACGCGAGTGGTTTTTGGTGCCACTTTTTATCATTGATGAAGTTGTTGAAAAGATCAAAGACGGTTCAATTGTAAACTTCTGTTATGATCCGGGTTCAGGGAAGTTGTTGGAATCTCCTTTGGGTGATTTGAAATAGTTATTATCAAAAGTTTTTGGACCCTGCCTGATAAGCTTTTTATGAAAGAAATGATTTTATCATCTTATGCTCTCAAAGGGATTTCTAGTCTCGGTCTGATTGGTTCTATAATATTCGCATACTTCCGAACAATCTGATCATATAAATCCACGATATTTTTCGCCTGAACAGTTACAACAAGCGCATAGGGCAATTTCTCATCAGGTGCAAAATTTCGACCTTCAAGACGAGAATTGTAGTGAATATCAAAACAAGGATTCTTTAGTGAAGAGCCTCTTAAGCGCTTTGAAGAATGAAGGCAATTCTCCCACTTCCACGCGTCACGCCTTAATTCTTCCTCAGTTGAACCGGTGCCACACGATCCAAAAAAACTTGCCGAATTGGGGTGAACTTGGTCATCTCGAGTGAACTTATCTTCATGTGGCCGAAATGTTAACTGAAGTCCCGCTCTTGTGTAGTTTCCTGGGTGATGTGGATCGGTTTGTGACTTATAACAAATGGTCGCATTAATAGTGACCATACCGTCAATCACACCCGAAGGCAAAGGAATGGCAGCTCTGATATACTTCGCTGGTGAAATTTCTCCCTGATATACAACACGAATGGTGTCATCATCGCAAAGCACAACATCATTCAAATTCCTTGCAACGCGACCCCAACCTACCTCTTTTACATCCTGATCGTTTTTTTCCGAGGTATGAATCAACAATGTACGTATAGCAAGGTGATTAATGTTTGAGCTAAAATGTGCTCGAATAGCAGTAGCCAGACGCACAACACTCGGAGCTGAAAATGATGTGCCTCCAGTACTTGATAATGTCGGATGTACTTCTGGTCCAAGCACTATAAAAGGACGATCTACAACACCCCCAAATTCAACAAGATCAGGTTTAATTATTCCGGGGCTTCTACCAGGTCCTACAGAACTATAGAGTGCACGTTGCCAATTTGCATCGGGAGAGTCACAAGCTCCTATGGCAAGTGCATTAACGCAGTCTGCCGGCACCTGAATACGATTTAACCCAAGTAATGGATCACTTTCGCCATCGTTACCAACAGCAATTATCGCAAGAGTTGAAGTACGAGAAAGACGATCATCGAGAACTGCTGTCCAAGCATGAACATCATCGTCTTCAATAGGTAGATGAGGCCCTAAGCTAAGGCTTATAAAATCATATTCCTTTGTAGACAACGCTCCTTCAATCCGATCAAGAACTTCGTATAATTCATGTGGATTACTATTAGGCGCATCATCAAGAACACGGTAGTGGTCTATAAAACTGTATGGTCTTGGGAGCGGCTCGCGCGGATTGATATGACCAAACAAAGCTGCAGATGTAACAGATACGCCATGTGATAAATACTCATCAATTGCCGGGCCCATATCTGGCATTTCATATGATGTCACCCATGAATTGAGAGGATGCTCATCCGGGATACCTCCATCAAATATTGCAACACTAATATCACTAGAAATTGGAGCATCGCTGGGAAGCTGAGGTACAGCTAATGGGATAGAGGAAGAGCGGATAGGTGGAAGAAACAATCGGAGTTCAGGCATTTGACGGATGGCGCGGACCAAAGAGTACTGGGCGATTTCCTCAACACGCTCAGAAGGGGCGTCAACTTCAATAAAGCATAAACCCTTCGCAAAAAACCTGCGACCAAACTCAGCAGGTAAATTCCTATGCAATAAATAATCTGTAAACTCTTTAAGAACGTGAGTATGTGACTCCAATTCGTCTGAGTGAAGTACGATCTCCAAAGGAAAAAGACCATGATTTGGTATCACACCTTTAATTTTTTGCCGTGGCTCAAGTGCTGTAATCTCTTCAATCGAAATTAAATCATTTGCTCCTTTGCTCGATTCACGCCAGCTTGGGAGACTTTGACTCCATGCACGTATTGCGCTTCGAGAACCTCGAGCGAACAGCTCAGTCGAAAAGGTTTCAACAATCTCTCGATCTTTTGAACGCTTTTCGGGTGTAATTTTTTTTGGCCGACTACCAACAATTTCAACTCCAATCTCTTTAAGCAATTCACTTGGGTAATATGACTTTGCAAGAAATTCGGGATTAAGAACGATAGAAATAATCGCTTGATCATGTGGACACGCATCACTTGGAAGAGAATCGACAACAGTTGATGTACTAATAAGCATAGGAGCCAACCGAGCTTTTGCTTCTGTAAAGGTGTAAGGTTTATCTTTAGGGCCGCCACCCGACTTCACGATTATATCTTCTGTGAGCCGCTCACCTTTTCCAAGCAAAAAGTTTCTTTTCGTCATTTTGCAATCAGCTTTAAATTACTTGAATATCATGATTTGATCTGGATCGAATTGTATCCCGAGCAACCCCTGTGAGTTCATGGGCTTTGCGCTGCGATGCAAACCCAAAAGTAACGAGATCAATAGCTAGTTGTATTTGATCATCTTTTGAACGGGTGCTCATTCTTAGTATTTCAGGTAGTTGAGCTTCCAGATTTATGCCTTTTAAGGCTGCTGACCGACGCGCCAGATTAATTTCTCGTTCAATCTCGCTATATGATTTTCCATAAAAAATTATTGATAATACTTTTGACCATTCAATGGATTTTTGAATTTTACCCTCAAGTAAAGATTGTATAAAGACATTAATCCCTTCTTTTGTCGGCAGAGGGAAATCAAGTGGTTGTTCGAAGCGTCGCCAAATGGCAGGATCTAATAACTCAGAATGGTTGGTGGCTGCAATTAAGAGGCCTGTAGATGGCCAATCATCTAATTGCTGAAGTAGAACTGTTACGAGGCGCTTCAATTCACCTATTTCTCCTGCATCGTCTCTGCGCTTTGCAATTGTATCAAGTTCATCAAGGAGTAAAACACAATCTAATGCCTTTGCGTAGTCAAGGACATGCCTCAGATTTGCTCCTGTTCGACCGAGATAACTGCTCATTACTGCTGATAAATCTAATATCAGAAGTGGCTTGCCAAGCTCTCTTGCGATCCATCGCGCAGCGAGGGTTTTACCAACACCTGGGGGCCCAGTAAACAGTACCGTTCGAGTGGGCTGCAAGCCTGCTTCGAAAAGGTCGGTAACTCGCCGACGCTCTTCTACTAGTCTGTCCAGCGTTTGCCTCACTTCTCCAAAATAAACTGGCTCATGAGGCATTTCCGGGTTGGCCTCAACCCGCAAAAGCTGAAAACGTGAATCGGTATCCACGGGTATAGCGGCTTCTACACTACGACGTAGTGGAGAAGAGCGAGTGGGCGCTTCTCGAAGGAGCGCAATAATGTCTTGAGCAAGCTGTGGATCGACATCACGTCGTTTTCTGGCTACACGATGCAAGAACGCTTGAATATCCTGACCTCTTTCAGAAAGCGCCACTCGCGCCAAGTGGACGAAATCCTGAGACAATCCCTGTGACTTGTCCGCCATATATAATAAGTCCTTTATTTGAAATTTATAAAATATAAACCTATATGGAAGAAAAAACAATTATTATCTCTTCATTCTTCCACCTTATATCATTAATTGAGCAATCAACAAAGCATGACACTCTCCCCCGCCTGCATTTTTTTACGCTCTTTTAATAGATATTTCTTGTTATTTATAAAAGGATTTTGGTATATTTTTATTTGATAGTCCTGTCTATATAATAAGACGAGAGAGGGGATGAGTGGTGATGGTGTGGATGGGGGGGAAGGTGGACGGCGGGGAATCAAGGAAGAGGCATTACCGTCTAAGAGCCATGATCATACAGCTCAAAACCGCAATCAATCCAGAGAACGTAATAGATGTTTTGTTCTCTAAATCCGACAATTCTGCCATCATTGCCTGAGAATCAAATCACAATGACTTTTTCGAGGTCTTCAGTGACACATATTGGCTTTGAGGCTATTTTAGGCAATCAAAAGGAAGAAGTTCGTACTCAAGCGATTCTTTTGGGATTTGGTGATAATCATTCCACGTTAAATCTTTCCGTCTGAAAAGTGCTTCGGCAAAATCGCTCTTTTGTTTTTGATCTAATTGAGAGAAACAGTATTTGCCGTTTTGAATGTGCCTGCGGGAAAAAATAACCGGTGTTTTATTATAATCCTTTGTTTTAAGAGCTGTTAAATGAGCGCCCTTATTGGCTTCGGGCGCTTTGATTTTACTTCTATTTTGCCCTTTACTCATCAAAGAGTCAGTTGAGCCGCGTTTTAAAGTAAAGCCTCATCTCTTCCTGTGGAATTTCTTCAGCAAGTGCTTCATGGTTTTTCCAGGGCTCTTCCTCATGGGTCATGTCGCGTAACTTCCAGGCTGCAAACTGACCAAAAACTGAATAGACTTCATCAAGCAAATCCAGATGATCTTTTGTGAAGGTTTTTGTAAAATCTTCATCGACGTGCTCTGTTATAGGACGCGCTCCATAGCTTTTATATTTTTGGTAAACATCAGGGCATACAGGGCCGTGCCGCCATGCCTGAATTAGTTCATCAAAAAACGGGAGATCGTACATGGCGAGGTGGTAGCCTTGTGCATAGTAGACAAGTTTTTGGAGCTTCAGGTTTGAAATCCCCTCTTCTTCAGAATCTATGCCACACGTAATAAAGTACCTTGCGATATCGAATGCTGTTATTTTTTTTATCGTTGTCATGTTCTTAGCGTTATGGTATCGGCAAAGCAATAAGTTTGTAATTCCAAGCGTTATGTATAAAAATATATAACAAAAAGACAAATGAATGATGCAGGGAGATTAAAGAATACCGTCCCCTGCTCTATAGTTGCTGCTGGCCTCTCTTTGTATTCCGCTGAAGGAGCAGCTCGATGGTACGGCGGGCGCCGGTTACCACTCCTGTAAGAGACTGGCCGGGAAAGATGGAGTCTCCAACAAAAAACAGGTTGTCGAACCGGGTGAGGGGTCCGCGAACTTTGAAGAGCGAGATTTGAGGATAGCCCCCCACGCAACCCTGAACACGCCCGGTGTAGCGCTCCCAGGTAACCGGAGTGGCGGCCGTTATGCTGCGGATGGCATTTCGGGCGTCGGGAAACTGTTCTGACAGAACATCGAGTACCCGTTCAGTATAGGTACGCTTCAGCTCACGGTATGCTGCATCCCCTCTCTTTTTTGCCTCAAACCATGGTTCCGGCCTGGTATGGGTGGAGACCGTTACCGCGCAAAGGCCTGCAGGTGCCCCCTCAGGTTCGTCAGCAGAAGAAACTGAAACAAAAATGGAGTTGCCCTCAGCGAGCTCCCCACTGCTGCCGATTATCTGCACATGACTGGACGGTAAAGCGCTGAACAGCGCAGGTTCCATGCCAAGATAGAGTGTGAAGGCGCTCCATAGTGAACTCTCCTTCTTTTCCACTGCAGGCTCACCTTCTGAT
>CAIPKT010000165.1 GCA_903865705.1 uncultured Chlorobiaceae bacterium
GCTGCAGAATTCTCCGATCATGGCCACATGCACCTGGCCGGATTGCCAAGAGGCAAGGATCCCAGACGGTCAAAAGGACTGAATTTGCGTCTCAGCGAAGTGACAGCAGCAATCGGTCTTGCCCAGCTTGCCAAAATAGAGGCCATTCTTTCATCGTCAAGAGCGAACAAGAAGAAAATCAAGGATGCTGTCCGTCATCTCGACAACATTTTCCTCAGGCCATTCAGCGATGAAGCTGGTTCACAGGGAGATACCCTGATTTTCAGGGTGAGGGATCGTGATGCGGCATTGCAATTCGAAGCGCACCTGACCGGGCATGGTTTCGGTACCAAAATTCTTCCTGAAGCGCTCGACTGGCATTTTGCAGGCGTTTGGGGCCATCTTTTGGGAGAGTATGACCGGTACAGCAATATCGATCTTGAAACACTCTGGCCAAAAACCGGCATCTTGCTGCGCAGCAGTATCTGCCTGAATATCCCTGTACTGATGGATGACGCGACTATTGAAAAGCTGGTCAAGGCCATCATTTCCGGTGCAGAAAAGATAGGATAGCCTTATCTGTTCAAATTGAGATTGTTAATCTTTACAATAAAAAAGCCTGCATAGTGCAGGCTTTTTTATTGTTGCTTGAGGCGAAGAGCGGACTCGAACCGCTGTAGAAGGTTTTGCAGACCTCTGCCTAACCACTCGGCCACTTCGCCTTTTCAAGAGTGTTAAAGTAAGAAAAAAGTTATTCTTTACAAATAGATACCCCTTATTTGTCTCCTCGAAAGACAAACATTATTATCATCCTTACATCAACCGTAAAAGCCATAATAAAAGGCGGCAATTTTTATCCCATAAATCAGGGATATACTCATGACGGCTTGAAAGCGGTCGTGAATACTTGGCCTTTCTGGTATTTGAGACCATGATTGATTCACGTAAAAAACTGTCAGGAGGGTTGGATTCGTTTTGACCTGGCTTTGAAATGCATGACAGAGTGACGAGGAAATCTTGTGGGCAGGGTTGAAGAGATTCGAAAGCTTGGGGCCAAGGTAAACCGTCAGATACCGCCGGAACTTACAGAAGAGGCAGGAAATTATGCTGTAGAGAGAGTGAGTTTGAAGAAGTATTACGCTCTGAATTCGTCATAGGCTTTGATATCACGCTCTATCTTTGCTCCCTCATTATTCAGGGCAACTTTAAGATCGTAATCCATCTGCAGTCCAAACCAGAACTGGGGCGGGGTACTGAAATAGCGGGCAAAACGGAGGGCAGTCTCGGCCGTAATGCATCGTTTCCCTGCAATAATCTCATTGATGCGCCAGACAGGAATATCCATATCTTCGGCTATTCGGTTTTCACTGAGATTCATGGGGGTGAGATATTCATCAACCAGAACAGTTCCGGGATGAAGGGGTAACATTTTTTTTTTAACAACCATTTGTGCCTTTTCTCGCGGTAACCTGAATTTCCAATCCTGTGAACGGTGTGTACAGCAGATTACCATTTTTTTATTGATATTACCTCTTTTATTCTCTGTTTTTTCTTTTTAGACACAAAACCGGGGTCTTTGCTTTGCGGGCGATTTGCACATCGCTCTTTACTGTTCCTGAGGTATTGTTCAAGCAAAAAATCGCATTCCGCTTGCCTAATACCTTTTAAATAGCTATATATTGATGTATGATAAGTTGTAATGGGGTAAATTGGAAAAATTGACACTCTATGGCGAAAGTTGTTGTTCTCGGAGCGGGCGTTTCTGGCCATACCGCCGCATCATTTCTCAAAAAAAAACTTGGCAAGCATCATGAGGTGGTTGTTGTTACTCCAAACGCTTACTATCAGTGGATTCCATCCAATATTTGGGTAGGTGTTGGACAGATGTCTATAGATGATGTACGCTTTGAACTGAAAAAAGTCTATAATCGCTGGGGCATTATTCTTAAGCAGGCAAAGGCGATTGAAATCCATCCTGAGGGTGATCAGGAGATTGGAAAAGGGTATGTGACGATTGAATATACCGATGGAGTCCGGAACGGTCAGACGGAGAAGGTCGACTATGATTATCTGGTCAATGCGACAGGTCCAAAGCTTAATTTTGAAGCAACGGAAGGTCTTGGCCCGGATAAGAATACCTTTTCGGTTTGTACTTACAGCCATGCAGCGCATGCCTGGGAAAACCTTCAGGACAATATCAAAAAGATGCAGGCAGGTCATAAGCAACGTATATTAATTGGTACTGGCCATGCCATGGCAACCTGTCAGGGAGCGGCTTTTGAATATATTCTTAATGTTGCCTATGAAATTTCGAAACTCGGGCTCAGCCATATGGCGCAGATTACCTGGCTGTCGAATGAGTACGAACTGGGTGACTTTGGTATGGGTGGGGCCTTTATTAACAGGGGAGGCTACTATACTCCGACCAAAGTTTTCACCGAATCCATAATGGCCGAGTATGGCATCAACTGGATACGGCGCGCCGGCGTCTATAAGGTTGAACCAGGCAAGGCATATTACGAAACGCTTGGTGGAGAAGAAAAAATACAGGAATTTGATTTTGCCATGCTCATTCCCTCTTTTTCAGGTGTCGGGCTTACCGCCTACGATAAATCAGGTCTGGATATTACAGATAAGATGTTCGCACCGAACAAGTTTATGAAGGTTGATGCAGATTATACTGCAAAGCCCTTTGATGAGTGGAAAGCTGATGACTGGCCGTCGATCTATCAGAATCCTTTGTTCAAAAACATCTACGCACCGGGGATTGCCTTTGCACCTCCTCATCCAATTTCAAAACCCATGTCAAGTCCGAGTGGCCGTCAGATTTTTCCGACAGCGCCTCGCACCGGCATGCCGGCAGGGGTTATGGGGAAAATTGTAGCGCTTAATATTACTGAAAAAATTCAGGGAGCAGGGGAGCATCGCCACAAAGCCTCAATGAGCAAAATGGGGGCCGCGTGTGTTGTATCAGCAGGATTTGGCTCATTTGATGGTCTTGGCGCATCAATGACCCTTTTCCCGGTTGTCCCCGACTGGGAAAAGTATCCGGAATGGGGTCGTGACATGAATTACTCTCTCGGCGAGGCTGGTCTGGCAGGACACTGGCTGAAAGTCATCCTGCACTATCTCTTTTTCCATAAGGCAAAAGGCTATCCGTTCTGGTGGCTGATTCCGGAATAACCGTAATTATCTGTCAAACACTCAACTATCAAAAGCCAATGAACACGAATAAAGTCAAGGCATATTATGACGAGGCATATCCACCGGTACCCTCAAAAACTACTCTGTACTGGCGGAAAAATCTGCCGTGGCAGCTCATCCGGTTTGTTGTTTTAAATATCAAAATCATGCGGATCGTTGTTGGCGGGCACTCCTGATTTTTGTAATGAAGCTCCCCGCTGCAAGCAGCGGGGTATCTGTTTATAGAAGAATCCAGCAAGCTTTCACCGCAAGCGGTGGGGAATTCAACCCTGAGACATTGAAATCGTTATAGTATCATATTCCTCGAAGCTCTGCCGTGGGGTAGTGCTCTATGAATGCTTTATGTTTTTTCATAGAGCGGGCACTCCTGATCAGTAATGAACTGCTGCGTAGAAAAGATTCTTTTTGATTTCGCTGATCACAAACTGGTAACTTTGCTTGTTTTTCCACCACAATACCCTGTCCCACCATTTAGGGCTTGTCGATACAAGAATGAATTTTTTTGATGACCCTTCAAATGCCCGGCTCCATGTTTGATGAAGCCTGAGCATGTGTGGAGGATCGCTGACCACAATAGCACTCTCCCATCCATTTTTCTTCATCGTCTTTGATGTGTTTTCTGCTTCTTCCCAGGTTGTTTTGGATTTTGTATCAACCTTCATCGCATTTTTCGGAACTCCCAGCGTTATCATTCTGCGTTCGCGCCAGTTGGGGTGCGCGGGACGGTAAAATCGTTCGTCAATGCCTGTCAGAATAATATGGTTGGCATACCCTGCACGGTAAAGTTCAGCCCCTTTGCGTACCCTGAGTCCGTTATCGCCACCAAGAACAATAATAACATCGCTTTTTTCGGGATTTGAGGCATGTTGCGAAACCAGAAAGCCAAGGCTTAAAAAAGAGATACCAGCAACGGCGCTTATTGATAAAAGAAAAAATAAGGCAAGCTTTAAAAAGAGTTTCATAGAGACGATTGGAGGGTTAGGATCCCATAATGCAATTTGACAGGTGGTTGGCATGGGAATCTAACGATTCAGAAGAAGAAGCTTCCAATACCTGTTAATCATTCACAGAAATATTGCAACACTCGTTGATGGAAGAGTTGATGTTTTGATTGCTTGTTTTTTTGATAATAATCATTTTCTGAAAGCTTGCCGCGGGTTTGCTCAAAGGGGCTAAATAATAGTAATAATATCCTCTTGATGTGTTCCTTCAAAGTAATTTTATAGTCAAATCAGAATTAACAATATTGTATATTCAAATTGTTAATTCTGATTATACGTTTGCGGTGGCTTTCCGCGTAGCCAATACATGTATTTACTGTAAAACACCATATAAATTTCATAGGGCAAAAGCCAAAAAAAATTTCAATGACAGAGAAAAAGAACAATATAAAAACAGATTTCTTTTCCCTTAGGGGAGAAGTGCTTGGAGAGCACGAATGGGCTTTTACTAAAGCCATGGCCGAGAGTCTTCCTGGTTCTTTTTCTATTAGTGACGCGAATGGAAAGCTAGTCTGGCAGAATGCGTATTATCGTGATGAAATTGTAGGAAAAGATCAACTCGAGAATTTTTCTACCAATGTGCTGGAAGTTTTTCATCCGGATGATCGATCTTTCGCAGCAGAGAAAATGCTGAACGTTCTGAAATCCGGTATTGAAGAGACTGGCGAAGCGAGAGTTATGCTTCATGGTGGACCGAAATTTCAGTGGCGTATGATAACGGGAAAGAGA
>CAIPKT010000166.1 GCA_903865705.1 uncultured Chlorobiaceae bacterium
GCGATATAGGAACCAAGCCCGGTAGCTGTGAGTGTTGTGTCGCCCCAACTCACCACTTCAGCAACAATACTGGCATTCCATGTTCCACCTGAAGCGGTGACCAGACCGGTAAGAAGTGAAGGGATTATACCTGGAAGCAAAAGGTGCTTCCAGAGACGCCAGCCCGAAAGGCCAAGATTTTTGGCAGCTTCACGAAGATCATTTGGAATGGCTGATGCCCCGGCGACAACGTTGAAAAGGATATACCATTGAGTTCCGAGGATCATGAGCGGCGCTGTCCAGATTTCCGGAGAAAGCCGGTATCGCACCATCAGAAAAACTGCAACAGGAAAAAGGAGGTTAGCCGGAAACGCTGCCAGAAACTGGGCTAAAGGCTGAACCTTTGTTGCCCAACGAGGATTAAGCCCAATGATAACGCCCAGCGGAACCCAAACAACACAAGCCAGGGTCAGCAGCACCATCACGCGGGCAAGTGTTATAAGCCCCAGCATAAAGACCTTCCCAATCTCGGAATGATCGACCCCACTGCTGACAAAATTGATCAGTATCCATGCTCCAAACCCCATTGCACCAATCAAAAGTCCATTCCAGGTAACTCCCTGTAATTTGATCACAAGAGGTGAAGGTTCCCTGAATGTCAGATTGCGCCGGGGCAGTTTCGGAATTTTTTCAATAAAACTATTCCAGAAATGACCGATACCTTTTGCAAAACGGTGAAGCAAGTGCGCACGTTGAAACATCGTAAGAATCCATGACTCAGGGGGATCCTGACTTACGGTCAATTCGATCTTGAACTTTTCAGCCCATGCTACCAGCGGACGAAAAAGCAGTTGATCGTACAGAAGAATGACAATCAGCATGGTGAGCAGTGCAAAGCCAATTGCCGAAAGATCTTTGCTCACAATAGCCTGGGCCACATAGGAACCAATCCCGGGAAGTGTCACAGAAGTCTTGCCGACAGTAATGGCTTCAGAAGCTACAACAAAAAACCACCCGCCTGAAACCGACATCATGGTATTCCAAATCAGGTTTGGTGTTGCATAGGATGCTTCCAGTTTCCAGAACTTTTGCCAGGATGAGAGCCCAAAAAGATCAGAAGCCTCCTTGAGCTCCTTGGGAATGGTTTTCAGCGACTGATAAAAGCTGAAAGCCATGTTCCATGCCTGGGAAGTGAAAATGGCAAAAATAGCGGCCATTTCAACGCCGAACAGGTTACCTGGAAAGAGAGCGATGAACCCCGCAACGGTAATGGAGAGGAAGCCAAGAATCGGCACCGACTGAAGAATATCGAGCAGCGGAACCATAATGACTTCTGCACGACGATTTTTAGCGGCCAAAGTTGCGTAGGTGAAAGTAAACAGAAACGAAAGAACGAGCGCTGCAATCATCCGAAGCACGGTACGCATTGCGTACATGGGAAGATGCATCGGGTCAAGCGAAAGGGAAATCGCCTCACCAGGTATATAGGGCACAGCCATCTGCCGACTTCCCCATGCAAAAAAAGCAACCAGTCCCATCACGAGGATAAAAGCTGCAAAATCCCAAAAATTAGGCAGTTTTTTTTTGATCTCCTGATTTAACATGAAACGTCGGTCACCCACAATGTTAATTGTTCCTTCAATTCATCCCGAACCTCACGAAAACCAGCCAACTGTTCTTCAGGAGTACCAGAGATTGCCGCCGGATCGGGTATTGGCCAGTAATACCGTTTTTCATTCGCCAAGCCTGGCCAGATCCTTGGGCAGGTTGATTGTGCCTTGTTACACACCACCATCAGGTAATGAATCACTGTTTTTCCGAGATAGAGAGAAACCGCTTTCGGTTGCTGGGCGCTGATATCGATACCGATTTCCGCCATAACCCTTATGGCTAAAGGATGAACTTCACTACCCGGGTCAAGTCCTGCACTTAATGGTTCAAAACGGTCACCCGCCATGTGACGGAGCAATCCTTCGGCCATCTGGCTCCGGCATGAATTACCGGTACAGAGAAATAGTACATTTTGTTTTTTTTGTGCACTCATGGCGCTAATTATTCAGGCATTGTAGAAGCTGCTCGCCTAATGGCGTATACTGAAGGGAGAGTATCATCGGGGACAAGAATTCATTATCCGACGTGCAATCAATTATACAAGACGAAAATCGCGATACGCCCTGAATAATTCAATTTTATTATAAGCCAAAAAGAGTTACGGAATTGTTAAGTGATTGTTAAGAAACAGCAAATAATTCAGGATACAGAAACCGGCGGGACGCTCTTTACGAAAAACGTTTCCATTTTACTGTACATTTAAAAACACCTGAATTGCCTGATATTTAATAAATTTGTAACTCAATAAATTTAACAATACACGAAATGTCCATAACAGCTATAATTCAAGTTTTTGATCCCGCATTGTGCTGCAACAGCGGCGTTTGCGGAATAGACGTCGATCAAGCACTGGTCAGCTTTTCGGCTGACGTTGACTGGGCTCTGCAGAATGGGGCTCAGATAGAGCGCTTCAATCTGGCCCGTCAACCACTGGCCTTCGCAGAAAACCGTACGGTAAAAAACTTTCTCGACAGTTTGGGCGAGGAGGCCCTTCCGCTGATTCTTGTCGATGGCGAAGTACTCTTGAGTGGCCGATACCCAAGCCGGGCTGAACTTGCCGGATGGGCATCCATAACGCTGCCAGCAGCAGAGCCAACAAAAGCAAAAAGTTGCTGCTCCGATAGCAATTGCTGCGGATAATTCACGAAACAACTCCAATGAAATTTCTCAAAGAGCCTCCGCGCTTCCTTTTCTTTACCGGAAAAGGGGGCGTTGGCAAAACCTCAATTGCCTGCGCAACGGCCATGCAACTCGCTGAAGCCGGGCGACAAATCTTGCTGGTCAGCACTGACCCGGCATCCAATGTCGGCCAGGTCTTCGGGATCACAATCGGCAGCAAAATCACTCCTGTCGATGCCGTTACAGGCCTCTTTGCGCTCGAAATTGACCCGCAGGCAGCGGCACAGCATTATCGCGACCGTATCGTTAAACCGGTACGCGGTCTTTTGCCAGAGAGCATCGTCAAAAGCATTGAGGAACAGCTTTCCGGCGCCTGTACGACGGAGATTGCTGCCTTCGACGAGTTCACAGCCCTCTTGACCGACTCAGCACTTACCGCCGGCTTCGATCACATCATCTTCGACACGGCACCAACCGGGCACACCATCCGGCTGCTGCAACTGCCCGGCGCATGGAGTGGTTTTCTTGAAGAGGGCAAGGGGGACGTCTCATGCCTTGGCCCTCTGGCCGGTCTTGAAAAGCAGCGCTCCCAGTACAGTGAGGCCCTGGAAGCTTTGTCCGACCCCTTGCGTACACGCCTGATTCTGGTCTCCCGGGCCCAGCAGTCCTCCTTGGGCGAAGTCGCCCGAACCAGTGAAGAGCTTGCTGCAATTGGCATTTTACAACACTATCTCATCATCAACGCCGTACTCCCCCAAAACGAAGCGGCAGAGGATGCGCTTGCTGCTGCACTCTTTTCGCGTGAGCAGGCAGCGTTATCGGCCATGCCTGAGAGCCTTAAGGCGTTGCCGACCGATCAGGTCGCACTCAAGCCCTTCAATCTGGTCGGTCTTGAAGCCTTGCGCCAGTTACTCTCCAAAGGAGATCAGCACTCTTTTTCCAGTGAGGAACTACCCATCACCCTCAACGCTCCAGGCCTCCTGACATTAGTTGACGATATCGCACTCAAAGGCAAGGGCCTTGTTATGTTCATGGGTAAAGGAGGTGTCGGTAAAACAACCCTCGCAGCAGCAGTAGCTCTTGAGCTTGCCCGTCGTGGCCTGCCGGTGCACCTTACCACCTCCGATCCCGCGGCTCACCTCACTGAAACATTGAACGGCTCCATGGAGACGCTCACCGTCAGCCGGATAGATCCCCGAGCCGAAACCGAACGTTACCAGCAGCAAGTGATGAGTACTAAGGGAATGACGCTCGACGCAGCAGGAACTGCCCTGCTCGAAGAGGACTTGCGCTCGCCATGCACCGAAGAAATTGCCGTCTTTCAGGCTTTTTCACGCATCATCAGCGAGGCCGACCAAAA
>CAIPKT010000167.1 GCA_903865705.1 uncultured Chlorobiaceae bacterium
CTCCTCCTTGTATTCGGTCATCGCCCGGATGATCTTTTCGCCCAATCGGGAGAGTTTCCGGTCTTCGGTATCAATTTTTGTCTGCAACCAGTCCCGCATCTCCCGCTCGCGGTTGTCGCACGATTCAACCGTCAGTGACTGATCGCCGAAGGCCTCCTGACGCATGAGCTGGAGCATGGCAAAACGCCCGGCAGCTTCGGGCCCAGCTTCACTGAGCAGCGTCGCCGTTTGCTGCTGTAAGTCCGTGATGACGCTGATTTTCTGCTCTATTTTTGAGCGTTTGTCTTTTTTGTCGTCAAGTTGTCGCTCTGTCTCCTGCTGTTCGATTTCGAGCGCTGCCAGTTGGTCGGTGAGGGTTTTGAGGAGATCCGAAGCCGCTTCAAGGTCACGCTTTTCCGCTTCGAGCCGGGCGATGGCAAAGGCTACCGGCTGCCAGTCGAGATCGCGGAAATCGGGATACTCGTCAAGCTTTGAGAGGATGGTCAGCCGCTCCTTGAGCGATTTTTGTTCCTGCTGCAGCGAGCTGATACGGCTTGCGAGTTCGGTCAGCTCCTGTTGGTGGAGTTTGGCCTTCTTTTCGAGGGCGGCAATCTTGGCTGCATTGCTCCATCCGAGCACGTAGCGGCTGCGGTCGTCAAGGCGGTGGCGGTCATCCTTTTCGTGGCGTTCACCGGGTGATTTGATTTGGCCGGCCTGGGTTATTGCTTTTTTCTCTCTCCGGAATTCCTCCTGTGTTGTGCAGCAGACCAGATCGAAACGATGGGCAACCTCCCGTTCGAGCCAGTCAAAACAGGGTGAGTCAGCCTTGATGGCGAGCTTGCGTGCCAGTGAGGCTGAGTGGTCGGGTAACGCTTCGCTTCGAGTTTGCTGGCGCAGCCGAAAATAGACCAGCCTCCCTTTGAGATTGGTTCGCTCCACCCATTCGGCCACCTTAGGGTAGTGGATGTCGGGCACCAGCAGCGAGAGGCCGAAGTTGCGGAGTACCCGTTCAATGGCTCCCTCCCACACTTTTTCCTCTTCACGTACCTGAAGCAGTTCACCGGCAAAGGGCATCTCCGTTTCGGCGATACTCAGTGCATGGCAGAGCGAGCGGCGCATGGCAATCTGTTTTTCGTCGATATTGCTCATGCGGGCTTTCAGGCTCTTGATTTCGGCGCTCAGTTGCTCATGTTCGTGCCGCCCTTGAGTGAAGAGGACGCCCGTCTCATTGAGATCGTTCTGAACCCTTGCCTCAGCGTCGGCGGTTGTTTCGTGCATGGCTGAGTGGCCGGCACGCTGACGATGAAACTCCTCAGCGGTCGCGGCAGGATGCTCTCCCAGTTGGCGTGCAAGTTCTCCGTATCTGGCCGATTTCTGGTTGCGTCGCTTGAGCTCCTCCTCTTGCTGGCGAATCTCTGCCGCGATACTTTCAATCCGGTCGCCGCCGTTTTCAGCGATGGTTCGGCGCAGCTCGCGGTCACGCGCCTGATGGGTGCGACGCTCCGCCTCAAGGCGTTCGATGACGATCTGGTGACGGATCAGCTCCTCATTCAGCGAGGCATGGCGTTTGTCGAGCAGTTCGAGTTTGAGGGAGGCGAACCAGGGACGAAGGGTATCGCGGGAGCCGCGCAGCTCTTCCGATCGTTGCGCCATTGTGTGGTGCGTGTCGCAATCCGCCACCAGAGGGCCCAGCATCTCAATTTGCCGCTTCGCCTTGAGGACGGCTTCGTGCGCCCGGTTGAGATCTTCAAAATGCTGGATAAGGGCGGCAATGCGCGGCTCGACCGTGAAGGGTTCAAGCATGTGGAGACGCACAAAATCGGTCAGGTTTCCGACCGACTTGAGCGAGACGGTTTGATGAAAGAGGTCGAGCGCCTGCTCATTTTCGATCCCGAAACGTCGCCGGAACCATGCGCCGTAGGGTGGAAAGCTTTCAAACAGCTCAACTCCCGCTCCACGCAGCCGCTTGCGCAGGGTTGAAATTTCAGTCCCGAAGGCTGAAAAATCGGCAGCGATGGAAAGATCACGTTCACATGCGGCATAGAGACGCGCTGGCTGTGCGGCATCCTTCATCCAGAAAATTTGGGCGAGGGTGACGGTCTTGTCGTAGCCTTCGTTATGAAAGACACCGAGAATGACTGAATAGCCGTTGAGTTCGCGCAGGGCGACCGGCTTGGCGCCACCTCCGAGGTTCTCCTGCCGCTCCGACTTGAAGTAGCCGAGCACGTAGGAGCGCAGGGTGCGTTCACGGTTGTCGGCGCCTGCTGCCTTGTTGTAGGCAATGCGCTGGCTTGGCACCAGGAGGGTGGTCACGGCATCGACCAGTGTTGACTTTCCGGAGCCGATATCTCCCGTGAGGAGGGCGTTTTTTCCGCCCAGTTTGAGCGTCCAGACCCTGCCATCGAAGGTGCCCCAGTTGAAAATTTCCAGCCGTTGCAGGCGAAAACCGGCCAGACGGTCATCGGCAACAAATCCCATTTCAAGTGCTTCACTCATCATCTTTCTCCATTCCTTTTACCGGTCGCTGCAGGTATTCGTCAAGCCGTTTATCAAAATCGGCCAGCCATTGGGCATCAATAAAGGCCTTGATAATCCGGCGCACCTCTATCATCTGCCGCTCTCCCCGCAACCGGCGGATAAAACCAAGATCGGCAATTTTATTCAGCGAGGCATCAACCTGGTCAATCAGCTTGACCTCATTGCTGGCGGGGGGGAGAAAAATCCTGATCAGCTCAACCACCTCATCCCGCGAAAGAATCAGGCGCGTGTCACCAGCGCCCGCATCAAATTCCGCAAGCTTTTTTCGCAGCAGCGCAAGCAGCAGGCTGACCGGGTAGGAGAGCTGGCGGCGTGCCATCAGGCGGGGAGCGCTGTTCGTCCCCTCCGGGTCTCCCTCGGAATTCGATCGTAAAAAAGCGTATCCTTCCGCCTCATCGAGGATTAACTCCAGACCAAGCACCGCCACGTAATCGCGGACGGCAGCCATCAGGTTGAGTAAAGTGCCCCATAATGCAGGACTATCCTCCTGGTAAATCACCCCTTTTAGCAGGGGAACCACGATTGACGCGAGCTCCTGACCATGAAAAGGGGCTCCGCTGTTTTCACTCTCTGTATGGTTCATTATCAGTTTCTTAATAAAATAATACGCGGCAAGGTGGCCTCACGGGTTTTGCCTGTCGAGCTTTGCCATTGTACCTGCTCCTCTACTCCTTCATCCACCGTCGTCTGTGGCCACTCTCCGGCAAGTTGC
Organism: uncultured Chlorobiaceae bacterium; assembly: GCA_903865705.1. GTDB lineage: Bacteria > Bacteroidota > Chlorobiia > Chlorobiales > Chlorobiaceae > Chlorobium. The sequence continues at coordinate 3,230 of CAIPKT010000167.1, forward strand.
AGATAGGCCACCAGCTCGGCCAGCCCGTTATGCAGCGGGTGACGCTCAACAACCTCTCCAAGGGTGACCTGGCTGCGCATCTGCAGTTCAAGACGGATATTACGTAACAGCTCGGCCCGGTCAACCACCACCTGGGCGTAGAGTACGGCGGTATCAATCTCCGCATCCCCTTCATCCAGGGCAACTCCTGCTATCAAAGGTTTGAACGGAGTCCGATAGAGTGTTCTTTCGAGAGGCAGTTCGATTGCCGCAGAGGAGCCGTCAAGAGGCATAAACGCACCAGGAGGGATGAGGTCTTCACGCACATCAAGAGCCTGGGTTTCAATGTTGTGCAGGATATCCATGATGCGGCGATTTTCAAGCCACGCCTTGTCATCCAGAAAGCGGCGCAACTGTTCGGAAAGGCGGGCCACGGTGCGCTGGGTATGCTCTCCGGCCTCCAGCCAGTCGTAGTGAACTCGCCGCAGACGGCTGTCGGGGCGCATAGAAACAATCGGCGGTAAGGCCAGAACCTCTTCGAGCAGCAGGCTTAGCTCTTCCTGGCGTGACTGAGACATAAGAAAGTCCCAGAATGCCCGGAAACTTTTGCCCTGATCAGAATCGGCGATGGCATCACGCTCACCCATGATCTGCTCCAGCAGCGCCCCCTTGGCACCCTCCCAGAGGGCAATGCGCTCACGAACACGGCGGTCGAGGGTTCGAAAATTATGCTCCACCTCGCGAAAATCGGTCAGCAACTCACGAGCCAGTTGCAGAAACTGCTGAAAGCGATCCTTCAAGCCGGTATCATCAAGCAGCGATATCTCTCCGGCACGGATGCGGGCAATTTCGGCATCAATATCGTCACGCCGCTTTTGCAGCTCCGCAATCCGCACCTCCGGATCAGCCTGGCTTCCCGTGCTCATCTGCCGCAAGAGTTCAAAGAGTGTAAGCAGTCGCGACTCCGTGCCCACAAATGCACGCTCGGCCAACCCCTCCAGCCAGGCCAGTGCCTTTTCGGTTGAAGCTGTCAGGTCAAAGTGAGGCTCATCCGTTCCGTCCGGATAAAATTTGCGCAGCCACCCCTTGTCGTTGTCGGCCCAATCGTTCAGGTAGCTTTGCGCCGTACCGGGAAGTGCGTCGCCACCCAGTTGCTGGCGCAAAGAAAAGAGCTCATCCTCCAGCGCCTCAACCAGATCGGCCTGCGACAGAATTCGCACATTGGGCAAAATAAAGACCCGGTGCAGAAAACCGGCCACCAAAGGCGCATGTAGGGCGCACAAGAGGCGCCATGCAGGATGGTTCTGACGGAGCAGGTTCAGGGTAGTGTAGTCGAGAGCCAAAAGTGCACAATTGATTTAGGAAGAAAAAGCGCCGCCGGAAGCGGGCCTGTTTTGGGGGTGAATTTACAGCTTTTTCTGTGGTTTTCTCTCTGTTGCCTTTTTTTGTCATCTCGACCGAAGGGAGAGATCTTTTCTGGCAGTAGCGGTGAAAAGGTATGGTATCGCAGCTTTGAGTAATCATTCATTTTTCGAAGACCTGCCTGGATGGTTCCTGTCTTTACGGTAAGGAAGAAATATCAAAAGCTTCCCTTCTTATGAGAAAAGTTATTACCTTCAAAAAAATCCCGCCATTGAAGAAGGCAATTTTTTCGTTTACAGGAACAAGACCCTATAACGAGGATGAGGTTCAACAGGCCTATACCGAGTGGATTCCTAAACTGAATCATTCTCTGTTAAACCATTTAAAGAATACGCAGTTTTGTGGATGATACAGGTAGTTGCCAAACTCATGTAGTCGGGTTTTGCGGCGTTCGTGTTGGTAAAATGCCTGAGTTGCTTAGATTTTACCTATGGTTTTTAGCGGTAAAAACAGGGTGAGGCTGGTCTCGATGCACTGGATAAAGCCGTAATGCAGATAAAACGACTCCGCCTGTTCATCTTTCGCATCGACAAGCAGAGCGTAGACGGCCAGTGATGAATCTGATGATCTGAGAAGAGCATCCGCGATGAGTGCGCTTCCGATCCCTTTTCCTTGATAGAGCCGGTCTACAGCGAGACGTCCTATTCTTGAGGCTGGAACGGCATCATAGCGGGGCATTTTGCTGGAGATCTTTTCGGGTAGTTTTGGTAACGGAATTTGGCCGGCTGAAAGTGTGTAGTAGCCAGCGATTTTTTGATTGTCGTTATCGATAGCAATAAAGCATTTGGTGATATTCCTCTTTGTATCCTGACCGACCTGTGCTGAAAAGTACTGATCCAGAGCCTCAGAGCCAGAGCAGAACCCCTCTCGTACCTTGTCTTTGCTCAGTGGAATCACTGAAAATGGAGGCAGCTTCATCTCTTAATAAGGGTTATTGATCCTGACCAAACAATTTGGCATGACTTTCGAATGCCCGTCGTAAAGCGGCATTAGGTTCTGGTGGATTCAGCAAAGCTTCGGCAAAGGCAAGCTGGCCTTCGAGTGACAACTGGATAACGGAATTTTCCTCAATTGCTTTCGTTGCAGCTTCAAGAGCCGCATACACAACAAAATCAGTCACCGTTCGGCCTTGAATTTCAGCGGCCCGTTTGATTTGTGCGTGAACATTCCGGGTTATCCGTGCCTCCAAGCGGGTCTTTCCCTCAGTCAACTGTTTCGAAGAGACTCTTGTCGCAGGATTGAGTTTGTTGTTTGTCCCTGCTGGCTCTTTTACACCTTTTTGCTTGAGATTTGTGCTCATGAGTAGCTTGTTTATGTTGTACGGCATATTACCGTAATGTACAGATAGAGCTGATTAAAGCAACAGGAAAAAAATTTATGGAGACAATTTTGGAAGATGGAGAGCGGATTATGCATGGCTAGTTATAGAACCTTGTCCCTGTCCGGTTTTCGATTGTTTTTGACGCGATATGAATGAGCAGCTTACTCAAGCAACAGCCAGCGATAAAGCGGCATGATCGTAACGGCTATTCCATGATGCTCAAACTCTTCCGCTCCGTTGAGTGTGATAATCAGGCCACTGCGTAAACCGAACTTGTTACAGCACTCAGCAAGGCCGCGAAGCTCCCGGTGACGCGTTTTTGCATCACTGAGGGTGGCTGAAACCTGAATAGCCTCCGTCACATCGAAACCCTTTTTGACAATGAAGTCACATTCCGATTTATCCTTAAAAAAGTAGATCTCCTTTTCCCGCCGCTTGAGTTCCAGAAAGACAGCCTGTTCCAAAGCTTTTCCCGTATCGTCCGAAAATTTGAAGTCAAGAGCATTCAACAGGCCAGAGTCGATCACATAGACCTTTCTCTCACCCAGTTCTCTGTTAACAAGCGAGCTGGAATATTTCCTCAGTATTTGGGCGAGGTATATATTTACGGCCGCTTCGAGGTAGTCGTACAACAGGTTCTTGCTGATCTTGAATCCCGACGACTTCAATTCGTTATAGATATTGTTGACCGAAATCTGTTTCGTTGCCGACGAGATGATCCGCTTCAGGAAAAATTTAAGAGCAGGGAGGTTTTTGATCTCGTACCGCTCAACCAGGTCACGGTAGATCATGACATTGAAATATTCCTGCAACACCCGGTTACGCAACGCATCATCATACCCGATCACCTCTGGAAATCCACCATGCTTGAGATAGTTCTCAAGATGATGATTGATGAGGGCGAGGGAGTGAGAGCTGTTCAGGTCTGGCGTAACACCCTTGAAGGTCAGGTACTCACCGAAAGAGAGGGGAAACACCTCATAACTGATGGTTCTCCCTCGCAAACTTGTGGCGATGTCGCTGCTCAGGAATCGGGCGTTTGAACCGGTAATAAAGATGTTTTTCGTGCCACGGTCATAGATGCGCCGCACAAACTTGTCCCACCCCGCAATATTCTGGATTTCATCAAAGAAAAAATAACAACCATTAAGGAGCACCTCCGGATAGAGTTCCTGCCATGCCTGCAGCAAAAGATCCAGCTCCTCTGTTTTCAATTCAAGGCGCTCATCTTCAAAGTTGACATAGAGGATTGAGGTTATCGGCACGCCCTTTTGCAAGAGGTCACTGATGACGTTGAACAGCAAAGAGGTCTTGCCGCTGCGCCTCACTCCCACAAGGGTAATGATCTTGCCCGTATCCAAAGGCACCTGTAGCGAGCGCCTTTTCAGGGCTGGCAGTGCAGTGACATGGAAGTCTCTGATGATACGTTTTATGGCTTCTTTCTTCATGATAGGGACAATATACGAGATTTCTTCCTTCTGGCAAGGAAGAAATCGGTAACTTCAGGCATGAAAATCCCAGCATAATGAAGATTACGCGGGGCTGTTGCTTGCCGCCGGTCTGAAGCCTGTAGCACAAGGTTCCATGGTGGTCTCGGTTATGTTGAAATCCTTGATCTGTAAAGTCCGGAAAGGGGAGTGGCAGACCAGTTCGTAATCGTGGGTGCCGATAATGACGGTGATCCCTTTCTGGTGTATCCTTTTCAGGTATTCAAGGATTTCCAGTGAGGTGTCGGGGTCGAGGTTCCCGGTTGGTTCGTCAGCAAGGATGACAAGGGGCTCGCGTACCAGCGCCCGGGCAATGGCTATTCTCTGCTGTTCCCCCCCCGAGAGCAGAAGAGGCATCTGTTTTGCCGCATGTGCTAGGCCAACACTGTCGAGCGCATGCATCACTTTTTCCTTAATCAGCGCTTCCTTTGTGCCGGTTACCATGAGCACAAAAGCCAGATTATCATAAACATTACGGTCTTCGAGCAGACGGAAGTCCTGGAAAACAATGCCAAGCTTGCGGCGCAGGTGCGGGATTTCCCGTTTTTTAATGGTGCGCGAGCTGTATCCGGCAATCAGTATTTCACCTTTTTTTGGACTGATATCCATATAGAGCGACTTGAGCAGTGTTGACTTGCCGCTGCCGCTTTTGCCGACAATATAGACAAGCTCTCCCTGCTGGATGGTCAGGTTGAGGTTTTTGAAAACCGTTTTATTATCGAGTTCGAGGTCAACATTGATGAAGGAGATCATAATGGGCACTTTGATTTATTATTTCTGTTCTGGGCGATGGTTATGGCAAGCAGCGTTGCCTCGTAACAACTTCTTGCGGAAGCGACTCCTTTTCCGGAAATATCAAAACCGGTTCCGTGATCGGGCGATGTCCGTACAATCGGCAGACCAAGTGTAACGTTTACTCCGGTATCGAAGGCGAGTACCTTGAAGGGAAGCAATCCCTGGTCGTGATACATTGCTACGACAATATCGTAATTAAGGTACATTTTTGACCCAAAAAAGCCGTCGGCAGGGAAGGGGCCTTTTACCTTCAGATTGGCTGACAGCCTTTCGATGCAGGGACGGATGACATCCAGTTCTTCGCGTCCTATCACGCCGCCATCCGAAGCATGGGGATTGAGGCCAAGCACAGCAATGCGGGGCTCGGCAATACCGAAATCGATTTTGAGTGATGTGGCCAAGTTTGTGAGAAAAGCATCCAGGCTCATCTTCCGAATCAGCATGGGAACACGCTCAAGGGGTTCATGAATGGTTGCAAGGGCTACCTTGAGTTCCGTGACCGGATCATAGAACATCATGGTGGGAGAGGATACTCCGAACATTTTTCCGAGAAATCCCGTATGGCCTTTTTCCCCGAAACCAGCCAGTGCAATCGCCTCTTTGTGGATCGGAGCGGTAACAAGAGCGTCACACACGCCCTTGCGGCAAAGTTCAGCAGCGGCATGAAGTGAATCCATGGCAAGCCTACCCGCTTCAGCCGATAAAGTGCCGGGCAGAAAGCTCTCCGGTTCAGCAATGCTCAGCACACGCAGAACCCCATTGCGTACCGGATCAGTCGCGCTTTTGACCAGCTCCAGTTCTACCGGCAGGTCAAGCACTTTCCGGTAATAGTTCATTACCTCATACGATCCGGCGACAAGAAAGGAGTGGCCGGATCGCTCAAGTTTCAGAAAGCTTTTCAGTATGATCTCCGGTCCGATGCCGTGAGGGTCACCGATAGACCAGACAATCCGGCATTGTTCAGAGCCTTTTGTATGCATTGGCGATCTTGTCATCCATTTTAACCCCTTTCAGCGCAAGCCAGAGAAATACCGGTTCTGGCAGGAGTATGAAAAACCCCGCTTCAGGTTTGTGGGAGAATGCAATGCAGGTGCAGTTAAAATACTGGTTCAAAAAATGTGCACTGGCAAGGCCCGAAAGCAGATCGCCCACAAAGAGGAGTATCCCAAGCAGAATAAGTTTCTTTTGAAGTTCCCTTTTTTTATAGAGAAAGATAGCCGCAATGGCAACGAGAGCAGTGAGGGGAGAAAATACGCCTGCGGCATAGCTGCTGGTGATTTGCATGATTCCAGCATCAGGGAATTGAGCGAAATCGGTGACAAAAACCAGTGTCGGGATGCTGAAGCTCCAGAAGGGGAAAAACATACTTCCCAAAGCAAGCAGAGCAACAAGAAAAAGGTAAAGAGTCTGAATTCTGGCTACCATGGTCTCGTAAGGTTAAAGGTCATTGAAACACGTAAAATCAATATACATAATCAGAGGAAAAGAGTTTTGAAGGCTTTCTGAAAATATAACCAATCCTACAAGCTGAGCGTGGTGCTGACAATTTTTCTCTCGGTACTGCTCCTGCATGAAGTTGTTTCGCTGAAAGTGTTTCTTGGAGCGCTCCTCATTGTCGGTGGCGCACTCGATGAAGCCGTGAGCGAGGAGCTGGAACTCCTGAATGCGCAGGCTCGCGAGCTGGAGGCAACGATTGCCAGCAATGTGGCACAAATTTTTGAAACCTGACCATGAGCGAATTGTGTGAGACGACTCACAAGGAACACTTGTCAGTTGAAGAGTCCAGGCTTATTTATATGTTATAGGATAAACAGAGAACAGTTGTTCAGAAAAGAACAGGAGATTTATGAA
>CAIPKT010000168.1 GCA_903865705.1 uncultured Chlorobiaceae bacterium
ATAACCCCTGTCCTCTGTGCTTCAGGAGGAAAAAGCGGCCTTCTGAAAAAAAGCATCAAGGAGCTGATTCCAGACATGGAAGAACTTGGTATCAAGGTGCGTGAAGGCGTTGACTTTGTCGATATCGAAGATGAAGCAAAGTTACTGAAACCTGATTTTCTTATCGGCAACAGTAAAGGGTACACCATGTCAAGAAAAAACAATATTCCACTGCTCAGGCTCGGCTTCCCGATTCACGACCGATTCGGAGGCCAGAGAATGCACCACCTGGGTTACCGAGGCACCCAGGAACTGTTTGACCGGATTGTCAACACCGTGATCGAACAGCGGCAGAATGCTTCATCAATCGGCTACACATATATGTAAAGGGAGGACACCATGACACTGAAAATCGCAAACCACCCCTGTTTTAACGATGCGTCACGCCACAAGTTCGGGCGTATCCACCTCCCTATTGCGCCGAAATGCAATATCCAGTGCAACTACTGCAACCGGAAATTCGATTGCATGAACGAAAACCGTCCCGGAGTGACGAGCAAGATTCTCTCCCCCCGGCAGGCTATGCACTACCTTGATCAGGCAATGATTCTTTCGCCAAACATTGCCGTTGTAGGTATTGCCGGTCCTGGAGATCCGTTCGCCAACCCAGACGAGACCATGGAAACCCTTCGGCTGGTTCGGGCAAAATATCCCGAGATGCTGCTCTGCGTGGCAACCAACGGACTTGACCTGCTACCCTATATTGATGAACTTGCTGAACTGCAAGTGAGCCATGTGACCATTACCATCAATGCCATCGACCCTGTGATCGGCTCGGAAATCTACGCCTGGGTTCGGCATAACAAAAAAATGTACCGCGACTTGGATGCCGCCAAACTGTTGATCGGCAGGCAGCTTGAAGCATTGAAAAAACTCAAGGAGGCTGGCGTTACTGCTAAAGTAAACTCGATTATCATTCCAGGCATTAACGACAGCCATGTGATTGAAGTCGCCCGGAAAGTAGCTGAACTGGGAGCCGACATCCTTAACTGTATGCCCTACTACAGCACTACAGAAACGGTGTTTGAAAATATTGCTGAACCATCTCCCGACTTAGTGAGCGCAATTCAGAACGCGACAGGCGAATATCTGCCGCAAATGAAACACTGCGCCCGATGCCGCGCCGATGCAGTCGGTATTATTGGCGAAATCAACAGCGAAGAGATGATGCAAAAGCTTGCCGAGGCTGCCGCGCTGCCCAAAAACCCTGCTGAATCGCGGCCCTATATCGCCGTCAGCAGTATGGAGGGCGTGCTGATTAACCAGCACCTCGGCGAAGCAGAACGCTTTTTGATCTATGGCATGAACGATACAGGAGAATGCATTCTTGTCGATGCAAGAACCGCCCCCCCCGCCGGTGGAGGCAAAGAGCGGTGGGAAGCACTGGCCGATACGCTGAAAGACTGCCGGGCGCTGCTGGTCAACGGAGCTGGCGGCTCCCCCACCACTGTGATGAAGGCAAAAGGCATTGAAGTCATGGTTCTTGAAGGAGTCATAGAGGAGGCCGTATACGGAGTTTTTAACGGCCAGGATCTGAAACATCTGATGAAAAGCAGCCAGATCCACGCCTGCGGTTCAAGCTGCAGCGGCACTGGCGGAGGATGCGGATGACGCAGGGAGGAAGGATGAATTGTAAACAGGTAGATGGAACCCCCGTGGGTGTTGGATTGAGAGAGGGATAAGAGCTGACAGAAATAAATTGGCAGTATTTTTAACATTCAAGAAAAACAATCATGGACAAACCAAAACATCACATTCTGGTCTGCGCAAGTTTCAGGGCGCAAGGGACGCCACAGGGTATCTGCCACAAAAAGGAGTCGCTCAGCCTGATTCCCTACATTGAAAGCGAGCTCTCCGACCGGGGTATGAGCGATGTAGCCGTCTCGGCAACAGGGTGCCTCAACCTCTGCGAAAAAGGGCCGGTTCTGGTTATCTATCCTGAAAACTTATGGTATGGCGAAATTGACAGTGAAGACAAAATAGACGAAATCCTTGACGCTCTTGAAGAGGGTGAAGCCTGTGAAGAGCTCCTCATAAACTGATTCTATAGGTGTTGTGCTATCTTTTGCACCAAAAAGATAGCACAACAT